>NZ_MAEL01000053.1 GCF_009933335.1 Candidatus Enterococcus willemsii | reverse complement strand
TGAGACTTTGCAACAGAACCTATCTGCTTCACATCTCCTAGGAGAAAGATTAAATAATCGGGGATATCCTGTAGGGTCAATATTATTAGCCGGCAAAAATAATTTATCAAAAGGATATGAGTTGGGAACTATTTTCAGTACGTATTATGACCAATATTCTTTGGTTGCGGAAGATAGAATCGAAAGGGATTTAAAGTCTTTTGTGGAAATGTTGAATGAGGTTCAAGTCAATATTGGGGAAAATAGAGATTTTAGTGATTTTTATAAAGAATTGCTGTCAAATGATTACGGACTTTATGGAGAGAATTTTGAAGAAGAATTAAAATTTCAAAATACTATAGAAGAATTTTTGATAGGATATGAATACCAGCTAACGGCTGAGGAAGCGAAGCCATCAAAGAGAAACGATCCGATTATTGATGGTAGGGGCCGAAAGAGATGGCCAAGAGATAGTGCTATAGCAGCTACAGCACTGCAAAGAGCAAACTATTACTGTGAAGTCGATTACCGACATGCAACATTTGTCTCCAATAAAACGGGCAAGCCTTACATGGAAGCTCATCACTTAATACCAATGGGTCAGCAAGAAGATTTTGAATATAGTTTAGATAAAACAGCGAATATAAAATGTATTTGTCCAAATTGTCATAGATTAATACATCATGGGAGAAAAAAAGAAAGAAATGAAGTTTTAAATGTCCTCTTCTCAAAATCAAAAGATAAAATGAAGCAAGTAGGTCTCGAAATCTCTATTGAAAAGTTGTTTTCATTCTATGAATAATTTTGGATGAGGTTATCTATAGTTCATCGAGTTTTATAGAAAATGATAGCGGACTAATTCGATTTTAGGATTTAAAAAGTAACAATAATTATTTCTGAGGGACATCAGCTCGCTACGAGATAATACCGAATAGTTGGTAACCTAACTAGATTAATAAAAAGCAATATCCGCAACGACGATTTACCGGACGATAAAGGATGAAAAATATGGTACAAAAGTAGATAGTATTCTTCAATCAGCCAACTTACCAAGTTGTGGTAATGATTTGAGATATTAGCAACATATAACTTTATACAGTTCTACAAAACCCCATGAGCAAGAGAACATTGACTTTGCACCATTAGTAGACTTGTAAAACGATATAAAATAAAAATTTGTTTAACCAGGCCTTAAAAAAGCTCGTAAAGCTTCTCAATTATCAAAACCTTAATTGTTTCTATATCAACGATTCAGACACTTTCCAATTGCGAAAAGTGTTTTTTTTATCTTTTGTTGTACGTGATTTATACTTTCGATTATTTTTCCACTATCTTCTTATACACACTCCACTCAAATTCTTCCAACACTACCTCTCATACCAATTCCCCAACCGCTTATAGAAAAAAGCACAATAATTCAATCCCATCGTGTACAATATAGTTGAAAAGGAGGGATAGCCATGGAAATCAAAGTAAGAATTGATGCCACAATTGATGGGTTAAGGGTACTAATTGAGTCACCGACCAATGAATTAGCCAATGAGTTACTGTTACAATTGTCCAATGTGCAAGAAAAAGACATGTTTACGGTAAAAACAAAAGATGGTATTCAGGTTGTACAAGTACATGAAATCGAAATTATTGAAATTTTTGCTGATGAAGTGGTTATTTTAACGATAAATAATGAAAAGATTATCTTTCGTGGTCGTCTGTATAAAATCAAAGAGCGCTTAAATGGACAACAATTTGTTCAAATTACAAAATCAACAATTATTAATATCAAGCAAATTCAACGCTTAGAAAACTCATTTTCAGGTAATATGCTAGCGATTTTAAAAAGTGGGAGAAAACAAACGATTTCGCGACGTTACTTGCCAAATTTAAAGAAAATTTTACGACAGATTAATTAGGAGGGAGTTACAATGAAAAAAATAATCAAGAATGGCTTACTAGGTGTGGGAGTAAGTAGTATTATTTTTACGATGTCAGGAATCTTCTTTGCAGATCATGAAGTCCGTCGAAATATTTTACTGATTGTTGGTTTAGGGATTGTCATGGGCGTGCTGTCGACTATTCATGAAAGTACCAAACTGTCTCTTCTATCGAAAACTATTTTTCAATTATCAGGGGGATATGTAAGCTTTTTAGTGGCAGCCTATTTTGGTCATTGGTTTCCTTTTAAACTCGGAGTGATTGTTACAGCTTCGGTACTATTTTTTACAATTTTCTTTGTGATTTGGACAGTTTTCTATTTCAAAGAAAAAAAAGAACTTGAGGAATTAAATAAGAAGTTTGAATAGAATAATTAGTATTGTTGCTAAAAAAGACTAGTAAATTAAGTCAAAGACCATGCTCTTAAGAATGTATAAGAGCGTGGTCTTTTCGTTCAATCGCAACGAGAAATCAAAATTTAACTACTAAACCGATAAAATCTTCGGTATAATATTTTATAAGAAAATGAATGGTTTTGATATCACCATTTTTGGTTCCGCTTTCAAAAAGGAGTGAATAAGAAATGACGAAACGCAAACTTTCTAGAAAAGGGAAAAAGTTGGTTTTTGGTGTATTGGTGGGGATGTTGTTTCTATCAATGAGCTATACTGGTTACTTTATCATTTATAAAGGTTTAGCATCACAGAAAAGTGATGAGACTTCGGCAACCAATGAAACAAGCGAACCCAATAAAAAGCAAGGACCGCAAACAATTACCGTTACTGCAAGTGGAGATATGTTGTATCATCGTCCGTTGTATTTGAGTTCATTTGATGGTGAAAATTATGATTTTGATAATGATTATGAGAAGGTGAAACCACTGATTTCTTCAGCAGATATTGCTTTAGGCGATTTTGAAGGTACGATTAATCCTAAGCGAGAAGTTGGCGGATTTCCATTATTCAATGCGCCGCCAACAGTTGTTGATAGTATTAAAGATGCAGGTTTTGATGTGATTGATTTGGCGCATAACCACATTTTAGACACAGGTATTGAAGGTGTCGTAACGACGGCAACTACATTTCATGACGCGGGTTTAGATACGATTGGTGTAAATGTGGATAATGACGGTATTTTAGTCAAAGAAGTTAAGGGTATCAAGGTGGCAATGTTAGCCTATTCTTATGGTTTTAATGGGATTGAAGAAAGTATCAGTAAGAAAGATTACGACAAATATTTAAATGATTTGTCGATGGATGAAGTGGAGACAGATATCAAAAAAGCCGAAAAAATAGCCGACATTACGATTGTTATGCCGCAAGATGGTGTGGAGTACGCATTGGAGCCAACCGAAGTACAACAAACCAATTATCGAAAAATGATTGATTCTGGTGCTGATATTATTTTTGGTGGTCATCCGCATGTTGCGGAACCAACAGAAATCATTGAAAAAGATGGCGAGAAGAAGTTTATCATTTATTCAATGGGGAATTTGTTGTCGAATCAACGGTTTGAAACAGTCAATAATGACTATTGGACCGAACGTGGCGTCATTCCTGAAGTCGAAATTACTAAAGATGGCGAGCGAACGTATTTAAGCAATGTAACTTTGCACCCTACTTGGGTATCTAGAGAACCAATCGCTAATCATATGTATTATGATTTTGAATATGGCAATATGCAAGCATACGATTTCCAAGTTGTCTTAGCAGAAGATTATTTACCAGGCGGAAAATCTGCAGATCAAGTGCCAGAAGAAACACGTCAACGAATCGAAACAGCATACCATGAAATGTTGGAGTTATTGGATTTGAAGTGGGAGTAGTGTGGTGCGTAAGACTGCTTGTCTGTAGTGGTGTTAGATAAAAGTAATTGAGGGGGGATTTTTATGGGTAGACCAACTTTCAATGTTAAATAAGTACAAATTATTTAACAAGGAGAAAAAATATGCAATTAATAAAAATAAAAGTAGCCGCTGAAAAAGAAAAGCTAAGACTCAACCAAATTTATGAAGAATCCAAAGCGTATTTTCAGCGTGTAGAAGGCCGAGAAACATTACCACCATTAATCAATATTAATGAGGTTATTCCAGCTATTCCACATGAAAGGTGTCATTGTTTAAGTGTTTATTATCTAGATGAAATAATAGGTTACCTCTGGGTCTTTGATGAGTCACCAACCAACATTTATATTTTACACTTTTATATAGATGAAAAGTATCGTGCAAGAGGTTTAGCAAGACTAGCGATACAAGAACTAGAGAAAAGGTATGGCAAAACTCTCGAAACTGCCGAATTAGTTGTGTCTTCTGTTAATTATTTGGGATTGAAATTTTGGCAATCAGTCGGATTTCATACGATTTTGCATGTCTATGAACCAAATACCATTGGTTCAAATGCTGTTGAGTTAGAATTACAAAAACGAATTAACTCTGTGGATGAAGATGATATTGGATTACTTTCAGTTGATACTCAAAATTATTTTTTAGGAGAGATGCTACATGTTTCCAATGAACAAAAAAATAAAAATTTAGTTTTAACAGTTCCAGAAGCAATTCATGAAGCAGAGAAATTAGATGTTGCGGAAGCTTATTTTATTCGATTAAATAATGAAGTAATTGGGTATGCAGCTTTGGTTTTTGATGAAAAAATTCCGGAGAAAGATAAACGTTACTGGTTATGGCAATTGATGATTGATGAAAAGTACCAGCAGAAAGGTTATGCTCGAAAAGCATTAAGTCTCATTATTGAGAAATATTTTCGACGTGCGAACGTAGAAGTTATCACCTTATCGACAAAATCAAGTAATTTTAAAGCATTGCGACTTTATAAAAGTTTTGGCTTTCAAGAAACAGGAGAGATGAATGGGGATGAGGTTATTTTACAAAAATATTTGTAAAAACTAGCTTGACTTTGTTAGGCATAAAAAAGAAAAATATAAGATTAATCTTATATTTTTATAGGAGGCCATTATGAAAATCTATTTAATTCGCCACGGCGAGCCAGATTACCATCAAGTTACAGAAGCAAAATATAAGGGATTTGGTAGGGACTTAGCTCGACTTACAGAGACTGGTATTGCGCAAGCTAAAGCGAATACCGGTCACTCTATTTTTGATGAAATCGAGCTTGTATTGTCATCTCCTTACACAAGAGCGATGCAGACAACGCTTGAAATGGTTCGGTTCCAAAATATTTCAGTTATCGTTGAACTGTTGCTTCATGAATGGTTACCAGATAAAACCGGCACGAAATTGGCGTCTGCAGAACAAGTACCAAGTGCGTATTTGGATTATTTAAATGGTACGAATGAATCACCGCTACAATGTGAAAGCAAAGAAGAAGTCTATGAACGTGTGAGTCAGGTGTTCGATGCTTACAAGAGTAAAGGATACGAATGCATTGCCTGTGTGACTCATGCAGCAGTCATTCGGTTATTTACTGGATTAGAAGATATTGATTTCTGTGGAATATATGAGTTTAATTATTGAAGATGCTACACCTGAGAGGAGTCCAACTATTGTCTTTTATACAAACCCGACTTTTGCATCTCCCTTGTATTCCTAGTATAATAATGATGTTTTGGAAAGTTGCATATGTAGGATGCAATGATGAGTGAAAGGAAGATGTATATAATGAATAATTTTTGGGCAGAATTACCGAAGCCTTTTTTTGTTTTGGCACCGATGGAAGATGTGACGGATGTTGTCTTTCGCCATGTGGTTCAAGCAGCGGGCGCACCGGATGTCTTTTTTACGGAGTTTACAAATTCAGATAGTTATTGTCATCCAGACGGTATTCAAAGCGTGCGTGGGCGCTTGGTTTTTACGGAAGATGAGCAGCCGATGGTGGCACATATTTGGGGCGATAATCCAGAATATTTCCGTCAAATGAGTCTTGGGATGGCTGAAATGGGCTTTAAAGGTTTGGATATCAACATGGGGTGTCCGGTACCTAATGTGGCCGGTCGTGGCAAAGGGAGCGGCTTAATTAATCGCCCAGAAGTTGCGGCGGAATTAATTGAAGCAGCAAAAGCGGGTGGTCTTCCTGTTAGTGTAAAGACCCGTATTGGTTATACAGAAATCGATGAGATGGAAGCATGGATTACGCATTTGTTGCAGCAAGATATTGCGAATTTATCGGTACATTTACGCACACGTAAAGAGATGAGTAAAGTGGATGCACATTATGAAGTAATTCCACAAATTATGGCGATTCGTGACCGTGTCGCACCAAATACGACGATTACGATTAATGGCGATATTGCCGATCGTCAAGCAGGCTTAGCACTTGCTGAAAAATATGGTGTGGATGGTATTATGATTGGTCGTGGGATTTTCAAAAATCCGTATGCGTTTGAAAAAGAGCCCAAAGAGCACACCTCCGAAGAATTGCTAGGATTGTTGCACTTACAACTTGATTTACAAGACAAATATTCAGAATTAGTTCCGCGTTCGATTGTGGGCTTGCATCGTTTCTTTAAAATTTATGTGAAAGGTTTCCCTGGGGCAAGTGATTTGCGTGTTCGTTTAATGAATACTAAATCAACGGCAGAAGTCCGAGACATCTTGGGGGAATTTACACAACAAGCGTAAATCAACAAAAGAGAGGTGGATGGACAATGAAAATTGCTATTTTAGGTTACTCTGGTAGTGGAAAATCAACCTTGGCGAATTACATTAGTCGTCAGCGAGCGATTCCTTGTTTGCATTTGGACACTGCTCAATTTGAAGCAAACTGGGAAACACGCCCAGATGAAGAAGCAAAAGCCATTGTTCATCAGCAACTTAAGAAAGAGCAGTGGGTAATTGATGGAAACTATACGCGGTTTTATCAAGCCGAGCGGTTGGCACAAGCAGATCAAATTATTTTATTGCTTTTTTCACGTTGGGCTTCGCTTAAACGGATTGTTGGTCGTTACCTAAAATACCGTGGTCAGACGCGTCCAGATATGGCAGCAGGCTGTGAGGAAAAATTAGATAGGGAATTTATTTGGTGGGTGTTGTATGAGGGACGTACTAAATCACATCAGCAACATTACCAAGACATCGCAAAAAAGTATCCAGATAAAACAGTGATTATTCGTAACCAACGAGAATTAGATGCGTTGTATCAAACATATAAGTAAGACAAATAATAATCAAAGAACTCTTGTAATTAGATTTACAAAAGTTCTTTTTTTTACTGAAAAATAAAAATTTGCAATTATCAGAAAATTCAGCTAATATAATGCTAGGTTATTGGTAAAAATAAAAGGGGGAAACGAAATGAAAAAAAGATTTTTATTAGGCACGTTGTTCAGTTGTACAGTTTTACTCGCAGCATGTGGTGGTGGCGACCAAACAACTGACTCAACGGGCACTGAGGGCAATGCATCTAATTCAGAGCAAGTGTTTAACGTTGCAGTACCACAAGAAATGCCGAGTGCGGATTTATCGATTGCAAGAGATACGATTAGTTTTACGGCATTGAATAATGTTTATGAAGGACTTTATCGTTTGGATGCTGATAATAAGCCTATTCCAGCAGGAGCTGCTGAAATGGCGGAGATTAGCGAAGATGGGTTAACGTATACGTTTCATTTGAGAGAAGACGCGGTTTGGTCAAATGGTGAACCTGTAACAGCAGACGATTATGTGACAGGTTGGCAACGAACAGTCGACCCTAAAACAGCATCTGAGTATGCTTACTTATATGCACCCGTTGCTAACGCAGAAAAAATTACTGCTGGCGAAGCCGATGTTTCTGAATTAGGAATTGAAGCTGTTAGTGATTATGAATTAAAAGTGACATTGGATGTGGCGACACCATATTTTGATTATTTATTGGCATTTCCTTCATTCTTCCCACAAAATAAAGCGATTGTGGAAGAAAAAGGCGATAATTATGCGCAAACTAGTGACGATGCCATTTATAATGGACCGTTTGTATTGACTGGTTTTGATGGACCAGGTGTGGATACGGAATGGGGCTATGAAAAAAATGACGATTATTGGGATGCAGAGAATGTAAAACTTGAGCAAATCAATGTGACGGTTGTCAAAGAATCAGCAACAGGTTTGAATCTATTCCAAGATGGTGCCTTAGATGATGTCACATTAAGTGGTGAATTAGCGCAACAAAATGCAAGTAATCCTGATTATGTGGTTGATAAAGAATCACGGACATCTTATTTAGCGTTAAATCAAGAAGCAAGTGATTCACCATTTAGAAATATTAATTTACGAAAAGCAATTTCTTACGCAATTGACCGTGAGTCAATGGTCAAACAGGTGTTAGGAGATGGTTCGGTGGCTTCTACCACCATTATTCCAGAAGGGATGTCTTTTGATCCAGATAATAACAAAGACTTTGTAGAAGAAGCGGCAGCCGATTTAAGTTACGACCCAGAAAAAGCCAAAGAATATTGGGAAAAAGCGAAATCAGAATTGGGGATTGATAGTTTAGAAGTAGAATTTTTGGCAGATGATACAGACTCTGTACGAGCAGTATCCCAATATGTACAAGGCGCCCTACAAGAAACGTTAGATGGCTTCACTGTGAAGTTGTCGGTTGTGCCAATATCAGTTCGTTTAGATCGTCAGCAACAAGAAGATTATGATATTGTCATGGGTGGCTGGGGCGCCGATTATGCGGATCCTAGTACATTCCTTGACCTATTTACAACAGAGAAATCAACTGGGCGTGGAAAATGGTCAAACGCAGAGTATGATGCATTGATGAAAGAAGCGGCAACAACCAATGCAACTGATCCAAGCGCACGTTGGAAAAATATGTTAGATGCTGAGAAAATTTTAATGGATGATATGGGTGTTGTCCCTGTTTACCAACAGGCGTCAGGACATTTACGTGCAGAAAAAATTCAAGATGTAGTCGTACATGGTGCTGGTGCATCTTATGATTACAAATGGGCAAGCGTAAAATAAAACAACTGAAGTGGAGAACTTCAATCGTTTCGAAGTTCTCTGCTTTTTCTATTGATATGATTAGGAGGAGTATGCATTGAGTAAAATTGCAAAAATAGAATTTCAAGCACAAACAGTCGCATTAAACAGTCCCTTTACCATCGCATTAGGCACGATTACAGAAGCTGACACCATTTTTGTCAAAGTCACAACAGATGATGGCATCATTGGTGTGGGCGAAGCAGCTCCAGAAACTTTTGTTACTGGAGAGACATTGCAAAGTTGTCAAGGGGCACTCGAATTATTATCTGAAAAATTAATCGGTGAAAACCCTTTACACATTGCCAAAATTCATGCGATTATGAACCGCGCCATGTTAGGGAACGGTGCCGCAAAAACAGCCATTGATATTGCTTGCTATGATATTATGGGAAAAATTGCGGGATTGCCTTTGTATCAATTATTAGGTGGTTATCAAGACCATGTGCATACGGATATGACTGTTAGTATTGATACACCAGCAGTGATGGCGAGTGAAGCCAAAAAATGGGTAGACCAAGGCTTTCAAGCAATAAAAATTAAAGTAGGCGTTGATCCGGTAGAAGATATTCAACGAATTCAAGCCATTCGTGAAGCCGTAGGACCAACGATTAAATTACGAGTAGATGCCAACCAAGGTTGGACACCGAAAGATGCAATTCGCGCTATCAATCGGATGAGTGCCTATGACATTGAATTTATCGAACAACCAGTAGCAGCAAAAAATATTGATGGGTTAAAGTTTGTGCGTGATCAAGTTGTCGATAAAGTCATGTCAGATGAAAGTGCCTTTATTCCCCAAGATGCGTTTATGTTAGCTAAGCGCGATTGCGTGGACTACGTAAATATTAAGTTAATGAAATGTGGCGGAATTTATCCAGCCTTAAAAATTATTAGCCTTTGTGAGAGTGCAGGCATCGGCTGTATGATTGGTTGTATGAGTGGAGAGTCCAATATTAGTGTGGCGGCGGCTACGCATTTAGCTGCAGCCCAACCAAACATTCAATTTGCTGATTTGGATGCCACTTTCTCCCTAAAAGAATTAGCTTATGAAGGAATCGTTGGAACAAAAGCAACCCCGATGATTGATTTAAGCAATAGCCAACCAGGACTAGGAATACAATTGTAGAAAGGATCTTTTTGATGAAAGCCAGTGAACTAAATGAACTATCCTATCTATCTGTGCCAATTCCAGAAGATATTCAACGTGCAAAGGACTATGGCGATATTAGCTTAGCCAAAAAGTTAATTGCACATAAATTAAACAAAAGTCAAACGAGTGCCACATTAAAGCGCCGTTTAGAAGGCGAACTTGCTATTTTGACTGTATTAGAAGCTAATCAATATCCATTTGATGAACAAGAAGCGTGTCGTTTGATGGAAGAAGCGTTTGAAAATTTTGAACCGCAAGAATTAGAAGATATTGTCGTATCAGCAGATGTCGAATGGATTTATCATGAAGGGCAAAAATACTACCATCGCCGCTTTATCGAAAATTTAGTCAAAACGCGTCGTGATTACTATGAACGCTACCGTTTTGAAGAAGGCAACACGATTGATAACGAGCGTCAAACAGAACTGGATGACAACATTGTGGTTATGAAAAAAGCCAAAAAACGACGGGCGCGTATTCAATTAAAACAATCCATTGCACCAAAAGAAAGATTGACGAATGAAGAGGGGCCTTTTTTGGCACACTTGCCATTACCACGTGCGAATGGTCACGTGAAACAGTCAAAAGTGATTGCCACCAAAGGGAATGTGCAGCACATTGACCAAGAAGATGCGATTCAACGAACGATTGCGTTTCAAACAAGTGATGCTAGTGAGCTTTCATTTGAAGTGATCCATGAGTATGAGATTGAAGCGGTGTATCATGATCTATTTGCTATCATGGAAGAGAAAGATTTTCCGAAAACATTAACCGAAGAAGAACAGCAAAGGTATCATGCTGAATTGCAAGAAAAAAGTCCACACATCATGTTTACGGAATTTCTGCGCACGTTATTGGCAGAATTAACGACAGCTGAGATGACATTAGTGGAAAAAGCGTTCAAAATCTATGAATTTGTCACAACACAAGTGAATTATTCTTTCATGCGTGAATACTATACGATTCCAAATATTAGTGAATATTGCGCCATGAATCAAAAAGGTGATTGTGGTGTTCAAGCATTGCTGTTTATCACGCTTTGTCGCATGGCGGGGATTCCTGCTAAATGGGAGTCTGGTTTATATGTTTCAGAGTATACGCAAGGTTGCCATGATTGGGCGAAATTTTATTTGCCAACAATCGGCTGGGTGTATGCCGATGCGTCCTTTGGTGGAAGTGCTTATCGTGGTGGTAATGAGACGCGTTGGAAGTATTATTTTGGTAACTTAGATATTTTCCGCATGCCGGCAAATGATGACATTCAAGCTGCATTTACCGTGAATAAGAAGCAACTGCGTGGGGATCCAATTGACAATCAGCGTGGTGAATTTGAGTCAGCTATTCGTGGGTATCGCTACAATGAATTGGATTGGGGATTCTCTTTAGTTTCCTTTGAATTATTCGATTAGTAAGAAAATAAAAGCGCCCGTAACATCGATAATCGTTGTTACGGGCATTTTTTTAGGCGTGTAGCCATTCTTGGGCTTGTTGGACTTCTTCATACGTCAATTGATGACTTCGCGTCCATAGGGTGGTCACAGATGCTTGACGGTCTTCAAATAATTGGATCACGTGTTGACTCTCAGCTACGGGAACAATGGGATCATGGGTCCCTAAGCTCATAAAAATACGTGTTTCAGGTAGCGATTGTGTTGGAATATTGTCTACCGGATACATTGGATGGAAAAGAATCGCTTGTTGGAAAGTAGGGTCACTTAAAAGCAAGTGAATGGCAATATTTGCGCCATTTGAATAGCCAACTAAGACGACATTGCTTAACGAGAATTGGTATTTTTCAGCTGCTTCTTGAATAAACTCGTTTAATTCTGCTCCACGCGCAGCTAAATCGGCTTCGTCATAAACACCTTCTGCCAAACGGCGGAAAAAGCGGGGCATCCCGTTTTCTAAGACATTTCCTCGAATGCTGAGCAAAGAGGCTTGCTGATTTAATGTTTTACCTACTTCTAGTAGCGAATGTTCATCGCCTCCGGTCCCATGTAAAAGCACGAGTACCGGAGCCTCAGGATGACCTTGTTGAAAAATAGCGTGCATGTCATTACCTCCTTTTTATTCTGGACGTACCAGTTCAAAAATATCACCAATGGTTGCGTAAGCATTGCCAGCCAAGCGACTGACTGCTGCTAACTTATTGGGATTAATACGTCCGTCTTCGTAAATTTCTTGATTGATGTGGTACTGTTTGATTTCTAATAAAAACAAATCGGCGGTCACATGGTCTTCTTTTGTGATCGGGATATGTTGGTAGAGTGTGGTTTCAAAGCGTACACGTGCTTCTTTTAGCGCAGGTACGCTTACTTTTTCAGAATTTGTCGTTGTAAATTTAGTGACCGTTAGCTCACTCGTTGTCGGTGACAATTGAGCTGCCGTTTGATTGGCGTCTGTCACATTTTGTTCATCTAAGATATGAATGACCGCTTCGTTGGTTGCTAGTAAATTTCGTGCGGTGTCTTTTTGCTGGCCATTTTTACGTTGGATAGCGACAGACACAATGGCAGGCTCGGTACTTACGATATTAAAATAGCTAAACGGTGCAATATTTAGAATGTCATTGTCTTGTGTTGTCATAACTGCCACTGGTCGTGGAATAATCGAGCCAATTAATAATTTATAATTTTCTCGTTCAGTTAATTGTGTTGGATCAAATTGTAACAAGGAAGCTCCTCCTTTAAAGTATTAATTCAGGTAAATTGGCTACAATTTCTGCGCGTCGTGATTCAAAATGTGCAGGTAAGACAAAATGCGTACCCAGTTCGTCGAAGGCTTCATCGACGGTCAAACCAGGTTGTTTCGTTGCCATTTCAAACATCACGTCACCAAATTCTGGAAAATAGAGAGCTTTAAAATACTTGCGATCTTTAATTTCCGTCACTCGGTAGCGTTGCGTAGAAAGATACGTTTGCCATGCGAATTGTTCTTCATCGGTAGGGACAGACCAAGCGATATGATGCACCGTGCCAATTCCCCAGCGTCCTTTTGGTAAAGGCGTTTTAGGGAGTACAATCTGATGATGAACGTCACCAACTGTTTGGAAATAATTATGTGTGTCGGTTTCTGCAAGGTGAGTCAAACCTAAATCTTTGGTTAGCGTTTGAGCAGTGGCTTTGGGATAAGATGATAATAAGACTGCACCATGGAAACCTAAAATTTCTGGCGATGCGGCGACTTCATCACTTTCAACTAGTGCCAATGCAAGTTGATGCACATCACCGAATTCGATGGTCGGTTGCTGAAACAGCTGACTTTCAGTAAAAGCAACTTGATGTTGAGTAAAGCGTGCTTTCCAATAAGCAAAACTTCCCTTAGGCACTCGAAAGGCAATCGTTCCAACTTGTCCGCTACCAACACGTCCTTGATAGGCATTCTTCCAATTAAAGAAAGTGAGTAAAGTCCCATCATCGATGGATTGGTTGGCAAAATATAAATGATATGAATGTTCATCATCAAAGTTCACTGTTTGTTTAACGAAACGTAAATTTAAGACCGTACGATAAAAATCAAGGGTCTCTTGTGGATCACCAACAATTGCAGAAATATGATGAATTGCAGTAATAGGTTGCATAATAGTTCCTCCTTATCTGCTAGAATCAAATGGTTTAATGACACTTTCGATATAGTCACGGCGATTTTCTAAAAATGGTGCTAGTGACAAGCTTTCGCCTAGAGTTTCATACGGTTCATCGCCCATAAATCCAGGTTCATCTGTTGCTAGCTCTACTAAAATATGACCAATTCGTACGTAGAGTGATTCAAAATAATAACGATCGACATAGCCAGAATTTGGTAAACCAAGTTTTGTATATACCTCTTGCCAAACCGCCAATGATTTGCGATCTGCTAAACGGAAAGCAACATGGTGAACTTCTCCATAACCTTGTTCTGCTTGTGGACTCGTAGCGTCATCTACTAAAATAATTTGCGCGCCGTTACCCCCTTCACCAACTTCAAGCAAGTAACGATTGCCTTCTTGTTGAATCGTATTAAAACCAAAGATACCTTCAAAAATTCCTTTAAAATCAGCAAAATAAGAGATGGAAATTTCAACCGGTCCTAGGCCATAAATCGCAAATTCTTCAGGAACAGGTCCTTTTTTCCAAGGAATCCCAGCTTTCATTCCTTGATTTAGTTCGTCAGAAATCAATTGATACGCTTGCTCATCAAAATCCCAAAAACGTAATACCTTTTTACCAAATTCTGTCGTGATAGGTTCGTGTTTGACCTTGTATTGTTCAAATCGTTCTTCGTAATATTCTAATGCAGCATCTGTCGGTACACGGAAGCTTGTTCGAGAGATAGTGTTCGTGCCTTTTTTGCCTTTCGGATTGTTCGGGAAGTCAAAGAATGTCATAGTAGTTCCCGGTGTACCAATATCATCCGCAAAATACGTATGATAAGTATAAATGTCATCTTGGTTGACTGTTTTCTTCACTAAACGCATACCTAAAATATCGGTAAAAAAGTGGTAGTTCTTCACTGCATCACTAGTCATGGCAGTCACATGGTGTAATCCTAATAGTTGATCTTCTAATTTCATCTGTTATTCCTCGATTCTTTTTAATAGTTGTTGGAGTGTTTCTAATTCTTCCATCGTTAGTTTGGCAAAACTTTTATCAATTCTTGCTGCATGCAATGGGAAAATTTCAGCCATTCGCTCTGTCCCTAATTCAGTGATTTTGACCGTAATCACGCGACGATCTTGTGAATTAGTTTCACGTGTAACATATTTTTTCTTCACTAATTGATCAATGACATATGTCGTACTACTGCTAGCAATTAGAATTTTTTCTTTAATAGCCTGTGTGGTTTGCGGTCCTTTATGATAAAGCAATTCCAACACCGAAAATTCAGTAATATTTAAGTTATAACAAGTTACATCTTGCTTCGCGAGCTGCTCTAGCTGATTACTTGTCCGTAAAAGTCCAATATATGTTTTCAATGCTTCTTCTTGATGAGACATCTCTTCACCTCTTTTATTTCGAATTCGAGATAAATATATCTTACTTTTAGTAAGTTGTAAAGAGAAGTGAATCGGAAGAGAGGGTGGATAGTTAATTTGGGTTGACAAAGCCGTAGATTATTTTTGAAATGATTGCTATTATTAAGGTAAAACTAGAACTGGGGGAAAGCGTAAGTGGGAGAAAAAAATTCAAAGACACTTTATCAAGCGTTATGGAATAGTGCGGATATTTTGCGCTCAAAAATGGATGCGAATGAATATAAGACATATCTATTAGGATTGGTATTTTATAAATATTTGTCAGATAGGATGCTTTATCATGCAGTGAATCTTTTGGAAGAAGAAGCTACGGATTTAAATGCTGCACAAGCAATTTATGAACAAGCTTTCAATGATGAGGAATTAAAAGAAGATTTAATAGACGCATTGAAGTATGATTTTTCATATGTATTAGAACCATCATTAACGTTTACTTCGCTTGTTCAAAAAATCTACAAAGGTCGATTTGAACTGGAAGATTTAATGCAAGGATTTAGAAACATTGAGCAAAGTAGCGAACTATTTGAAAATTTATTCGAAGATGTTGATTTATATTCAAAACGTTTAGGATCAACTCCACAAAAGCAAAATCAAACCATTTCTTCAGTTATGAAAGAATTGGCTTCTTTAGAAATTGCACATGAAGGAGATGCACTGGGAGATGCCTACGAATATTTAATTGGTCAATTTGCTTCAGATTCTGGGAAAAAAGCAGGAGAATTTTACACACCTCAACCAGTTTCAACATTAATGACACAAATTGTCCTCTTAGGAAAAGAAAATCAAAAAGGTTTTAGTGTATATGATCCAACGATGGGGTCAGGCTCATTATTATTAAATGCTAAAAAATATTCTAATGAACCCGGAACAATTAATTATTTTGGTCAAGAACTAAATACATCAACATATAATTTAGCTCGAATGAATATGATTTTACATGGTGTTGATGTAGCTAACCAGCACTTGCATAACGGAGATACGTTAGATGCTGACTGGCCGACTGAAGAGCCGACAAACTTTGATGGTGTGCTAATGAACCCTCCGTATAGTGCAAAATGGAGTGCAGAAAAAGGTTTTTTAGATGATCCAAGATTTTCAATGTATGGTGTATTAGCACCGAAATCTAAAGCAGATTTTGCCTTTTTATTACACGGATACTATCATTTGAAGGATTCTGGTGTAATGGCAATTGTTCTACCTCATGGTGTGTTATTCCGTGGTGCAGCAGAAGGTAAAATTCGTAAAATAATGCTTGAAAATGGTGCAATTGATACAGTTATTGGGCTACCAGCCAACATTTTCTTCAATACAAGCATTCCTACTACCGTGATTATTTTGAAAAAAAATCGTGTGAACAAGGATGTTTTATTTATAGATGCTTCCAATGATTTCACAAAAGCTAAAAATCAAAATATATTGGAATCTCAGCATATCGAAAGAATTCTAGCAACCTATAAAAATCGAGAAAATATTGAAAAATATGCCCATGTCGCAACATTTGAAGAAATTGAAGAGAATGACTTTAACCTAAATATTCCAAGGTATGTAGACACATTTGAGGAAGAAGAACCGATTGACATTGTGGCTTTAAGCAAAGAAATGGTAGATTTAAACGCTGAAATTGCCAAAGCAGAAGCAGAATTTTTATCTATGTTAGATGAATTAGCTGTTACTGATACTTCTAGGGATTTAATAGAGGCAACAAAGGCAGTATTTTCTCGAGAGTAAGATAGCGAGGTATAATTATGGCAAATGATGTGATTCTTTATAATACAAAAGATGGATAGATTAGAATTGAGCTTCGACTGCAAGATGGGACAGTTTGGCTGTCTGAGTTAGAGATTGCGGAGCTCTTTCAAACAACTAGACAAAATATTAATAAACATATCAAGGCTATTTTTTCAGATGGAGAACTTGTTGAAGAAGTGGTTAGCAACTATCAGTTGCTAACCACTAAACACGGTGCTATTGAGGGAAAGACACAAACAAAAACAGTAAAATTTTACAATCTTGATATGATTCTAGCAATTGGTTATCGCGTACGTTCAGCTCGCGGTGCGCAATTTCGACGATATGCTTCTACAATATTGGAAGAATACTTGATTACTGGTGCAGCATTGGACACAGAGAAACTGACAAGCAATCTTATGTATTTTAAAAATTTGTAAAAAAGAATTCGTGATATTCGTTCAAGTGAGCGTTTATTTTATCAACAAGTTCTAGATATATTTGCAACTAGTATCGATTATGATGGTTCTAGTGTAGTAGCTCGTGAATTTTTTCAAACGGTACAAAATAAAATGCTCTATGCTGTAACTGGTCAAACAGATCCAGAGTTGATTTTTTCAAGAATGGATGCAAGCAAAAATAATTTGGGATTAGTCAATTACAAGGGGAATTATTCTCGAAAATCTGATTTAACTGTTTCTAAAAATTACCTTGATGAAGAAGAATTGAATCACCTAAACTTAATTGTTTCAGGTTATTTGGATACTGCGGAGTATCAAGCTGAAACACAAACTGCGATGACCATGGAGGATTGGAAAGCCGAACTAGATAGATATCTAACTTATCAACGAGCCGATATCTTGAAAGGTCGTGGGACTGTTAGTCGAAAAAAATGCGAATAAAAAAGTTGATGATGAGTATCAAAAATATCAAGAAAATAATCATGAAATCACAAGTGTTGATGAAGATTATTTCAAAGCACTTTCGCAAGATATCCAACGCTTGAAGGGAGAAAATCATGACAAATAAGAAGAAAAAAATGACACCTGAAATTCGATTTTCGGGTTTTGAAGGAGATTGGGAACAG
>NZ_MAEL01000052.1 GCF_009933335.1 Candidatus Enterococcus willemsii | reverse complement strand
AAGAGGGAAGACACCGATACCGTCAAAGAGGCTTAATAAAGTAAGATATGTTATTCTTATCATCACATTGTAAATAAAAAAGACACCCCAAAATGAAGTGTCCAAAAAAATGTTGTGATTTCTATTTGATTATAAGGGTGAAATAAAAAAAGATTAAACTTTATTATCATCGTATCTTGTTAAAATTAAAAATAGATAAATAACTAAGATACATTTTGATTTCGTAATGTCAGATTGTTTAATTAGACCATGTGCAATTTCATTTCGTAGATTAAGACCCATTGGTTCAACCATAATTATTTGAATTAAAGTATGAATATCCTCTCCTAGAAAAGTTTTAATGTAATCTTTAACTAAAAATTCGTTAAATGTTATTTCATACTGAACCATATCTTTTTTGAGTGATGTAGTTGCGAATCCCAATTTAGCAAGAAACCGTCTAAATGTAGATTCAAATTGAGGAACTAAAATATGAATAGAGCTAACATAGTCTTCTTTAAAAAAATTTTCAATTCCTGCTTTTACAAGAGGGTAGTTTCTCTCATCAAGCATTTTCCATGAATCAAATTTTTCCATAAGATGATCGGCAGAAAGGCTATGTTCTTCTATCAATTTTTCAAAAATAGCCTTTAAAAAAATCTCTAAATTTAGTGTCAATTCTTGTACATAACTAGTAATGAAAATGAACTTTTTTGACTCTTCTTTAGTTTCTGCGTTTACGATTTTGTTTCCACCATGAATTATACTTTTTGAGACAAGATTAAAAAAATTATTATCTGCTTCTTGAAGTGATTGTTGCTGCTTAATTATACTGACATTTGGAATAAATTCGTCACTTTTTGCAAGCTTATCAAGAGATTCATGAATGTTAGAAATAATATAAGGTGAAATACAATTATCGATATAGTCTGTAGGAATTGTAAAAGGAATTTTTATTGTTGCCATTTCATCACTTTGTTGATATGTTTCATAAGTTTGCTTTATTAAAACTTTTAAGTCATTAATTTTTTCTGTTTCTCCCATATTCTTATAGTATTCAAGTGCTTGTTCTAAGTTAAAAGCTTTTGTTAATGAGCTTTTTTGTTGTCTCCCGCCTTGATACTCAGCCTCTAATTCATAGCTTTTTCCAATATCCAGACGGAGGTTTTGTATTTGTTCTGTATTGTATGCCTCAAACTTTCCAAGAGCTATAGATTCCTCAATAAATAATCTATAAAAATGATACTCATGATTTTCAAAACATTTGTTTTTAAGATTTGTCAATATTGTTAATGTACAGGTGTAAAGTTCTTCTGAAATGTAACCTTTAAATTTAGAATCTAAAATGATTCTTACTAATTGAGAAAGATTACAAGCCCATATCGAATTATCTATATCCCTCGATTCAATTAATTGTGAATGTATTAGTTGAATAGCTTGTTGCAGGTATTTTTTATTATTCATAGAAAGCGAAACCTCAACTAATCTTGATATAGATAAAATAAAATTACTATCCTCATGTACAGTCTGATATTTTCTACAACTTTCTACAAGTGATGCAAGTAAAAATTGTGAAATTTGATATTTTTTTCTCGTTACTTTTTCACTCCCATACTCAAAAAGAAAATCTGAATATCTTACTTTTAAAAAAATATTATCAGTTTCAATCATTCTTCTTTCATAATATAAAAATTGTTCATCAGTGAAAGCTGTAATTTCAGGAACATTTCCAATGCCTGTAATACTGTATTCGGGGACAAATCTAGTGTCGCTTTTATTATTCGAAAGAATTGGTTTTTTTTCGATAAGTGAACAAATATCAATTTCATATTTTGCTAATTTTGCTTCATTTAAAAATCCTTCCGATTTTGCCCAATCATGGATTTCTTTAAAACCATCTCTAAATTCTGTATAATACTTGGTAATTTCTATTCTTTCTAGTTCATTAATTTTATCTATAAATTTCGTCATCTAGTTATCTCCGATATACCTAATTTTAAATTTAATTATACCCTCTCAAATGCTATGAAGGAATATAAGTATATAAAAAATAATTTTTAACTGGATGAAGCAAGTGAATAAAAGAGATTCAAAAAGATAGTTAATCATTTATTAGAATGTATAACTGACAAGAATGAAAGAGTGTTTTACTATATTTATGCACATGGAAACCTATACATGAAATAACCAAAAGGGTATACTCAAATTATAAGAAAATAACGAGGTGAAGAAAATGACTGAAAAAGCACAAAACAATGATGAAATCATTGAAAAGGCGAAAGACTTTTTTAGAGAAGTAATTGCTAAGAATCATATTAAAAATACAGAAAAGTTAAAAAACATAAACAACTTTAACGTGAATCCATTTCTGAACAAGTATTTAGCAAATTATTTAACAGGGAACGATGATCCTGAAAGTGTTTCGAAGGCATTAATATATCCAAGAGTTTTAGGTACTTCAATTAATACTTCATTCGGTTCCAACCTTCAAAAATTTATCAATAAAACTCTGGAAGGATATGGCTCTACTACGACTGGAATGGACATAGAATTTATTGATAAAATAGATGGAAGAAAAAAATACTGTCAAATTAAAGCTGGCCCTCAAACAATTAATTATGATGATGTGACTACAATTCAAAATCATTTTAAATCAGCGATTAATTTAGCTCGTACTAATAATATTCCTATTGCAAATATGGATTGTGTCGTAGGTGTTTTTTATGGCGAAGACAGCGAATTAAGTGCGTTTTATAGAACGTTAGCAGAGGACTATACAGTCTTAGCTGGAAAAGATTTTTGGTATCATTTAACAGGAGATGAAGATTTTTATCAAAAGCTAACTGATGGTATTGGAGATATAGCTAATGAATTTGATAGTACTGAGCTTCTTGACGAAACAATCAAAGCTTTGGCTGAACAACTAAAAAATATTGAAGGAATTGAAGAGTAGTTAAAAAAACTAGTACCTTTTTAGTGTACTAGTTTTTGATATTTTAAAATTGATTCAGATAATTTACTACAGATTTTCCAATAGCTTCCGCAAGATTTACCGGGACAGCATTTCCAATTTGTTTATATTGATTGTTTGTGCTTCCAGCAAACTCCCAATCATCTGGGAAACTTTGTATTCTTGCATATTCTCGAACAGTAAATGGACGAGTTTCATCAGGATGGCAACGTTCTGTTTGTTTCTGCGCGGGTGATGTAGTTAACGTTAGAGAAGGCTCATTCCAAGATAAGCGTCTAGCCATTCCTCTTCGACCACCACCAGAATGATAGGATGCACCCATGTAACTTTTAGCAACATTTTCAGGCAAGTTAACCCAACATCCTCCAGGAGGGACTAAGTTAAGGACTTCTATTTTAGACGCTGGATAAGAAGCACCTTCACTTTTCGGAACATCTTTTAATACATCCCTTAGAACAGGTTGATAGGTATATTCTTTAGGAAATTTAAAAGAATATTGTTGTTGTTCAAAAAGGTCGTTTCTAATGCCAATAATGACAATCCGCTCTCTTTTTTGTGCAACTCCATAATTCCAAGCATTCAGTATATTCCAAAATACTTGGTAACCTGAATCCTCGAAAATTTCTATCATAGTTTCTAATGTACGGCCATTATCATGATTCAAAAGACCTTTTACATTTTCTGCTATAAACATTTTAGGTTGCAGTTGTACTAATAATTGTGAATAAGGATGAAATAGAGTACCTCTAGTATCATTCAGTCCTTGACGTAAGCCAGCATAACTAAAACTTTGACAAGGATAACCGCCAGACAATACGTCTAGTTCTCCTCTAAAAGTAAACTGATCATGATTAAAGATACCATTTTGAGCAATAGTATTAATATCTCCTTCAATCACATTCCAATTAGGGCGATTTAATTTTAAAGTACTACATGCTGTAGAGTCTATTTCAATATCTGCAACAGAATTGAATCCAGCTTTTTCCAAACCTAAGGATAGACCTCCTGCACCAGCAAATGTTTCTACAAGCGTGTAATCGCGTTTTGGAGTAGTATTTTGAATATCAATAAACTCATCTAGCTTGTATTTAAATCTGTCTAATGAATCATCGTTAAATAATTCTAGCTGTTTATTATTAGTTGCATGTTTTTTTACTATAGTTGTAGTCATTGTATCACTCAATTCTTCTTTAAGTATTTCTGCATAGGATAGTCCTAACTCATTAGTGAGTTTGACAACATTAGTTTTTAAAGGAGAAAAACCTTCGGATAACATTTGAGACAATTGACTTTTACTCATTTGTAGT
Source organism: Candidatus Enterococcus willemsii (assembly GCF_009933335.1). Taxonomy (GTDB): domain Bacteria; phylum Bacillota; class Bacilli; order Lactobacillales; family Enterococcaceae; genus Enterococcus_F; species Enterococcus_F willemsii. The sequence continues at coordinate 91,322 of NZ_MAEL01000052.1, read as the reverse complement.
CGTTCCGCTAGTTCTGTTTGGGTTTTTATATTCTTTTGTTTCATGGCTGATAGAACTATTTCTTTATCAATAATCAAAGTACCCTCCTCCTTGTTTAAAATATTTTGAACAACCCAATTATAGCGAACCATGTTTTTCTAGTCAATACAAATATACGCAATAATTAAATAATATTTTTTAGAAGAATGATTTTTATTGTAGTATCAAAAGATGTAATTCTAATTAACTTATTTTTTGAATTTTTCTTTTATGAGGGTTAGTTCTTTTTCGTATTTAACAGAATTCCTATGTTTATTCAAAAAAGACACCTCAACTTTGGAAGTGTCTAAAACCTTTTGATTTTTGGAAGTACCATTCACTTATTAAACATACTGATAAAACAATATTCCTTAATATACTGGCGAAGTTTTTTAGTCATAAAAATGACCATCCTTTTGACCTTCCTTAGTCGTATGAAAGGGGACGCATCAGAGTGTGTTAGTGAACGAACAAAGAAATAAAGTTCGATTAAAGACTACCAGAAATCATATCAATATTGAGTATGGTCTCAAAGACACAAACGCTGCAGAATAAGAAAAGCGCTGATTTATCAGTTTTTAGAGAGTATCCTGAGCATAGGATGTTTTCTTTTTTTTGTCCTTGACCATCCTTTTGACCCTCTCTTTTAAGTAGTACAAAAATACATCAGAAGTTCTTGTAAATCTCAAAAATCCGATAATTTTAACTAGGTTTCACTAGGAATCATTGAAACATCCAATACGGTCTCAAAGACGCAAACGCTGCGGAATAATTTTAGACTTACAAAATGTTGTCATAGCAATATTTATAAGAGCTTTTCCTGTGAGGGAAGAGCTCTTTTTTTGTTTTTAAAAATGATATTGGTAAACGTAAATAGATTATGTTTATTTATATATAGACAAAATAAAAGTTTGTGTTAATATGAAACTATACATAACGAAGAGGTGAATAAGATGGAGAATAAACAGTTAGAAAAAGGATTCATTGAAACAGAAGACGAATTAATTTGTTTTTTCTGTGGGAAAGCATTTAACAAAGAAGAAATTTTTTCATATGACCATAAATTAGTGACCGCCAAATATGCGTTGCAACAACATGTCGAACATGCGCATGAAGGCGTGTTGAAAGCTATTTTGTCCTTGCCTTCTGAAACAACGGGGATTTCTGATACGCAGAAAAATATCTTGGGGTTATTGAGTTTGGATTTAAGCGATCAAGAAATTGCGGAGCATCTAAACATTGCTACATCTACCCTTCGAAACCACCGTTTTAAACTCAAAGAAAAGAAGAAGCAGGCAGAATTCTTTATTGCTGCGATGAATATTTTAGAAAGGAAGAATAAAAAAATGCAAAGTGAAGAAAGTAGTATTCAAACATATGATGAACGATTTGATATCAAAGAAAAAGAGAAGCAAAAAGTTTTGAAGACATTTTTATCAGAAGATGGTCGAATCATTTCAATTCCGAGAAAAGCCAAAAGTAAAATTGTTTTGCTCCAATACTTAGCAAGCTTATTCAATCCTGAAAAAACCTATACGGAAAAAGAAGTAAATGAGACCATAAAAAGAGTGTACGAGGATTTTGTTACCTTACGTCGCTATTTGATTGAGTATGGATTTTTAGCACGGACAAATAATGGTGAGAAGTATTGGAAACTATAAGCAAAACAAATATCTATCGGTTATTGACTCTACGTGGTTTTTCTCAGTTTGGTACAAGTATGTATGAGATTGTACTGCCCTTATTAGTATTAGAATTAACAGGCTCTTTGACAAATGTTGGCATGTTCTACTCGGTCATTAAATTACCAGGCATTCTTTTGCTGCCTTTTTTAGGGGTGTTGGTGGAGCGTTTTAGTCGGAAGAAGATTTTGTTCTTTTGCAATCTCTTGACGTTTACTATTTTTTTCATACAATTCATCTTCTTTTCGATGGGGAATATTTGGATTGCACTCTTGGCTTTGTTAGGCATGATGATGAGTATTTCCAATTCAGTCAGCGATATTGCTACACGTGTGCTGTTCACAGAAAATGTTCCTCGGAATCAATTGGAAAAATGGAACGGAACGAAAAGTATGATTGATAATGGTGCTTTATTTATTGCGCCAATGTTGGGAACCTTCCTGTATGGGTTATGGCATATCAATGTAGTCTTGGTAATTATCTTGATACTGTACGCTGTAGCACTGATAGGAATTTATTCGCTACACTATCAACCACCAAAAACCATGCAAGAAAAATCTTCGACAACTGTCTTTAAAGAGATGCATGAAGGATTCTTATTTGTAAAATCACAGAAGACAATCTTCGCATTTTTTATTTTAGCGATGACCCTTAATTTTTTTGTAGCATCGACTGAAGAGATTATTAATCCAGGAATTTTGATTACTAAGTACCAACTTCCGCAAGAGCTCTTTGGTTTTTCGTCAACTTTTCATATTATTGGTGTCATTTTGGCAGGCTTTTTTATTGCTCGTAATTGCCAATTTGATTTTCAAAAAAATCTAAACAAACTGTTTATTATCAATAGTTTAATCATGATAGCGATTGGCGGTTTGTCGTTGTTATTGTCAGGATTTTCTATGTATGTTTATTTTAGTGTCTTTTTATTCATGCAAATCTTGTTAGGATTTTTTACCATTTTAATCAATGTGCCGTTAACTTCGTATTTCCAAGCCAATGTACCACTACAATTTCAAGGTCGCTTTTTTGCATTTTTCTCATTCGCGGCCAATCTATCTATTCCGTTTGGAATTAGTTATACGGGTGTGATTGCTAACCATCTAGGTGCAGATATCACGTACATGATTAATAATAGTTGTGTGATTCTTATTGTGTGGATAACGTATCGGTTTTTTAATATATTGGGTAATCAATCGGAGAACTGAAATAACATAGAATCCTCCTACCTAAACAAGGTTGTTCAGGTGGAGGATTCTATGCCAATGATTTTAAAAATGAGTCAATAAGAATAGCAAATGGGATTGGTTGTTCGATATTTAGTTCGTGTTTGCCATCAGCAATTATCTGTAATGTACTATGCGGTATAATCGAACGTAATTTTTTGGCAGCAGGAAGATTCGGATGGTCTTTTTCACCACAGAGAATTAAAGTAGGTAAAGCGATTTTAGTTATTTCCTCTCGCATATTGAGGGTAGACAATGAACCCATGAGTTGTAGTGTTTGTTTTTTCGATAAGCCAAATTGTAGAAAGGATGTGTTAGGAAGTAACCGAAAAATAGTATTTTGAAAGGCCAACAATACTCGATTGGGTGTTTCAAATTGAGCCGCAGATACAATGATTCCTTTCAAAAAAGGGGTTGTTCGAGTTGCTTGTTTTAACGTCAAAATTGCCCCTAAAGACAATCCGCAAAGGACAAATGGTTCTTGGATGTTGGCGATTTTAGCAGAGACGACATCATCAAGCATATTCAAAGTGATTGTATCATTAGCCGAAAAGGAATCGAACAGTTCTAAAGCGACAATATTTTCTGAATCCATAGAAAGTCGCTGCTGCACAGCGTCCCAAGAAGTAGCGGTTTGCCCCAATCCATGTAGAAAAACTAGTTTCATTGTAAGCACCTCCGTGTAGTTCTTAATTGATTATAGCATAGTAGAATACTTGTCAATCCCTCTCACTTCCCAAATAAACAAATATGTTTTACTCTATACATAGCAAGTTGCAGGAGGTACTTTATGAAGACACTCATTATTATTTCACATCCAGATATTCAAGATTCGAGTAGTCAACGTTTCTTACAAGAATCGTTACCACAATCAGTAGACATCACTGTGCATCATTTAGAAGCAGTTTATCCAGATGGAAAAATTGATATACAAAGAGAACAACAATTATTAAGAGAGCATAATCGTATTATTTTTCAATTTCCTTTTTATTGGTATTCATCGCCTGCGATGTTGAAGCATTGGCAAGACGAAGTGCTAGCGGAAAATTTTGCATACGGTGCTCGTGGCCGTTCCTTACAAGGCAAGGAATTAGGTCTTGTATTAGTAATTGGTGTGGGAGAAAAAGAATACCAAGTTGGTGGTACGGAAGGATTTTCGATTAGTACATTAACCACACCTTATCAAGCGTTGGCAAATAAACTGCAAATGACCTTTTTAAAACCATTTCCGATTTTTCAATTTCAATACATGACAGAACATGAGAAGATGACATTATTGCTTTCTTACCAACAATATGTAACGATGCAAAACTACGATTCTTTACGTGAAAAAGAAAAATGGTATTTGCAGCAATTAGCGAAATTGAAAATAGAAGTCGATTCAGACCATACGTTATTAGTGATTGATCAAATGGAAGAAGTCATTGAGGATCATCGCATGGAATTGGATGAAATACAGATGTATATCGATGGGGAAGTGATCTGATGGAAACAGAATTAGACTGGTTAAAAGAACAGTTAGAACAGCTAGCTAAAAATAGTCGCGAATATCAGCATAGAGCTTTGTTTTTAGGCTTACAGCAACTATTAGTGGAACAACAAAAACGCAAAGAGCAACTACAAGGTCGTCTCGACGGAGAATTGTGGTCGCCTAAAAAATGGGAAGAATAAGAAAGTCTATCTGAACACAACTTCTGTGTTCAGATAGACTTTTTAAATAAAAAAATTAGGGAATGTTTGTTTCAGATAATCTGCCAAGTCATTTTTAGGAATCGTCTCAATTGTTTGAACAAAATCTTGCGCCAGTAATTTCCGATGTGAATTACTAGAGAAACCTAATTTGGTTAGGTATTCTAAATCTGTGGCATGGAAATAATAATTGACTTTAATATTTGGAAAGCCATTTTCTAGGAGAATCGTTGAAATACGATTGGAGAATGTCATAAGATTATCAAATTTCAATAATTTTAATTTGTAGATTTCGTCAATATTCAAAATAGCAACAATTTGGGTATCGAAATGGTATAAAAGCTGTTGTGAGAAAAAGTCGCTTTTTTCTTTCGCTGAATTGGTTATAATCACAACTTTCTTTAAGTTTCTGCCAGCAATTTTATTTTTCAATACATGTTCACGGAAAAGCAACGTGATTGTACTAATTTGGTGCTTATTCAAGGCAATCGTTTCATGAATATTATTTAAGCAATAATATTCTACTAATTGGTAAAGAAATGAAAATTCTTTTTCAACATCGTCTAGTTTATTATCATAAAAGTCGTAATGGAAGTTTTTTCGAAGCACACATTTATATAGGTATTGTTCGAGCTCTTGTTGCAGCTCTTTTTTCGTGTAGAACGTGGTCAAAATACGTTCTTCTACATAAGTGATACATGCATTACTCAAGCTCTGAATAGTTGGATCATAAGAATAGATTGGTCGTCCATTATTATCTAGGCTAGCTAAGAGGTGACTAAACACACGATCTTCTTTTGTTTGATGGTAAAAAGTGTATTCTGGAACAACCACTGGAAAATCAGGTTCTTGTTGAATCGTAAAACCTTGTTTGGTTCGATGCAAACTTAAAAAATGATACACATAAATAAATTTGGTGGATTGGTAGTTAAAGGATAATTTCTCACTAGCGAAAAATTCTTGCAATCGATCGGCTTTTTCTGCGTGTTGAAAAAGTGGTTGAATCAACTGATAGGTTAATTGCTGAATCGGATTATTTGCTTGCCGGGGGATAATTTGGTTTTGCTCATTTAATTCAATCAGAGGGCTAATCATCCGGGTTGCTTGGATTCGTAGCGTTTGTTCATCGCCTAAAATAGCAATACCTTTGCCACGGAATGATTGAATAGTCAGAGCGTGTTGAGCTAATTCCTGGATAAACTGCGGACGATCTTTTTTCTTAGTAGATTGACTGATACCTAGTTCCTCATACTGTTTAGAAAAATTCACGTGACCATTGACCATCGACAGGCAGAACAAAAAAGCCAGACGTTCTTTCCAGCTCGTGGCATAATCAAAAATAGTTAAGCTTTGAATAAATTGAATATATTCAGTGTAAGTTAGTTGGTTAATAATTTTAGATTCGGTCACGATAAATTGTTTTTCGGGTGTTAAATAATCATTTAATTGATGAATGGTTCGACGAATTGTCGCAGGAGAACGTCCTGTTTTATCTGCTAGCTTCGCAATAGTAATCTGCTGAGCTTCTTGGATACGATTGGATAAATATAGTGAAAAAGAATGAATCGTCATAGTTTCAACTCCGAACGAAAAAGTGATTAGTGATTATCATTTGTATGATAGAATGTTGCAATTTCTGTCAGAACGCCTTGTTCTTGATTGGATGGAATAATTTTATCCGCCTGTTCTTTTAATAATTCACATGCATTGGCAACAGCCAAACGTTGATCAGAAGCGTGAAACAAAGGAAGATCATTTCGTTCATTACCAAATGCAACAATCTGTTGTGGTTGCATCTTACTATGTGCCAGTAATTTCTTCAATCCAGTGCCTTTGTCACAAGCATGTGCCAGGATATCAATGGCTTGAAAACCACTAGGTAAAATAGTGAGCCAAGAACCAAATGCTTCTTGTAATTTGACAGTCGTTTCTGCAAGCAATTCTGGTTCAACTTTGAGACTGATTTTAATAATCGGTTCTTTAATAGCCTTAAAAGTTGGAATAAATTGCAGATTTTTATAGAAAAATAAGGTCTTTTCAGTCATATGTGGTTGATAGTTATCAGTAGTATAAGAACGGGTGGTACTGGATAAAATGAGTAATCGAATCGGCAAAGCTAGTTGCTCTAAAGCTGTGAGAAAGCTCGTAACTTTTTCGTTTGCAATCGATGTTGCATGAATTAATTGGTCATCGATATAAAGTGCAGCGCCATTTTCAGCAATTGCCGAAATCGAATGAGTTGGGAAGATGTCTTTCACGCGTGCAAAATTATTACCTGTAGCGACGATGAACTGGTCTTCAGCATGGTTGATTTGCTCGTGCAACTGTGCAAAAAAATCAGTGTCATACGTTTTATCATCTCTTAAAAAAGTGCCGTCCATATCACTGACAAAAACATTTTTCATAAAAAATACTCCTTGGATGTGAGTTAGTTTCTTTTAGTATAACATGTTCAAGCAAATAGTCATGGTTACTTCTTGAAACGCTGGTTGCACAGAATAGAACCTTGTAGAGAAAACGATTGCAATTTATGATGAGTCTATAACATTTAAGGAGGAAACAAAAAATGAATAAAGAAGCGATGAAGAAAGGGATTCAGAAATTCGGTCGTTCTTTACTGTTACCGATTGGTGTAATGGCACCGATTGGGATGGTCATGGGATTGACTGGTGCTCTGACTCAAAGCTATATGATTGAACAAGTTGCTTGGCTAGGAAATCCCACAGTACAAGCTATATTAAATAGTTTAAAGACAATTACAGGGATTGTTTTTGATAACATTCCGTTGCTTTTTGCGATGGGGGTTGCCTATGGTATGGCAAAAATTGACAAAGGTATTGCCGTTTTCTCATCTGTTTTAGGGTATGTGACATTATTAGTTGTTGTAAACGTATATTTAACTTTAACAGGGGCATTAGCAGATGCAGAAACCATGTCGGAAGTTGGTCAAGGTGTAGTTCTAGGGATTCAAACCTTAAAACTTGATGCAGCTGGCGGGATTATTTCCGGGTTACTTGCTGCGTATTGTACCGATAAATTCTATAAAACACAGTTACCATTAGCATTTGCCTTCTTTGGTGGAAAGAAATTTGTACCTATGGCGACATTTTTCTTCATGATTCCAATTGGTTTTGGTATTCCCGTTGTTTGGGGCTTATTTACAAAATTTTTGATTTTCATTTCACCGATATTTATGAATGATACATTTGGTGTGGGTGTCTATTGGTTTGCGCATCGTGCATTGATTCCGTTTGGTTTACATCATGTTTTAGCTTCAATTGTTCGTTTTACTGAAGCGGGTGGTGTTTATATGATTGACGGTCAACAATATATTGGTATTTTGAATGCGGCCAATAAAGTATTGTTTGATTTAGGGCCAGATAATCCTGCTTGGAAAATGGCACCAGATTTATTTAAATATTTGGCAAGTGGCCAAATGTTAACAACCTTGTTCCGTGTACCAGCGATTGGTTTAGCTATGTACCATACAGCATTTTTGGATAATAAAAAAATTGCCAAAGGGGCGATTTTGACTGTTGTATTAACGGCCTTTTTAGGAAACATTACCGAACCACTTGAATTCTCATTCCTATTTATTGCACCACAACTCTTTATTGTCTACGCTGTGCTATGTGGAATAATGGCGATTCCATTGAACTTCTTAAATATCGGAATCGGCTATATTCGTGGGACAATTTTTGACTTCGGTATCTTTGGTTTACTTTATGAAAATACGAATTGGTGGAATTTAATTATTCTCGGTGTGATTAACTTTGTGGTCTTCTATTTTGTGTTCCGCTTTGCGATTGTACGCTTCAAGCTAGAAACACTTGGACGTGAGAAAGGCTTAAAAAACAACACCTTACTTGCTGAAAAACAATTTGGTAAGATTGCAGAAATTGTAATTCAAGGACTAGGTGGGAAAGAAAATATCAAAAATGTTGATAACTGTGTCTCACGTCTACGAATTGACTTAAAAGATCAGACAAAAGTTGATGTCGAAGCAGTCAAAGATTCAGGAACTTCCGGTGTATTTTTCCCACAAGAAAATCATATTCACGTGGTCTTTGGCCCATATGTTGAATTTGTGAGAAACGCTGTAGATGACGAGATGAAGAAGGGGTGAGTACATGGGCGCATTGTATGATTCAAAAAGCAAGACCTTAGATGATCGCGGGATTAAAAAGCTACTAACAAGTGAAGCGAAGTATCAAACATGGTTAGACGTGGAAGTTGCTTTAGCACAAGCGCAAGGTGAGCTTGGTGTTATTCCCAAAGAAGCAGCCCAACACATTGCTGAACGTGCAAAAATTGAGAATCTAGATTTTGTTAAAATGGATGAAATCTATCAAAAAGTCGGTCATGGCTTTGTCCCATTTTTAAAAGTTTTTGTATTAGCTTGCGATGAAGAAAGTGGCAAATATATTCATTACGGGGCGACGACGCAAAATATTCAGCAAACCTCACAAAGTTTAACGACGAAGAAAATTCATGAGCAATTTCTATCCTTCCTAACGGATATTTTAGCTAATCTTGCGGATATAGCTGAAACTGAAGCAGGGACAGTCATGGCAGGACGCACCCATGGTAAACACGCGATTCCTATTACCTATGGCTACAAAGCAGCAACATGGATTTCGGAGCTATTGATGGCTTTGGAACGGATGCAAGAAGTAGAAAAACGTGTCTTCACTACAATGATGGGGGGAGCGGTAGGTGCGTTCAATTCAACGGGTGAAATCGGGATTGCCGTTCAAAATCGAGTGGCAGAATTGCTTGGCATGCCTGCGATGATGATTCCTTCAAGAAATATTAATTCGCCTAAAATTGAATACATGAACTGTTTAGCTTTATTGGCGAATGTGTTGCATAAGATTGCTGAAGAAGTCTTTCAAACATCGATTGAAGAATTCGGGGAAGTTTCTGAAGGATTTAGTAAAGGAACGGTTGGTAGTAGTACAATGCCGCACAAAATCAATCCTAAACTATCAAAAGGCATTATTGCCAACGCTCAAAAACTGTATAGTTTGACGTCAGTCGGCTATTATTCTTCAGCACGTCCGTTTGAAGCAGATAGTACCTCGAATATGTTGTTTGATGGCATTCTGACAGAAGCGGTCGAATTAATGACGGAGATTTTAATGCGTGCAGAAGAATTAACACGCACCCTTCAAATCAATCGTGAAAAACTAGCGAAAAATGCCAACTTGAATGAAGGTTTGGACAATAGTGAATATATTATGATGTTCTTTGCAGAGCGTATTGGAAAAGATAAAGCACATGAACTGGTTTATGAATTAGCAATTGAAGCCGCATTGACCCATCAAAATTATCGCGAAGTCTTACTAGCCAATCCAGATGTTCGCCAAGCTTTTACTGAAACCGAATTGCTGGAAATGTTAAAACCAGAAAATTACGTCGGTTTATCGGAAGCGTTGGCTCGAAACACTGCCAAAATCTGTCGAGAAACAATCGCTACTATATAAAGGAGAGAACGTATGTTTAATTTATTTAAAAAGAAAGCCAATGAAATTGCTTGTCCAATGGATGGGGAAGTCATAGCAATCACAGAAGTGAATGATCCTGTATTTGCTTCAAAGGCGATGGGAGATGGCTTTGCAGTAGAACCAAGCAATGGGAAAGTTTTTTCACCAATTGTCGGTAAGGTAACTAGTGTTTTTCCTACCAAGCATGCGATTGGTCTGTTAAGTGATTCTGGTGCGGAAATTTTAGTTCATATTGGGATTAATACAGTCGATTTAGCAGGTGCAGGATTTGATATTTTAGTAACAGAAGGCGATGCTGTTGATTTAACGACACCTTTGGCAGTCGTTGATCTTGAGTATTTAAAAGAACAAGAAAAACCTGTTACGACAATGGTCATTTGGACTAATTCTGAAGGAAAAGAAATTAATGTTCAATTAGGAAAATCGAATGCTCAGACAGTCATTGGAAAATTAAAATAATAAAAAACTCAACTACAGCCAAGCATTACTGTAGTTGAGTTTTTTTGATTCACTTCATTTCTTCTTGCCACTAAATCCAATGGCCAAAAAGACAAAACCAATAATCCAGAAACTAGAGCTTTTTTGTGCCCAACCAATAACCCAAAAGACTAAACCGATAATAATAAAGACCGATAATTGATTTTTTTTCATAATAAATCAGTCCTTTCCGCTTTCTTTTAGCATACCAGATACTTCTATGTGGATAAAGAAAAACCCTTGAAGTATTCACTTCAAGGGTTTTGTTTTTAATTACTCCATACCGATTAAATAATCATCATCAGTCATCGCTTCGACGCTTCCTAGTAGGTAACCATTCCCAACTTGTGAGAAGAAGTCGTGGTTACTTGTTCCGGTAGAAATACCATTCATGACAATTGGATTGACATCGTTGGCTGTATCAGGGAATAGTGGATCTTGTCCTAGATTCATCAAAGCTTTGTTGGCATTGTAACGTAAGAAGGTTTTAACTTCTTCAGTCCAGCCGATTTCATCATAAAGTTGTTCTGTATAATGTTCTTCGTTTTCGTATAACTCGAAAAGTAAATTATACATCCAATCTTTTAATTCTTGTTGTTCATCTTCAGGTAATTGGTTGAAACCTAATTGGAATTTATAGCCAATATAAGTGCCATGCACCGATTCATCGCGAATAATCAATTTAATGATTTCTGCAACGTTTGGTAATTTATTATTTCCTAAATAATAAAGAGGCGTGTAAAAACCAGAATAGAACAAGAATGTTTCTAGATAGACACTGGCAATTTTTTTCTGTAAAGCCGTGCCGTTTTTATAAATTTCATTGATTGTTTCTGCTTTTTTTTGTAAATATTCGTTGGTGTTGGTCCATTCAAAGATTTCATTGATTTCCGCTTTCGTATTCAACGTACTGAAAATCGAAGAATAACTTTTTGCATGAACAGATTCCATAAACTGAATATTGTTTAAGACAGCTTCCTCATGTGTGGTACGTACGTCTTTTTTTAATTGATCCATGCCACTTTCAGATTGAATGGTATCTAAAAGCGTTAAGCCTCCGAATACATGACCGACCATTTCTTTTTCTTGGTCAGAAAGACTACGCCAATCGTCTAAATCGTTTGATAGAGGAATACGCGTGTCTAACCAAAATTGCTCGGTTAATTTTTCCCAAGTGGATTTATCGATAATGTCTTCGATCTCATTCCAGTTGATTGCTTGATAGTAAGTATTTGCCATGAAAAAAGGCCTCCTCTGTTTGAATTAGATGACGCAGCTTTCGCATTGATTGCTGCCGATTTCTTCAGCATCGTCTGTAAAGGTACGAATATAGTAAATTGATTTAATGCCTTTATGGAATGCATAATGGCGTAGAATATTTAAATCACGAGTTGTTTGTTTGGTATTTTGTTTCCATTCATATAACCCTTCAGGAATTTCAGAACGCATAAATAACGTTAAACTCATCCCTTGATCGATATGTTTTTGCGCAGTCGCATAAATGTCAATCACTTTACGCATATCCATATCATAAGCTGATTTATAGTAACCAATGGTATCGTTTGATAAATGAGCAGCAGGGTAATAAATTTTCCCAATTTTCTTCTCTTGACGTTCTTCAATCAAACGAGTAATTGGATGCAAGCTCGCACTTGTGTCGTTGATATAAGAAATCGAACCATTTGGCGCAACGGCTAGGCGATTTTGGTGATATAATCCATCTTTTTTAACAGCTTCGGCTAAAGCTTTCCAATCTTCTCCTGTTGGAATCTCGATGCCTTCAAATAAAGCTGCTACTTTCTCTGATTTTGGTTGGTAATCTGCTTCAATATAAGGAGTGAAGTAGCGACCATTTGCATAATCAGATTTTTCAAAGTTATGGAACACTTCGTTACGTTCTTTCGCAATCGCGTTACTTTCCATTAGTGTCCAGTAGTTTAGTAACATAAAGTAAATATCAGTAAATTCAATGGATTCTGGTGAACCATATTCCATTTGATTTTTGGCAAAATATGTGTGTAAGCCCATCGCACCTAAGCCAATTGTATGGTTTAGGCGATTTCCATTTTGAATAGGAGGGACCACATCAATGTCAGAAGCATCTGTGACATACGTTAAGGCACGTGTCATCGTACGAACAGATTTCCCAAAATCAGGACTATCCATTAAATTGACGATATTAGTTGAACCTAAGTTACAACTGATATCTGTTCCTAACACTTCATATTCTTGTTTGCCATTGATTACAGAAGGTTCTTGTACTTGCAAGATTTCTGAACATAGGTTACTCATAATAATTTTACCGTAGACTGGGTTTTCACGGTTAGCTGTATCGATATTGATAATATATGGATAACCTGATTCTTGTTGTAATTTAGAAATTTCATTTTCTAAATCACGAGCGCGAATTTTTGTTTTACGGATACGTGGATTTGCGACTAAATTGTCGTATTCTTCCGTGATATCAACATAAGAGAAAGGCACACCGTATTCTTTTTCAACACTGTATGGGCTGAATAGGTACATATCTTCATTTTTACGTGTTAATTCGTAAAATTTATCTGGTACAAGCACACCTAAAGAAAGTGTCTTCACACGGATTTTTTCATCCGCATTTTCTTTTTTCGCAGATAAGAAGCTGATAATGTCTGGATGGAAGACGTTTAGATAAACGACACCAGCACCTTGACGTTGACCTAATTGGTTTGAATAACTGAAACTATCTTCAAACAATTTCATAACAGGCATGACACCACTAGCTGCGCCTTCATAACCTTTGATTGGAGCACTTGCTTCACGCAGATTAGATAGTGTAATTCCGACACCACCGCCAATACGTGACAATTGAAGCGCAGAATTGATGCCGCGACCAATTGAGTTCATATCATCTGTTAATTGAACTAAGAAACATGAAACTAATTCACCACGACGTTTGCGACCCGCATTTAAGAAAGAAGGGGTTGCTGGTTGATAACGTTGATGAATCATTTCATCTGCTAAAGATAAAGCAAGCTCCTCATTGCCATCTGCAAAGTACAACGCATTGAAAGCCACGCGGTCTTCATAGCTTTCTAAATAAGCCGTACCGTCATTGGTTTTTAATGCATATTGTGAGTAGAATTTGTATGCAGCCATGAATGATTTGAATGTAAAATGTTGCTCATCTAAATAGGTATATAATTTTTCCAGAAATTCTGGTGTGTACTTACGAATAAATTCTTCCTCTAAATAATCATTTGCGATTAAATAGTCAATTTTTTCAGAAACAGAAGCAAATCTTTTTGTATTTGGCTCCACATTTTCTTTGAAGAAAGCAGCTAAGGCTTCTTGGTCTTTTTGTAATGGAATTTGACCATTTACAGGGCGATTGATTTCATTATTTAATTTGAAGTACGTGACGTCTTTTAATGATTTTAAACTCATATCATTCACACAACCTTATCTCTAAATTTTTGGAACTGTTGATTTAGTGTCATAAAAAAAGAAGGACTTGTTTGGCCCAAAAAGGACGGACAAATCCAACGTATCGTTTTGTAATTATGAGCGAAAATTAGCTAGCTAATTGGCGAAGTTGATCCGGACGGAAACCAACAACTGTTGTTGCATCAGAAGTGATGACTGGGACACTTTGGAATCCTTGTTCTTTTAAGAAGTCCACTGCGCTTGGTTCATTGTCAATGTTGATTTCTTCAAAACTGATATTGTTATCTGCTAAAAAGCGTTTGGCCATTTTGCATTGCATGCAGTTGTTTTTTGAAAATAGTTTGATATTCATATATAGTTCCTCCTTGAGTCGTTCCTTGTTTCGTTATAAGAATCATATAATAAAAGCATAGGGAAAGTCAATGGAAAAATACTATATATTGTGTTTGTGAATTTAGAAAATACTAATTGTTGTGGTTTTTTAAAAGTCTTTTTGAAGAAAGACCAGATGAATAGAGGGGTTTGAAATGTAACAACCTTTATCTATTGTATCGAAAAAAGAGAAAAAAGTAAAAAGAAATTTAAAAAGAGAATAATTTCACAAGTGGTATTTTTTTCATAAAAAGACAGAAGCTGAAAAAGCATTTTTTCCGTCTTCTGTCAATTGAAATGTTATTAAAATTTACTTCCAAACATCTTGGGCAATATCTTGTAGCAATGAAATTTTTGCCCATTGTTCAGCTTCTGTTAGTTTATTGCCAGTTTCTGTGGAAGCAAAGCCACATTGAGGACTGATACTTAAATTTTCTAATGGGACATATTGAGTGGCTTCTTGAATTCGTGCTTTAATAGCTTCGGGATTTTCAAGCTCTGCAAATTTAGACGTTACCAATCCCAAGACAACTTTGCTATCGAGATTTGACCAGTAGCGTAAAGGAGCAAAGTCGCCTGCACGATCAGAATCATACTCTAAAAAGAAACCATCGTAGTTTGTTGCAAATAATTGTTTCGCAATCGGTTCATACCCACCAGAAAACAGCCAAGAAGAGGCATGATTTCCACGACAAATATGAGTGGTAATCACTAAATCTGCGGGTTTATTTTTTAAGGCTTGATTGATGATATCCGTGCAAATCGTGGCAATTTCATCTGGATTAATTCCTTTTTCAAGGAGTGATTCACGTTTTGTCGCATCAGCTAAAAAGGCCCAGTTAGTATCGTCAAATTGTAAGTAACGGCAACCTTTTTCATAAAAAGCAGCAATCGTATCTTGATAAGTTGTTGCTAAATCTTGGTAGAAATCTGCAAGATTTGGATAGATGGTGGTAATTTTAGATGAGCCATCATTTGCTAATAATTCTTGTCGGAGAATCATGGTCGGACTTGGAATGGTTGCTTTGGCGATAGCATCACCTTCAGAACCAACCGCTTCTTTTAAGAAGACAAAATCTTCTAAGAATGGATGTGCAGGGTTGAAGGAAATTCGGTCAATCACGCGAATATTGTAAGCCGGCGCAGCATCTCCTTTAAAGGTTTGATTATACCCTGTATCAGGAACATAGCCTTCAACACCAATTAAGTTTTCTAAAAAATCGATATGCCAAAAGCCACGGCGAAATTCGCCATCGGTAATGCCTTTAATGCCGACTTCTTTTTGCGCAGCAATTAAGCGTAAGATTTCTTGATTTTCAATGTCGCGTAATTCGGCTTTCGATAACGTACCAGCTTGAACTTTTTGACGAGCTTCTTTGATACTTGTAGGGCGTAAGAAGCTGCCCACATGATCAACTGTAAAGGGAATCATTTTACTCATTATTTTTCCTTCTTTCAACAATTTAATTATAGATAACAAAAAAGCCCTTCTACTAGCAACTAGTAAAAGGGCGAATCAACGCGGTACCACCTTTAATTTAGGAAAAAAATTCCTCTCAACCCGACTTTTTTATCGGAGGTCTTGGTAACGAAAGACAACTCGCTTTTGATTACCTATCATCAAAAGTTCCTCAAAGGCCATTTTCAACTTGTAATAATGAACTCTTCACACCAACCAGAGTCTCTCTGACATTACGCAAAGCTTACTTTCCTAATCAACGGAGATTTTTTTGTTCTATTGTTGATTATACTACCATGAGAAAAAATCAATTGTCAATCATCATTTTTTCACTTTTAGGGAAGAACACCAATTTTTGTGACCAACTGATAGCCCCAGAAAGTAAAAATAAGCTAATCAAGGTTCCTTCACGAACATAAAGCGGCAAGGAAAAAGCATAAGTAAAAAAGAGCGACAAGCCAACACAGATAAAATCAATCCCATAGCGATAAAAAGAAAAACTTCTTCTTGTCCGCTCAGCAACCAGTACACAAAAATTTTCAATTGGAAACTTTAATAAATTCAAGCGTAATACTTGTCCTGTTCCAAATCCACCAATGAGGGTTCCCAAAGTAAAGAAGAACAATTGTAGCGGATATGAAGTGACCGTTATTTGTGAAAATACCAGATACAACATGGCATTAATTACTTCCCCAAAACAAACCAGAGAGATGAGCATCAGAAGATATTGCGTTTTATTACGATTCGAATCTAAGAACCAGCAAATTAGTAAAAAAATCAGATTAATGCTTGAGGTAATGGTACCAATTTTTAAGTGCGTCAAATCTGCTAAAGCAGTATTGAGTGAATTAAAGCTACTGACGCCAATCATGGCTTTAATCGTCATGCTGATGCCTAGCGCACTAATGAAATAAAAAAAGAGCGATTGACTAATTGTTCGTTGGGTCATTTTCTTCCTCCTTGAATCATGTTGTTGTCATTATATGGTAAAATAAACGAAACTTAGATGAGATATCTCACACTTAGGAGTAAAAATGAAAAAAATAGCTTACGAAGACTATCAATCAACAGACAAAAATCAGCTACCAGATTATTTTACGGAGGAATTACTCGCACATGCGTCTATTTTTACCTTTCAAAAAAATGAACGGATTCAAATTGAAGGCAGGCCACTCGATTATTTATTCTATATTATAGAAGGAAAGGTCAAAATTCTAAAAACACAAGCCAATGGTCGACAAATGATTTTACAATTTTTATCAGCCGGAGACTTCATTGGGGAATTAACGGTTGTCCAAGCTGAAACAGAAACCAAGGATGTCGTAGCTCGAGGACAAACGATCTGTTTAGGCATTCCGATTCATCATGCGACTAGTTTGCAGAACAATATCGCTTTTCTACAAACGATTAGTCAATACATCGGCAAGAAATTATTGCTACGGATGGAGCATCTAACTGAAAACCAAACCTATCCGTTAGCCTATCGTTTGGTTGATTTATTGTTGACAGTTGCTGTGAGTGACCGTTATGAAGAAAAACAAACCGAAATTGCCGAATATCTAGGCGTCAGCTATCGCCACTTACTCTACACGATGAAACAATTGAAAGAAGCGGGCTTCATTGAAAAAGATACGAGCGGCTATCGGATTCATCGACAAAAATTATTGGCTTACCGTCAAACGTTTGAACGATAAAAACATTTATGAGAAAGAATTAATGGGAATATATTGATTTTTTCATATCGTGGTGGTAGGATAATTAAGTACTATTTAACAGGTACAAGAGAATTTGGGGGTATAGCTCAGTTGGTAGAGCAAATGACTCTTAATCATTGGGTCTAGGGTTCGAGTCCCTATGCCCCCATGGGTGCCAAACCCACGAAGCCGGAGAATTGTTGGTGCGAAAGCATTTCGAAAACGATTCTCGCGGCTTCTTTTTTTGTTTTATAATTATTATGTTTATAAAAATTTTTGTGTTCATTCAAAGTGAAAAAAGCTAGTGATTCCTTCTTTTTTGTCAATTGTTCTATAATAGAATTATCACGATACTTATTCTATTTGGACATAAAAGGGGCGTAGAAAATGAAATATCCGAAAAAATTAAGAGAAGAAGTGGCGATGCGTTCGCAAAATTTTAAATTAGAAGGTTTTTTAGAAGGTCAGGGTCCTGTTCCTTGTAAAATCATGCTTATTGGGGAAGCGCCTGGAAAAACAGAAATTGAGCGTGCAATTCCTTTTTGTGGTCTTTCTGGTAGAGAGTTAGAAAAAAATTTAAATGATATTGGTTTGTTTCGCAAAGATTTGTATATTACGAGTACGATCCGTAGTCGTCCGTATCATTTAAAGCAAGTAATAGATAAAAAAACAGGTCAGCGAGTAGTCAAAACACCTAATCGAACACCCACTAAAAAAGAAGTATTGGCTCATGCGCCTCTTTTGGATTGGGAAATTCAGCACGTAAATCCTGAATTAATTTTAGCGTTAGGCAATATCAGTTTGCAACGACTTTTAGGAGACAGTTTTCGTATCACGGATTGTCATGGCAAGCTATTTAAACAGCCTATTCAACAGCTAAATCAGCAAAAAGACGGGTATGAATGGACGAAAAAAGCATATGCTGTCATTCCAATTTTTCATCCTGCAGCTATCTTTTATAATCGAAAATTAGTACCTGAAATTGAAGCAGATTGGTTGAAAATTAAAGCAATTCTCAACAAATTTTAGTAGGTTAAATATTTTTTATTACTATGCTTTACTTGAAAATTTAAACGCTTTCTTTATTAACCTTACAACAATGTGTTATACTCAAAAGAAAGGTTATGGTTTGAAGAAAAGGGGGAAATAGAATGACAACAGAAAAATTAATTAAAGTGATGCCGGATGAATTACATGCATTAATCCAGAATAAACTACAAGCTGCTGGGTTACCAGAAGTACAAGCGGTCGAAACAGCTAATCATTTGGTTTATGCTGATTTGTGCGGGGTGCACTCACATGGTGCGGTACGGGTAGAATATTATTCTGAACGGATTAACAAAGGTGGGATTACCTTAGAGCCAGAAGTTCAATTTGAACGTACAGGTGATTGTTCAGCGGTTTTTCATGGGGATAATGCACAAGGGCAATATATTGCAAACTTAGCGTTAGAACCGGCAATTGAAATGGCGAAAGAAAAAGGAGTTGCTGTGGTTGGTGTCTCTAAATGTGGTCATACCGGAACATTGTCTTACTATCTACGTAAAATTGCAGAAGCTGGGTTTGTTGGCATGGCAATGACACAATCGGATCCAATGGCAGTGCCTTTTGGTGGAGCAGAACCTTACTATGGAACCAATCCAATTGGTTTTGGTGCGCCAAGTAGCAGTGAAACGCCATTAATTTTTGATATGGCAACAACTGTACAAGCTTGGGGTAAAATTTTGGATGCCCGTTCAAAAGGCAAAGAAATTCCAGCTGATTGGGCAGTAGATGAAGACGGTTTGCCAACAACTGATCCAAATAAAGTCCGTGGTTTAATGCCAATTGCTGGACCAAAAGGTTACGGTTTAATGATGATGGTTGATGTTTTTTCAGGTGTCTTAATGAATCTACCATTTGGTAAGCATGTCAGCTCAATGTATCATGATTTACATGCTGGTCGTAATTTAGGTCAGCTATACATTATTTTAGATCCTGCACGTTTTGGTAATGCGGATATGTTTAAAGAGCACATTACACAGACAATGGAAGAATTAAATGCTACAAAACCTGCCAAAGGCTATTCAAGCGTGCGCTATCCTGGTCAAGGATCAAACCAACGCTACGAAAAAAATCGCAAAGAAGGCGTGGAAATCCCAGAATCGATTATCAATTATTTGAAATCAGATGTCATTCACAATGACGCCTATGAAGGATTAAGTGCATTTGCAAATTAATATATCAAAAAACTGGACAATCCTAAACGATTGTCCAGTTTTTTTCTATTGTAAATAATGTTGAATTTCAGTTGGAGTAAAAAAATATTTTTTGCCACAAAGCGGACATTGGGCTTCAAGGGTTTCTTGTTTTTGATGATCTTCTTCGGTTAAGGCAAACAGTAGACTAAGAAATAGTTCTTTTGAGCACATGCAATGGTAAGAAACAGTCATCTGTTCTAACCATTGATAGTCAGGAAAACACTGAGGTACTTGTTGCGCAATATCTAATGATGGACATTGCGCAATGGAGGAAATTTTTGTGAGTGCCTCTGTAATATTGTGCGCATCAGCGAAAGGCAAAGGTTGCAGCAATAAGACTTTATCCTGACTAACTGGGAAAAAATAGGTTGCTAATTGTTCGCTACGTCGATAATAGATTTCAATCGCACGGTATAAATTATCTGATTCTAACAAGGAATGAGACGTATGTGATGTCCCAAATTGACTATCTATAGAAATAATGGATTGCAAACGACCATTTTCGAACGTATCTGTGTCGTCGGTAAATGTCATGTTTCCGGTGATATGATGATCAGAGAATATTTCTACAGATAATTTATTTTGCTTATTTGCAGAAAGAAAAGTAAAGGTTGTTCGTTGTTTCGTCGTCGTAAGTGTATTGAGTAAGGCGGCAATATTCAAGGCATCCATCAGATAATTTTTTGCTCGTTTTGGCAAAGCTGTCTTCTGAACTTTTGTGTAAATTTGTTTACCATCCAATATATATAAGCGCAATTGCTTCTGTTGGATGAGATATTTATCAATTGTGTTTTTCATGAAAAACACTCCATTCGTGTTTATGATATACTGAGTATAGAGTATCACGTAACGTGAGGAGCAAGTAGAATGTTTAAAATCAAGGAATTTTCCCAACAAACAAATGTAACCGTGCGAACGCTACAATATTATGACGACATTGGCTTATTGACCCCAAAAAGAAATAGTAGTGGTCATCGACTATACACCACCAAAGATTTAATCAAAATGAATGAAATTTTGTTGATGAAACAAATGGGGTTAGCTTTGGAAAGTATTGTGGAGCAATTAGCTGTAAAAGAAGAAACGTGCTTGAAAGAGTCGCTTTTACGACAAGAAAAATTCTTGGAAGAACAAATAAAACGTCGGCAAGAACAATTACAGAAAGTAAGACAACTTATTGCGACAACGACAGGACACCAAGAACTAGAAGATACAGCTATTCAACAAGCTTTTCTCGAGAATAATCCATTCAGTTATCATATGGATAATATTTGGACCTTGGATTTTACAAAATCAGAGAATTTACAACTTTTGAAAAACAATGAGAAAATCATTTCTTTTGATGCGCATTTTTCTAAGCTAGCCAAACGACAACATTTAGGCTATCAAGATACACAAGTCCAAACACAAATCCAGCACTTTGTTCAAGAACTGTATGATGTGTATCATGATTCGATGGCTGAAAATAGTTTATCAGAAATTGCCGTTGTTTATCGGACAAATGAACAGGCTAGCCAATATCTTACGCAATACGGCAAAGAATTTCCTGTGTTTTTAGCGAATGCGTTGGATTTTTATGTGGGGGGAGGGAACACGTAAAAATCATCGTTTACAGAAAAAGGAGGTCCCTATGAAATCATTTCAAGTAACCGTAACAATTGACCGTCCGATTGGTTATGTGGATGATTATGGTAATTGTTACCCGATTAATTATGGCTATGTAGCAGGTGTGATTGGTGTGGAGAAGAACAAGATGCTTATGTTTTAACTGATAGGAATGAGCCGCTCGCAACATTTACTGGTCAGGTCATAGCAAAAATTATTCGTCGAGATGATGTGGAAGAAAAATGGATTGTCGCAAAAGATGCAAAGTATACGAAAGATGCTATTTACCAAGCAACCAAGTTTATCGAACAATATTTTGATTCCTATGTGGAATTGTTGAATGGGGAAAAATAAATTCGAGATATTTGAAACAATTGACAAGAACTGTTATTCTTTAAATAGAAGGCGCTTACTTTTTTGTTGATATGAGTATGAGGCATATACATCTCAACTGGTTTCCATGATGTGTTTTTTGACTAGTTTTGTCCCTTGACTCTTGTTCCTAAAAGGAGGAAATATCATGAGTGATCGAGAAAAACAACGAAAATATTATCAAGATTCAACAATCAAAGATAGTGAGTATGCAAAACAAAATGCGAATTTAACAAGACAAGCAAATCCCACTGATATTGATGAAGCCTATCAATCAAGTGGAAATAGTAGTCAATCGATTTGGAAAAACTTTTTTGTTCAATTGGTCAGTATTGGGATAGGTGTAGCATTTTTCTTTCTTATGATGTATGTAGGCGATATGGTGTTACCTGATAGAATGTATGATAGTGTCTATTTCCTACTTGTAGATGTCATACTTTCTGTAATAGTCGTCGTTAGTTGTTCCATGTATTGGAAGTCACGTCAAATGAAGCATTAGATAGATGAAAGAGGGATACGATGAAAAAAATATTATTACGAGCAGATGATTTAGGCTATTCAGAAGCAGTTAACTATGGAATTGAAAAATCAGTAAAACATGGTTTAATTCGCAGTGTAGGTGTCATGGTAAATATGCCGGCAACCATGCATGGTGTCGGCTTGTTGAGACAAGAAAATATTGCCTTTGGTCAACATACGAATATTTGTGTTGGACGACCGATGAGTGATCCAGCCTTCATTCCCTCATTAGTAGATGAGCATGGCTATTTTAAGTCTTCGAAAGAATACCGAAAAGCAACCGAAGATTTTGTTGATTTTAATGAAGCTTTGTTGGAAATTGAAGCACAGTACCAAGCATTTCTTGCGTTGTTTGGAAGAAAACCAGATTATTTTGAAGGACATGCGATTGCTAGTGAAAATTTCTTTCGCGCATTAGAACACTTTGCGAATGCGCATAATTTAACTTATTCGGGTCTACCAAAAGATACAGATCCAAATAGTTTGGACGAAGATGCTTCGATTATGGTAAATGAAACGAAAGTCTATTTAACGATGGAAAGTATGAATGAGGATTATGATCCCTATCAAACGTTTGATAAACTACTTGCACACTTCCATGAAGATGGTGTGGAGATGATTATTTTTCATCCAGGCTACCTAGATGATTTTCTATTGAATCACTCCTCATTACTCGTACCGCGTACCAAAGAAGTTGAAATGTTAACCAATCCGTTGATTGCCCGAAAACTTGAAGAAGCCCAGATTGAACGTATTGATTATCGAGACTTATAAAACAAAACGAGCAAATCGAGAAGATTTGCTCGTTTTATTATTTATATGTCGTGCGAATATACTTTTCGGCTTGACGACTATTATCTGTTTCAAAAAAGTCCAATTGATAATCCGTTGCATATGTTTTTAATTCTTCTAAGAAAGCTTCTGGTTCTGCAAGATAGGAAAGATTCACACGTAACATGGCATAAGGGGCAACACTATAACTATAAGTGAAATCTGAATAATGCGCAAAATCATCCGGTGCAGTTTGACGACTCAATAAATAAATGTAGTTCCCTGCTCGAACAGTGGAATGTTCATCGGGCGCGCTTTGAAGGGTAGCGTGCATAATATTTGTGCCTTCCCAAGAAAAAATGAATTCAGCGTGACGATAATGTTCTGGTGTTAGTTCTATTAAGCTGTCTAATTCTTGCAATCGGTCAATTGTCTTTTTGAAACTACTTGGTATAACCACCCAAAAAACAATCATTCCACCAATTGATAAGACTATAAAAATAATGGCAGAAGTTGTTTGACCTGCTAACAAAAAACCGATACCAACTAAAAATAGAATGACTTCTGAAAAAGTCCCCACAGTTTTCAAAAGTTTAACAGTACGTTCATTTTTTTCATTGAGTTGCTCAGTTGCGAAGTATTTAGCCATAAAAAAACCTCCTTTTATATAACTGTAACAAAAAGATATACTGAATAGAATAAAGATGCTTGATTTTATGCG
The DNA here is from genome assembly GCF_009933335.1 of Candidatus Enterococcus willemsii. Taxonomy (GTDB): domain Bacteria; phylum Bacillota; class Bacilli; order Lactobacillales; family Enterococcaceae; genus Enterococcus_F; species Enterococcus_F willemsii. Next base: position 67,550 of record NZ_MAEL01000052.1, on the reverse strand, counting down.
GAAAAAGCTTGGTTTTTCATAAAGTTCATCAATTTTTTCTTAAGTTTTAACAAGAAAAACGAGCTTTTCTTTGCATAAAAAAGACTTCACGCTACAATAATGAGCATAGAATAGAATTGAGGAGCAAATATATGATGTATAAAAAATTACTTACAAGCGTGCTCGTTGGTGCGACAGTGTTACCTTTTGCATTAGCAACTAATGTCGCAGCAGATACACAAGCGAAAACAAAAGATGAAGGTTGGGACGTACCGAATGTTGCATTAGGTAACGGATTGACTGAACAAGAACAACAAGACACGTTAGCAAAATTAAAAGTGACAGATAAAGCCTACAATACATTTACTGTAAATGGGGATGATTTAGTTAAATATGTGACTGATATTGATTCGTTCACTTCGGATTCTAAAGCCTACTCAAGTGCGTATATGATGCGTACCAAAGAAGGCTCAGGTGTAAATGTGTCGATTGAAACACCTGAAACAATTACTTCACGAACGGAAGCAAACTATCGAAATGCGGCGATTACAAGTGGGGTATACGATGCGGATATTCGAATTGCCTCTGTGCGCGTGATGGATGGTAGTGGCGCACTAGCAGGAATTTACAAAATTTATGATGAAGTTGAACCTGCAGCAAACGATGCAGAAGCCCAAGAACGTGCAGAAAATCGGGAAGTTGCCCAAGAAGAAAGTGCTGTTGTTTCTGAAATTACAACCGAAAACCAAGACAATGAAAACTTTTCAGATGATAATTTAGCAGTTGCCTTAGCTGAAATTAAATTAGAATTGCAAAAAATTAAAGACGAACTCGCAAAATTAAATGAAGCACAAGGTCGTGAAAAAGTAAAAGAAGTCGTGGTTGAACAAATGAATGGACAAGGCTTGGGAGATGTTTTGACTGATTCACAAATTGATTCGATTTCTAATACGATGTATAATTTCTCGCAAGCACCGGTTATTAATAATGAACAAATCACTGAACAATTGACGACTTTAAAAGATGATTTAATGCAAAATGGCAAAGATTTCATCGATAATGCCAAAGAAAAATTAAACAGTGAAGAAACAAAAGGTTTTTTTGCAAATTTATGGCAAACTATCAAGTCATTCTTTGAAGGTTGGTTTAATTAAGCATAAAGAGAAAAACAGGAATTCTCTTTTCTAAAAAGGCTCCTTGGATTAGCTACTTAACGAGAGTAGTAATCCAAGGATGCTTTTTTTTATCTTCATTTTTCGTTATACTTAAAAAGAATTGTAAGGAGAGGAAAGTATGACAAAACTATATTTTGTAAGACATGGATTAACCGTTAATAATACGAAGCATGCTTTTAATGGAGCAAAAGCCAATCCAGAATTATTACCAGCGGGTAGAGAACAAGCAAGAAAAGTTGGGGAATATTTACAAGAGATTCCATTTACCGCAGCGTATGCAAGTCCACAAATTCGAGCGTTAGAAACAGCAGAACTTATTTTAAGTGAAAATCAACATCCAATACCAAGTATTCAACAAGAGCCTTTACTAAAAGAAATTGATTTTGGTGACTGGGATGGGGTCTCGATTGATCAATTTGCGAATCATCCACAACTCGAAAATTTGCGCCACCATCCTGAGAAATATAATCCGTCAGAATTTGGTGGAGAGTCTTATTCAGCAGTTATTGCCCGCGGCCAGCAATTTATACAATCGTTGCCTTACGAGGAAGGGCATTATTTAATTGTCGGACATGGTGTCACATTGACGACGTTATTACAAACGTTGCGCCAAAAAGAGATTGCACAAATTCGTGAAGATGGCTTGCTTGATAATACAAGTATTACAACGTTTGAAACAGTTGACGGTCAATCATTTGAGTTAATTGATTGGAATTATTGTATGAAATCGTCAGAACTTTGATGAGCTATTCTAATATATTAGAAAAAAATAAAAAGAATATTGACTTTTTCTCATAATCAACGCTATACTTAATGCAAATAATACATGAAAACGTTGACGAGAAGAGTAGCTTAAGGAATCAGGTAAGAGAACCCGGTTTGGTGGGAAAGGGGACTGATGATAGAAGTGAAGATGAACTCTGAGTTTGTAAATAGTTCACGCTATTTATGCGGTGGTGACCGTTAACTCACCGGGTTTCAGTAGGAACTGTCGAGGTACTATTTGTGAGAATAGTATAAATAAGAGTGGTAACACGAATATTTCGTCTCTTTGTCTAAAGAATAGCTTTAGGCAAAGAGGCGTTTTTTATTTTATTAAAAAGGGGAGAATAATATGAGCAAACATTTATCAACGGAATTGGTTCAATTAGGAAATCGTAAAGATACACAAAATGGGTCGATTAGTGCACCAATTTATCTGTCAACAACTTATGCCCATCCGGGTTTAGGGGAAAGTACAGGATATGACTATATACGCACAAAAAATCCGACACGTGATGTCCTAGAAGAAGGATTGGCAAAATTAGAAGGTGGTGCACGCGCAATTGTAACGAGTTCGGGCATGAGCGCCATTCAATTAGTATTCAATTATTTTTCAGTAGGTGCAAAATTTTTGGTGTCGCGTGATTTATATGGTGGTAGTTTCCGATTTTTTGATGAGTTGGCAGAAAAAGGGATTGCAACGTTTGACTATTTTACTGATTTAGCGGATTTAACAGAAAAGATAACGTCAGATGTCGCTGGCATATTTTTAGAAACACCAACCAATCCTTTGATGAATGAAGTGTCTATTCGCGAAGTGGCAAAGTTATCAACGAAACATGAAGCACTATTAATTGTGGACAATACCTTTTTAACACCGTTACGTCAACGCCCATTAGAAGAAGGTGCCGACATCGTGGTGCATTCAGGAACAAAATATTTAGCCGGACATAATGATATTTTAGCGGGTGTGGTTGTCGCCAAAGATGCAACCCTAGGTGACAAACTTGCTTGGTTAGCTAACACAACTGGACCAACATTAAGTGCATTTGATAGCTGGTTATTTACACGCAGTTTAAAAACATTGGAACTACGTTTTAACCAGCAAGAAAAGAATGCTCAAGAAATTGCGAAAACCTTAGAAAAACATCCGGCAATTAAAGAAGTCTTTTATGTTGGTGCGGGGTCAATGATTAGTATCAAAGTAGTCGATGAGAATAAAATTGGTTCGTTCTTACAAGCCTTAGAAGTATTTAGTTTTGCAGAGAGTTTAGGTGGTGTTGAGAGTTTGATTACTTATCCAACGACACAAACACATGCAGATATTCCTCAAGCATTACGTGAATCTTATGGATTGACGCCAGATTTATTACGCATTTCTGTGGGGATTGAGCACGTGGAAGATTTGATAGCTGATTTAGAGCAGGCTCTAAATGCCTAAAGAAACATCCGAATGACATCAGTCATTCGGATGTTTTTTAGATTAATTGTTTGATCATAATATAATCCGTTTGTTCATCGTCACCCATAAAGAAGGAATGCTGTCCTTGGCGCACAAAGCCCATTTGTTGGTAGAAGGCTTTTGCAGGTTCATTGTGTTCCCATACACCTAGCCAAACAGAAGACTGTCCATTTTGAATAGCTAGTTGACAAGCATAGTCAATTAAAAAACGGCCATGCCCCCGTCGTTTGTAAGCTGTGCGGATGTATAAGCGTTCAATTTCTAATGTATTTTCTGCAATATCTTCGGTTTGTGTTTGCCCCGTATTGACTTTGAGATAACCAGCTAATTCATCTTCGTCATATAAAAAATAGAATGTTGTTCCTGTGGTTGCTAGTTCCCTCCGTAATTTGGCTAAAGGATAGGCATCATCAAGATAAGCTTTCATAATATGTGGTGGATTAAAGGGTCCGAAAGTATCCGTGTAGGTTTCGATACTAATACTTTGTAGCTGTTGTACATCATCGAGTGTGCAAGGTTTTAATTGAATCATTCGCGTTCTCCTTTACTTACATGGTATGAATGTTATGGTACGTGGAACGAATCGGTTTGGCAAGTGTTTCAGAAGGATTCATTAAGAAAAAGTTTACAGAGAAACAAAAAATCATTCATATTTTTTTCACATTTGTTGGTTATTATTTACACATACCAACAAAATGTCTTTTTAAAAGACAACCCTAACACTTTTTCATTTTTTACTCCTTGCCTGTCGATCCCCGTCGACAGGCATCCTTTTTACTCTTTACCTAGTCTTTAAAACTAGGTATAATGATTACGGAAAATAAAAAAAGTTATAATTAAGAAGAGGTGTTGCTAATTGGATGAACTACACAGTGAAATTTTAGAGTGGACAGAATCGTTAGTTGATTTTCATCTGCCTCGTTGGGATGAACTACCCGAATTAGATTTGTATATGGATCAAGTGATTACCTTAATTGATAAATATGCCTCTCCAATTATTCAATCAGAGAAGCATCCATTATTGACTGCTTCGATGGTTAATAATTATGTTAAAAAAGGATTGATTCCACCACCAGTGAAAAAGCGCTATACGAAACGACATGTCGCTTTTTTAGTGGCAATTACATTATTAAAACAAGTACTTACAATTTCTGAAATTAAAGAAGGAATTTTATTTCAAGGGCACGTTATTGGCATTCGGCAAGCGTACAATCTTTTTTGTGAGGAACAAGAAAAAGCAATTCAACATGTTTGTCTGTATGCCACAGGTAAATCAGTCTCAGCAGAAGAATCTATTCCAACTGAATATTTAGCAGTGAAAGCTGCAACTGCAGCTTTTGCAAATAAATTACTTGCAGAAAAAGTCATTGAAAAAGAGAAAAGCTATTTACAAGGAGAAGCCAATGAAAAATAAGATTGCGTTATTAGTTGATTCAGGAACCGATGTTCCACAAGACTTGATGGAAAAGTACGGGATATTTATGATTCCTTTAAAAATCATTTATAAAAGTCAAACCTATACGGATAAGGTTGATATTACACCCGAAGAAGTTTATGAGCGCTTAGCGACAGAGATTCCTTCTACATCACTACCTGATGGCGAGGGGATTCAACGAATTTTTGATGAAATTCAAGCGCAAGGGTACCGGCAAGCAGTCGTCGTAACGATTTCCAGTGGCTTAAGTGGTACTTATAATATGTTACGCTTGATGGGGGAAGAACAAAAAGCTTTGCAAGTATATGTATTAGACACAAAAAGCATTGGGATTGGTGCAGGTTTACAAGCAATTTATGCCGCTGAATTGATTGACGAAGGACGTCCGTGGGCTGATATCATCAAAACCTTAGAACAAAAAGTGCAAGAGTCCAAAGTGTTCTTTAATGTGGCAACATTAGAATACTTGCAAAAAGGTGGACGTATTGGTTTAGTTGCTTCTATTGTTGGCACGGCCTTAAAATTGAATCCGACGATTTCATGCAATGAAGAAGGCATTTACCATACCGTTGCTAAAACGCGTGGACGTAAGAAAAGTCTTGAAAAAATGATCCAACTCGTACAAGAAGTGATTGGTATGCATCGCCATTTTCGTTTAGCTGTGGCACAAGGGGATGCGATGGAAGAAGCTTTATGGGTCAAACAATTGTTAGAAGAAAAATTTCCACAGGCGAAAGAAATTTTATTTGGTCCGATTTCGCCAGCTTTAGTCGTGCATACTGGACCAGGTTTGTTAGGGATTGGTGTCCAATTGCTAGACAAATAGAGAGAGACAGCTGCAAGCAGTGACTTGGAGCTGTTTTTTTCATAAATTCCTTGCGAAAACCTGACTAAAAATGTGTTTTAATGAAACGAAAGGTAAAATCATGTATAATAGATATGACACTTAAATCGTGAGAATGTAAGAAAATAAGAATGAGGTGACTTTTTTATGAAGAAAATTTTAGTCGTGGATGATGAAAAACCGATTTCAGATATTGTGAAATTTAATCTCACTAAAGAAGGTTATGAGGTCTTCACTGCCTATGATGGAGAAGAAGCATTAGAAAAAGTACAAGAAGTAGAACCCGATTTAATTTTATTAGATTTAATGTTGCCAAAAATGGATGGCTTAGAAGTAGCACGTGAAGTACGTAAAACTTATGATATGCCAATCATTATGGTTACAGCAAAAGATTCCGAAATCGATAAAGTGTTAGGATTGGAATTAGGTGCGGATGATTATGTAACAAAACCATTTTCAAACCGTGAACTTGTGGCACGTGTGAAGGCTAATCTTCGTCGTGGCGCTACTTCAGCCAAAGAAGCGGAAGAACCGGTTAACTCTGAATTATCGATTGGTGATTTAACCATTCATCCTGAAGCCTACATGGTCACAAAACGTGGAGCAGCGATTGAATTAACACATCGTGAGTTTGAGTTATTGCATTATTTGGCTAAACATATTGGACAAGTAATGACACGTGAACATTTATTGCAAACGGTTTGGGGTTATGATTATTTTGGTGATGTTCGCACAGTAGACGTAACGGTTCGCCGCTTACGTGAAAAAATTGAAGACAATCCGAGTCACCCGAATTATTTAGTCACTCGTCGTGGTGTAGGTTATTATTTACGCAATCCGGAACAGGAGTAAGCATGTATGAAAAATAAAGTTCGCTTTTTTCAATCAGTGAACTTTAAAATCGCCCTGACATTTATCTTGATTTTATTAATTTCAATCGAGATTATCGGGGCGTATTTTATTCGCGGATTGGAACGTTCGACACTTGAAAGTTTTAAAACTGGGATGAATACCCAAGCTGAAACCTTAGCTAGTACTTTGGGCAATTATTTAGTCAATCGAGAAGGTACGAGTGACGAACAAATTGATAGTGAGATTCAACGTGTACTAGAAAACAGTGATTCACCAGATATTATTGAAATGAAAGTTGTTGACCAAAAAAGTATTATACGAGCAACAACGAATGTAGCTGATAAGAGTTCTATAGGGAAAAAGAATGAAGATTCAAACATTGAAGACTTTTCTAATCGGAATATGGTAGCTGTTGATGATACAACCGGTGACCGTGTTCAAATCAATGTACAAGTTATTCAGTCAACCGGCGATACGGTGGTTGGTGTTCTCTATGTCAAAAGTAATTTAGAACAAAAATACCGTGAAATTACAAATATTGCTTATATATTTGTGACCGCATCGGCATTTGCGGCAATTATTTCGATGGTTGTGGCCGTCTTGATTGCACGTTCGATTACCCAACCGATTGGTGAAATGCGTGAACAAGCCTTACGAATTGCCAAAGGAGATTATAGTCGAAAAGTGTTAGTTAAAGGAAAAGATGAATTAGGACAATTGGCAGAAACCTTTAATCAACTGGCAGAACGTATCGAAGAAACCCAAGAAGCCATGGAATCAGAGCGTAATCGATTAAATAGTGTCTTGGCACATATGACTGATGGGGTTGTTGCAACTGATCGCCGAGGGAAAGTCATTACGATTAATGAAATGGCTTTGTCTTTGTTGAATGTGAAACAAGAAGAAGCAATTGGGCAATCAATTTTAATGTTGTTTGAGATGGAAGAAGATTATACTTTACGTCGATTATTAGAAAATCCGGACGAAATATTATTAGAACGACCATCCAACGATAAAAATTTGGATGCAATGATTTTACGTGTTGATTTTTCGATGATTCGTCGGGAATCGGGCTTTATTTCTGGTTTAGTTGCTGTTTTACATGATGTCACTGAACAAGAAAAAACCGAACAAGAGCGTCGTGAATTTGTATCGAATGTTTCACATGAACTACGTACACCTTTGACAAGTATGCGTAGCTATATTGAAGCGTTGAATGAAGGAGCTTGGCAAGATCCAGAAATTGCGCCTAATTTCTTAAAAGTAACCCTAGATGAGACCGATCGAATGATTCGGATGATTAATGATTTACTCAATTTATCACGAATGGACAGTGGAAATTCAGAGTTGCAGCTCGAATTTATTAACTTTAAAGACTTAGTCAATTTCGTCTTAGACCGTTTCGATATGATGGTTAACAATCATGAAAAGAATTATAAGATTCGTCGTGAATTTACGAAACGAGATCTTTGGTTGGAAGTAGATACGGATCGGATGATTCAAGTAATTGATAATATTATGAATAATGCAATTAAGTATTCACCAGACGGAGGGAGTATTACCGTGCGATTAGTGGAAACACATAATAATATCGTATTAAGCGTAACAGACCAAGGTTTGGGGATTCCCAAAAAAGATTTAACGAAAATTTTTGACCGTTTTTATCGCGTGGATAAAGCACGTGCACGTGAACAAGGTGGAACCGGCTTAGGTCTAGCAATTTCGCGTGAGGTACTAAAAGCACATGGGGGAACTATTTGGGCTGAAAGTCGTGAAAATGTAGGCTCTACGTTCTTTATCAGTTTACCTTATGAACCATATGAGGAGGATTGGTGGGAATGAAATTTATCGAAAGATTTGTTCGAATCGGCTTGATTGCAATGATTGCGCTAAGTTTTTACTTAACCTATCTCATTTGGTTGAGTCCAGCCAATCGTGACCCTGGTGATGTCAAAGAAATAACTAGTGCGGAGTTGCAAAAAGAAAAGGCTTCGAAAGCTGCTTCGGATATTTTTTTACCTTTGCGTTTGACCGCAATTAATGGCGAAGAAATACGTGAAAGCAATACCGAAAATTTAGTGAAGAAAATCCAGTTGGAGTTAGGGAAAGCGAAATACGGTGAAGCAAAATTAGAAACATTTCCTAATGAAGAAGCCTTCAATGAAAAGAATCGACTTGAAGAAGGAATTGAGATGACATATGTTGCGAATGTTCCTTTGACCGTCTATTTGGATACTTTTCAGTTGGATATCCCAATAAGTGAATCTATCCAAGATACTAATTTTTTCCGTATTCAATTGAATTATCGAGAAAATAAAATCCGATTCTTGAACTGGAGCAAGCGAACGATTTTAGAAGCACCGATAACAACTAGCTTGTCAGCAATCCAAGAAATTGTTGAAAATAATCGTTCATGGGTACCAGTAGCACGTGATGAGATGTTGAGTAGTTATCAGTACTATACGACAGAATCAATCAAATTACCTTTGTACAGTTATATTTCCTCTATGCGTCCATATACGGTTTTTCGGGATTCCTTCTTTACGGATCCTAAAAATGTTCGTAGTAATGATGGAAGTGCCAATCTACATTTGTATGATGGTTCAGAATCAATGATTATTCAGCAAAACCAACAACAAGTTGATTTTCGAGGGATTTTAAAAACGGATGACCACTTTAACGTTTATCCAGCTAGTTATGAATATATTCGTGGCTTAGGAACCAACTACGGCTCATTACGTTTATTTGATCAGGTAAATCGTATGATTGATTATCGGATTTTTGTGGAAGGTTTTCCTGTGTTTGGGAATCAAGGGGAAGGTCGGATGACCGCTCAATTTTCGGACAATGGACAGGAACATCTCCAAAATATTGAAATTCGGGCGAATCTTAGTACCATTCAAGTGCCTATTCCGTCAGAAAAAGAAGTGGAATTACCACCTAGTCATGATGTGATTGAGCAGTTGTATTTAATGGGGGCAGATGCGGATAAATTACAACGTATTTTAGTTGGATATAGCTGGAAAAATTTACAAGATACAGGTGTTGTGGACTTAGAACCAAATTGGTATGTGCAATATGAAAATAAATGGTATCTATCTTCTGACTTATTCAGTAGACTACAAGAAAGCGAGGGATCGTCGAATGGATTTTAAACGAATCGAATGGATTTTCTTCTTAGCTTTTCTGGGTGTTAATATCTTTCTCTTTTCCATTTATCGAGAAGCACGTTCTGAACAGGATGTGGTTTATCGTTCCAATCAGAAAATTCCAATTGAGCAACGGCTAGCATCAGATAATATTAAGACGGAGGGGAACTTTTCTAAGGAACATGTTGAGGGATATTATTTAAGTGGTGAGCCAACGAATATGCAAACCGCACTAGAACAAGAACGCAAACGACTAAATAATCCTAATCTATTAAATCAGCAAACCATGGTAGATGAGACGACCTTGACTCATAGTGTTGACGATCAAGTTTATATTAGTGATGATCATAAGGTAGAGGCTGTTTTGCAAACATTCTTTATGCAAGAGAATAAATTATTATTTGGAAAAGAATATATGTATGTTCCAGAATGGTCAAAACTCGACGATGACTATCCTGAAATTCGAGCAGCACAGAGCTATGAGGGGATTCCGATTGATGATTCCTCTAGTCGTTTAGTTCTTTCATTAGAACGTCAAGCTGAATTATTAGAAGTGGTGCAGTATACACAAACACATATATCAAATTTGATGCCTTTGCGTGAAGCAAGCAACTTGTATTCGGAAGAAGATGCGATTAATACCCTGTACATTAATAATAAAATTCCCAGCAATTCAACGATTAAATGGCAACGTCTAGCATATACATTAAATTTGCGTGTACGCGGGAAAAATGTGTACGTTCCTGCTTGGTTTGTCGCAATTGAAGGACCAGATGAAACAGTCCAAATTGAACGAGTCAATGCGTTAACCAATCGAATTGTGACAAATACTCCAGTCCAAACGGTAGAAAATACATGAAATTACAGGTATAATGAATGCAAGTTGAATTTAGGAGAGGAAGTCACAAACAATGGAGAAACAAAGCGCATTTAACATCAGTATTTTAGCCAGTGGTAGTTCAGGTAATTCTTTGTTTATTGAGACAGAGAAGAAAAAAATCTTGGTAGATGCTGGTTTAAGCGGAAAAAAAATCACTTCATTGTTAAGTGAAGTCGGTCGTAGTCCAGATGAATTGGACGCTATTTTGGTGACACATGAGCATCGTGACCATATTCATGGTGTGGGCGTTCTTGCACGTAAGTACAAATTGGATGTTTATGCTAATGAAAAAACATGGCAAGCTATGTCGCCGTTGATTGGAAATGTTGCTGTTGAGCAACAACATATTTTTGAAATGGGCAAAATTTTAACCTTTGGTGATATGGATATTGAAAGTTTTGGTGTATCACATGATGCAGCAGCACCTCAATTCTACCGTTTCTATAAAGATGGTAAATCGTTTGTCATGTTAACTGATACAGGTTATTGCAGCGATTATCTACGTGGAACCATTCGAGGTGCAGATGCTTACTTGATGGAAAGTAATCATGACTTAGAAATGTTGCGGATGGGAGCTTACCCATGGAACTTAAAACAGCGTATTTTAGGTGATCGTGGGCATTTATCAAATGAAGATGGCGCTTTAGTTATGACAGATATTTTAACAGATAACACCAAACGAATTTATTTAGGCCATTTAAGTCGTGAAAACAATTTGAAAGAATTGGCTCATATGACGATGGAAAATGTGTTGCGGGAACATGATTTAGGTGTTGGTGAAACCGTACATGTTTACGATACTGACCCAGATAAAGCATCAGCATTATTTGCGATTTAAAAGAAGGGCATGTGCTCTTCTTTTTTATTGAGGAGGATACGAGAATGTTTGATAGTGCAAAAATAGCCGCATTAAATGATTTAGAAATGATTGTATATGATTATCTTGTAAAACATATGGATAAAGCTGCAACAATGACAATACGTGAATTATCAAGGGCTTGCCATGTATCCACATCAACAATTGTCCGAACCAGTGGCAAATTAGGATATGCAGGTTTTTCTGAATTAAAATATGCGATGAAACAAGAGTTACAGGCGAAAAAAATATCAATGATAGATTATTTTTATGATGCAGCGATTCCAGTAGATAATTTTTTAAAGCGTATGAATCAAGACGATTATCGGCAAACATTAGCCACAGCAATACAAATGATTATAGCAGCAAAACAAATTACGTTTATTGGTATTGGAACGAGTGGCATTTTGGGGATGTATGGTAGTCGTTATTTTATCAATCTAGGAATGAATTGTTATAGTATAACCGATGTGTTTACACCGGTAGCACCAAGTGGGCAAGATGGTAACTTAGTGATTGTTTTGTCAGTATCAGGTGAAACGAAGGAGACGTTGACCCAATTAAATGAATTTAAACGTTATGGTGCAAAAATTTTAAGTATTACCAATAATGAGCATTCAACGATTGCACGTTTAGCTGATTATAATCTATCTTACTATATGCCTGAAATCACAGATAATAAAGAGCATAGCATTAATTTAACCACTCAGGTTCCAGTGATTGCCTTAATAGAAATTTTAGCGCATCAAGCACATCACGAGAGGAATCAACTAAAATAAGTGCTATTCCTATCAGAAAGAATAATAATGGTAAACTTCGCAGATTTTGCGTAAGTTTACTATTTTTTTGTTTTTTTTCTTGAAACATGTTTCTTATGTTTTGAAAAGGCTTTTATAAATTGGGGGAAATAGTTATAGTCAATATGTAAACGGATTCGAAAAGGAGAGAAAAACAATGGATGAAAAAAATTTAGAAGCGATTATGGGCTTAATTATGTACGGAGGAAATGCCAAAAGTGATGCAATGGAAGCGATCGCTGCTGCGAAATCAGGTGATTTTGAATTAGCCGATCAAAAAATTAAAGATGCAGAAGCGTCATTAGTGGAAGCGCATCATTCGCAAACAAATCTTTTAACAAAAGAAGCACAAGGTGATCACATGACAGTTACATTGTTAACGGTGCATTCACAAGATCATTTAATGACATCAATTGCATTTACAGATTTAGCCAAAGAAATTATTGATGTGTATCGTCGTATTGAAAAATAAACCAACAAAGGAGTTTTGAAAATGAATGAATTTATGAATAACAAAGTATTACCTCCTGTATTAAAATTTGTAAACACAAAAGCAATCACTGCGTTACGTAACGGGATGCTTTACACAATGCCTTTTACAATTGTCGGCTCTATTTTCTTGCTATTATCAAATTTTCCGATTAAAGCCGTCTCTAATTGGGTAACAGATTCAGGGCTAGGAGTGTATTTTGACCAAGCGTATGGTGCTTCATTTGCGATTATGGCAATTTTTGCAGTTGTCGGTATTGCTTATTCTTATGTGAAAAATGAAGGATTTGAAGGTTTACCTGCAGGTATGATTGGTTTGGTCGTTTATTTACTAACGATGCGCTCTTCAGTGACAGATGCAGAAACCAATGTAACTATTAGCAACGTTATTGATAAAACTTGGACAAGTGGTCAAGGGATGATTAGTGCGATTTTAGTTGGTTTATTTGTCGGTTGGGCTTATTCATGGTTCTTAAAACGAGATATTCGTATTAAGTTACCAGAACAAGTACCATCTAACGTAGCAAACTCATTTACTGCATTGATTCCAGCTTCAGCAATTATTACATTTGCGATGATTGTGTATGCATTATTTGATGCGTTCATGAATACAACGGTTGTCGAATTGATATATGAAATGATTCAAAGTCCAATGCAAGGAGTAACTGATTCATTAGGTGGTGCGTTGTTATTAGGTTTCTTAACACCATTCTTATGGTTCTTTGGGGTTCATGGTTCAACAATTGTTGGTGGAATTATGGGACCAATTTTACAAGCAAACTCTTTAGCGAATACTGATATTGTCAATGCTGGTAAAGAATTAACTTTGGCAAATGGTGGACATATTGTGACACAGCAATTCTATGATCAATTTATTAATGTGACTGGTGCAGGGATGACTATCGGGTTAGTAATGTTTATGGCATTCTTTGCAAAATCTGCACAATACAAACAATTAGGACGCTTATCTTTAGCACCAGCGATGTTTGGAATCAACGAACCAATTGTTTTTGCAACACCAATTGTAATGAACCCAATTATGGCAGTACCATTTATTTTAACACCGGTTGTGTCTAGTATTATTACGTACTTTGCATTGTATACAGGTTTAGTTCCATTATTTACAGCTGTTCAAGTACCGTGGACAATGCCACCAGTAGTTTCTGGATTTTTAATTAGCGGTTGGCAAGCGGCCTTATTACAATTTGTTGTACTAACTGTCGGATTCTTTATTTACTTACCATTCGTGAGAAAAATGGATCAAATCAATACAGCTCAAGAATCAGGTGAAGAAGTTACGGCATAAGAGGAGAGGTTGACAAATGTTGAGAAATGATTTTTTGTGGGGCGGCGCTGTTGCCGCCCATCAAATTGAAGGTGGTTGGCAAGAAGCTGGCAAAGGTATCAGTATTGCAGATGTGATGACAGCAGGTCGCCATGGGGTTGAACGAAAAATTACGGATGGCGTCTTACCAAATGAAAACTATCCGAACCACGAAGCAATTGATTTTTATCATCATTACCATGAAGATATTCAATTATTTAAGGAAATGGGATTGAAAGCCTTCCGTACGTCAATCGCTTGGACACGTATTTTCCCAAATGGCGATGAGACAGATCCTAATGAAGCGGGTTTGCAGTTTTATGATGATCTCTTTGATGAATTATTGAATGCGGGGATTGAACCTGTGATTACCTTGTCGCATTTTGAAATGCCTTATCATTTAGCCAAAGAATATGGTGGTTTTCGCAACAAGAAAGTGATTGACTTTTTTGTTCATTATGCCGAAGTGGTGATGAATCGGTATAAGGACAAAGTCAAATACTGGATGACCTTCAATGAAATTAATAACCAAGCGGATGGACAGCATGCTGTTCATACGTGGACAAATTCAGGAATTATTGTGTCAGAAGAGGAAAACGGGGAAGAAGTGATTTATCAAGCGGGCTTAAATGAATTAATTGCCAGTGCCAAAGTTGTCAAATTAGGGCGCCAAATCAATCCGGATTTCCAAATTGGTTGTATGATGGCCTATGTACCCGTCTATCCTTATTCTTGTCATCCGAATGATATGATGGCTTCGGTCAAAGTCATGAATCGTCGTTTCTTTTATAGCGATGTGCATGCTCGTGGTGAAATCCCAACGTATGCATTAAAAGAATGGGAAGCAAAAGGCTACACGATTGAGTATACGCCAGAAGAATTGCAAGCGTTGAAAGAGGGCACTGTTGACTATATTGGTTTTAGTTATTATATGTCTGGGGCAGTCAGTACATTAGCTGACGTGACCGGGCAAGCAGATGTACCAGAATACCCACATGCGAAAGTCGTACAAAATCCTTATATTGAGTCTAGTGATTGGGGTTGGCCAATTGATGCAGTTGGATTAAGATACATTTTGAATGTAATTTACCAACGCTATAATTTACCATTGTTTATTGTGGAAAATGGTTTTGGCGCATATGATCAAGTCGAAGCCGATGGCAAAATTCATGATCCTTATCGAATTGCTTATTTACGCGCCCATATTAAAGAAATGCTTACGGCAATTGAAGTCGATGGCGTTGATTTAATTGGTTACACACCGTGGGGAATTATCGATATTGTTAGTTTTGGAACCGGAGAAATGGAAAAACGTTATGGTTTTATTCATGTTGATAAAGATAACGAAGGCAAAGGTTCATTGAAGCGAAGCAAAAAAGATTCATTTGATTGGTACCAACAAGTCATTAAGAGCAACGGGGAAATACTATAAAAAAAGAAGCAGCACTTCGTTTGAGAACGTGCTGCTTCTTTTTACTATGTTTAGGAGGTGGTTAATACTAATTGCGCAATTAGAACAAGTGCATTCATTCCAGCATGAGTAAGAATCGAGGTCCAAATTTTTCCAGTTGTTTTATAAAGAATGCTGAAAAAGAATCCCAGTGAGAAGTACAACAGTAAATGACCATCGAAATGAATCAGTGCAAATAAAAACGAACTAATCGCAATTGCCAACCAAACATTCATATAATGCTCTAGTAATCCTGTAATCGCACGTCGAAAAACGAATTCCTCCATAATGGGTGCACCAATCATTACAGCAATGAAAAAGAGTGGCTGAGCCAACACATTTTGTACAATGCCTTCTGTATTTTGGGAGACTGGATTTTGTCCAAATAAGACTTCAATTTGAATGACAATATTTTGGAGAATAATGGATCCAAAGATACCCAAGACTCCTAATAAGATGACTAAGAGCCAATTTGGTTGTTTTTTCTCAAAAGAAAGAAAACTGGTTTGTTTTAAATACATGGCAATCATAAGAATCGCACCAAGTAAATAAGAAATAATGACACCCCATGCTTGTGCGTGAAAAGTAGCAAAGAGCAGTGGTGATAAGAAGATAAGTACGTATAGACCGATGGTTAGTACGCTATATTTTTTTACAGACATATCGTTCTCCTTTCCTGATTTCTTCTATTATAACAAATAGTTGAAATACTGAATAGGTTACAAGAAAGAGGAGAAGTTTTACCAATTTTGACTTTTATTAAAAAAATGATTCAAAAGACTTGCATTCTCTCATGAAAATGGTAATATTAATTTTGTGAGTTAGCACTCTACTAATGAGAGTGCTAACGAAAAAATAGGAAAAATTAATTGGAGGGATTTATCGTGTTAAAACCATTAGGTGATCGTGTGTTGATCGAAGTCGCACAAGAAGAAGAAAAAACTGTCGGAGGACTTGTTTTGGCATCCGCAGCAAAAGAAAAACCGCAAACAGGAACGGTTATCGCTGTAGGTGAAGGTCGCGTCTTAGATAATGGTGAACTAGCAGCTGTACCAGTTAGCGTAGGCGATACTGTATTATTTGAAAAATATGCTGGTTCAGAAGTGAAATACGACGGTAAAGAATATCTAATTTTTTCAGCAAAAGATATCGTCGCAATTGTAGAATAATCATAATAAACAAAAATAAAAAAATTCTTTGAGGTGAAAAAATCATGGCAAAAGAAATTAAATTCGCAGAAGATGCTCGTGCAGCAATGTTGCGCGGTGTAGATAAATTAGCAGATACAGTAAAAGTAACTTTAGGCCCTAAAGGTCGTAACGTGGTTTTAGAAAAATCTTACGGTTCACCACTAATTACCAATGATGGGGTAACAATCGCAAAAGAAATCGAATTAGATGATCATTTTGAAAACATGGGAGCAAAATTAGTATCTGAAGTTGCTTCTAAAACAAATGATATTGCCGGAGACGGTACAACAACAGCGACAGTCTTAACACAAGCAATTGTGCGTGAAGGATTGAAAAACGTTACTGCTGGTGCGAACCCATTAGGCATTCGTCGTGGGATTGAATTAGCAACAAAAGCAGCGGTTGAAGAATTACACAATATCTCAACAATCGTTGATTCAAAAGAAGCCATTGCACAAGTTGCCGCAGTTTCTTCAGGTAGCGAACAAGTTGGTCAATACATTGCAGATGCAATGGAAAAAGTGGGCAACGATGGCGTTATTACCATTGAAGAGTCTAAAGGTATCGAAACAGAATTAGACGTTGTAGAAGGTATGCAATTTGACCGTGGCTATTTATCACAATACATGGTATCAAATACAGATAAAATGGAAGCAGAACTTGAAAATCCATATGTCTTAATTACAGATAAAAAAATCTCAAACATTCAAGATATCTTACCTTTACTAGAACAAATTTTACAACAATCTAAACCATTATTAGTGATTGCGGATGATGTTGATGGTGAAGCTTTACAAACATTAGTGTTAAACAAAATTCGTGGAACATTCAATGTAGTGGCTGTTAAAGCACCAGGCTTCGGAGACCGTCGTAAAGCGATGTTAGAAGACATTGCTATCTTAACTGGTGGTACTGTAATTACGGAAGATTTAGGTTTAGAATTGAAAGATGCTACAATTGAAACATTAGGTCAAGCAAGCAAAGTGGTTGTTGATAAAGACAATACAACAATCGTTGAAGGTGCTGGCACGAAAGAAGCAATTGAAGCACGTGTTCATGCTATTAAAAACCAAATCGGTGAAACAACATCTGATTTTGACCGTGAAAAATTACAAGAACGTCTAGCGAAATTAGCTGGCGGTGTGGCAGTCATCAAAGTTGGGGCTGCAACTGAAACAGAATTAAAAGAATTGAAACTACGCATTGAAGATGCCCTAAATGCGACTCGTGCAGCCGTAGAAGAAGGTATGGTTTCTGGTGGTGGTGTTGCGTTAGTTAACGTAATTAACAAAGTAGCTGCCTTAGAAGAAGAAGGCGATGTTGCGACAGGTATCCGCATTGTGCTACGTGCATTAGAAGAACCCGTTCGTCAAATCGCTGAAAATGCTGGTTACGAAGGATCAGTTATTGTTGATCGCTTGAAAAACGTTGATTTAGGCGTTGGTTTCAATGCTGCCAACGGCGAATGGGTAAACATGGTTGAAGCCGGAATCGTTGACCCAACTAAAGTAACTCGTTCCGCATTACAAAATGCAGCATCTGTTTCTGCATTACTATTAACAACTGAAGCAGTGGTTGCTGACAAACCAGAACCAGCTGCACCAGCTCCTGCTATGGATCCATCAATGATGGGCGGCATGATGTAATTACTAACGACAAACCTTTGTGTATCAAGGGTTTGTCGTTTTTGTTTTGCTTGTAAATAGTAAATGATACCAAAGGTGAATGCTTTTCATAATAATTTAGTCATGCAGTAGGAACCTGCGATTTAGTGTGAAAATTTATTTCCTTCAAAAAGCAAACCACAGTCATTGCTTTTCCAATAACCAATTGCTAAAATAAAAAAGATACGAAAGAATGGAGAGTGGCATAATTGGCGAGAGGAAATTTAATTGGTTCTTGTTATGTGGAATTATTCATGGATTCAAATGGAGAAATTACGGATTTTTTATTTGAAGAAGCAGATGAGATGTTTTCTTTTTTTGTTGGATGCCCAATGAGTCAATTAACGGGAAAACGTGCCTCGGATGTATTTAAGCAAGTACCTAATGATTATCGAAACTGGTTGACTTTATGCAGCTATGCTCTCCGATTCAAGAAAACACAAGAACGTACATATTGGATGGCTAAGAAGAATCAATTTTTAACGGTAAGTGTCATGCCATTAGAAAACCGAGCAGTTATCTTTTTACGAGTCCCTAATGAGCAAATGGCTGATGAAAAAGAAAAACAATCCAGAGATGAAATTTTTCGCATTGTGGAGCCGCTATTTCATAGTGAAAACTATATTTTGTCCTTACTAGAATTTAAAAATGGTCAATTTCGCTATATAATAAGTAACGCGTTACATCAAAAACTAATTGGAAAACGCGTACAAGAGGGGCAGATGTTATCTGAAATATATGATGGAGCTACATTAACAATGATTGAAACGAACTTGAATCTTGCGTTAACTACCTCTAAACCGGTTTTTTATGAAGCAGTTGCACATAATCAAGCTTTTCAAACAGAACTAACCCCTATATTCAGCTCATTTGGGATTCCTTATATTTTATCTTACAGTAAAGATGTGTCGCAAAATCTAAAATTTAAAGAAGAAAATGAACGGTTGTCCCAGCGTCTCCAAGCAATGTTTGATCAACATTCAGCAATTAAATTAATTTTTGATTCTGATACTGGTCAAATTTTAGAAGCAAATACAGCTGCGTGTCATTTTTATGGATATACAAAAGAAGAATTTCTACAATTAAATTTACAAGAGATTAATGTGCAGAAAGTCCAACTTGCCCATAAGCAAAAGAATAAAGATAATGTGTTATTCTCAGCGCTACCCCACCGTAAGAAAAATGGTGAGATACGCTTACTAGATGTTTACTCAAGTTTTATTAGTTATGGTGGCGAAGAATTCAGCTATTGTATTGCATTTGATGTGACAGACCGTGAAATATTGAAAAATAAATTGGTCCATGAAGAAGAACTGATGCGTATTACCTTACAATCAATTGGTGACGGAGTTGTCACCACAGATATGACAGGAAATGTACGGACAGTAAATGTGGCAGCAGAAAAAATTACAGGTTGGTCAAAACAGGAGATAATTGGTCGTTCATTTTCAGAAGTTTTTACCATCTATGATAATAAAACCAAAGAAAAAATCGACTTACCAAGTGGTTGTTGTATCGATGGTGGATATGATATGTGCCATTTGGAAAAAACGGCCACTCTTTTAACAAAAGATTCATGTTGGTTATCTGTTGCGTTAAGCACCAACCTATTAAAAGATGCGAGGGACCAAGCACAAGGAATTGTCATCGTTTTTCGAGATATTCATGAGGAAACAAAACACCATCAACAAATTGAGTTTTTAAGTTATCATGATCCATTAACGTGCTTATATAATCGACATTATTTAGAAGAACATTTTAATTGTTATAGCCAACCAGCTAATTTTCCGATTACAGTAGTGATGGGAGATGTGAATGGCTTAAAATTAACAAACGATGTTTTTGGTCATAAAGCAGGTGATGAGCTATTAAAAGAAGTTGCCCGTGTATTTGAAAAAAATTGTTCCTCTGAACATATTGTATCTCGTTGGGGGGGTGACGAATTTGTTGTAATTATGCCAAAAACATCCTCCAAAGAAGCGGAGCAGATTGTGCAGGCGATTCGTGAGACACCTGTGAAATTAGCAAATATTGGTGGTGTAACTGCAAGCATTTCATTAGGTTTTTCTACAATGGATAGTACAAAGACGACACTTGTTGAAACGATGAGTAGAGCAGAAGAACATATGTATCATAAGAAATTATTAGATGGTAAAAGTTATCGCAATTCGATTATTAATACACTATTAGTGACATTGTTTGAAAATAGTACTGAAACCGAAGAGCATTCACAACGCTTATTACGTTATTGCAAGGCAGTCGGTATGAAAATGGATTTACATCCAAGGTTATTGGATGATTTAGCACTTGTCTGTTTATTACATGACATTGGAAAAGTCGGAATTGACCCGCGCATTCTCAATAAGCCAGGTAAATTAACGCTTGAAGAATGGAAAGAAATGCAGCGTCATACTGAAATTGGCTATCGAATTGCCCAAGCAACACCCGAATTAGCACCTTTAGCAAATCTAATTTTGTCACACCATGAACGTTGGGATGGCAAAGGGTATCCTCATGGTTTAAAAGGAACAGATATTCCATTAATTTGCCGTATTTTAGCTATCGCAGATACGTATGATGCCATGACCAATAACCGTGTGTATCGAAAATCAGTGTCACATGAAAAAGCGATTGCGGAAATCAAAGCCAATGCTGGCACGCAATTTGATCCAACGATTGCTGCAATTTTTATCGAATTATTTGAATAGGAAAGAGGAAAGAAATGAATATTGTATTTGCAGATGTCGATGGCACTTTCCAAGATTTTGGACAGACCATTCCGACAATTAATATTGATGCCGTTCGTGCGCTTCATCAACAAGGGGATCATTTTGTTTTTGTCACTGGACGTGGGTATGAACTAGCGCAGGAACTATTAGAAACTACTCAACTGCCTTGTGATATGATTTATGGTAATGGCGCTGGGTTAAAAATGGCAAATCAAGCTCCACAATTAAGAAATTGTTTGGCCCATGTGAGTTGTCAAAAAATTATTGCTGCTTTGGAAGAAGAAGATATGTTTTATTTTGTACATACGGATAAAACGATTTTAGTGAATTCCGTGGAACGTTACCAAGCACACTTTATGGATTTGCATCAGAAATTTGCTGATGAACTAGGAGAAAAAGGCATCGGTATTATGAAGATGAAAGAAGCTTTCTTTACTCACGATTGTCAAAATGTCACAGATGTCGCAACGTATTTGCGTAATCATCCTGATTTACAAGTGGTGAAAGTTGAAATTATGATTGCTGACGATGGAGAAAAGGAACGGATGCGTACGAAACTGTCTTCTTCAGAAGTATTTGTCTTTGAATCGTATCAACAGACGCTAGAAGTGGTGAATCCGCTGGCAACTAAAGGGACTGCAATTCAAAATTATCTGGCTCGTTTTCCACAAGCGAAAAGTTATGGCATTGGCGATGGAGAGAATGATTTGCCGATGTTTGAAGTTGTCGACGTTTCAGTGGCAATGGCGAATGCGAGCGATACCGTCAAAGCAGCTTGTCAGGAACAAGCAGGGCTTTGTAAAGATGGCGGTTTAGGCACTTACATCTTCCAGCATATTATTCAATAATCCAATCATTTGTCCGAACAATCTTGCGTTGTTCGGATTTTTTTGTCGTTGCATCAATGAATGGGACTCTTTTTAGCATTTACGAGGACGATTGTTCTGTTTTTCATTATTATTTGTTATAATATAAAGGTAGAAAATAGACAGGAGAGTAGTCCTATGCAAAAAACTTATTCGGATGACAGTTTAACGTTACACACAGATCTTTATCAAATCAATATGATGCAAACCTATTGGGAACTAGGTCGTGCTGACAAGCATGCCATTTTTGAATGCTATTTTAGAGAGATGCCATTTAAACATGGGTATGCTGTGTTCGCCGGTTTAGAGCGCTTAGTTGATTATTTAGAGAATTTAACATTTACCGATACAGATATTGCTTATCTACGAGAAATTGGAGGTTATCCAGAAGATTTCTTGACTTATTTAAAAGAATTTAAATTTACCTGTACAGTTCGTTCAGCGAAAGAAGGAGATTTAGTTTTTAATAATGAACCAATTATTCAAGTAGAAGGTCCATTGGCTCAAGCACAGTTAATTGAAACAGCCTTATTGAATATTGTTAATTTCCAAACATTGATTGCCACAAAAGCGGCTAAAATTAAATCAGTCATTGGTGATGATCCGCTGTTAGAATTTGGTTCTCGCCGTGCCCAAGAAATGGATGCTGCAATTTGGGGAACACGTGCTGCATTTATTGGTGGGGCAGATGCCACAAGTAATGTTCGTGCTAGCAAAATTTTTGGCATTCCTGCTAGTGGGACACATGCCCATTCATTGGTTCAATCTTATGGTAATGATTATGATGCTTTTATGGCTTATGCGAAAACACATAAAGATTGTGTCTTCTTAGTTGATACGTATGATACGTTAAAATCTGGTGTCCCGAATGCGATTCGTGTCGCTAAAGAAATGGGCGATGCGATTAATTTCTTAGGTGTGCGTATTGATAGTGGCGATATGGCGTATATTTCTAAAAAAGTGCGTGAACAATTAGATGAAGCTGGCTTTACTGAAGCAAAAGTCTACGCATCAAATGACTTAGATGAAAATACTATCTTAAGCTTAAAAATGCAAAAAGCTAAAATTGACGTTTGGGGCGTTGGAACGAAATTAATTACAGCGTATGATCAACCAGCTTTGGGGGCTGTATACAAATTAGTGGCGATTGAAAACGACCAAGGAGAATTAGAAGATACGATTAAATTGTCTAGCAATGCAGAAAAAGTATCTACACCTGGTAAAAAACAAGTTTGGCGTATTACGCGTAAAGCTGACGGAAAATCTGAAGGAGATTACGTGACACTTTGGAATGAAAATCCTACAGAGGAAGAAAGTATCTATATGTTCCATCCAGTGCATACGTATATCAGTAAAACGGTGACTAATTTTGATGCACGTCCATTATTGGAAGATATTTTTGTAGACGGACAACTTGTTTATGAATTACCTGATTTGGAACATATCAAAGCTTATTCTTATAGTTGTTTGGATGCATTGTGGGAAGAATACAAACGTGACTTGAATCCACAACCATATCCAGTTGATTTATCAAGTGAATGCTGGAATCATAAAATGGCGATTATGGAAAAAGTTCGCAAACAAGTAAAAACAATCAGCGAATAAGGGAGAAATGAGTATGAGTTTACAACAAGAGATTATTCAAACATTACATGTTCAACCTGAGATTAATCCACAAGAAGAAATCCGCAAAAGTATTGATTTTTTAAAGGATTATTTGCGTAAACATCCTTTTTTAAAAACCTTTGTCTTAGGAATTAGTGGGGGACAAGATTCAACGTTAGCTGGACGTTTGGCACAATTAGCCATGGAGGAAATGCGTCAAGAAACCAATGATTCAGATTATTATTTTATCGCGGTTCGCTTGCCTTATGGTGAACAAGCAGATGAAGAAGATGCCAAAAAAGCCATGGCCTTTATTGATGCAGATAGTCAGTTAGTCGTAAACATTAAACCAGCAGTTGATGCGCAAGTCGCTGAATTAGAGGCTGTGGGTCTGACTATTTCTGATTTTAATAAAGGGAATATCAAAGCGCGTCAACGAATGGTCACACAATATGCGATTGCAGGTGAACTTTCAGGTGCCGTTTTAGGAACAGATCATGCAGCAGAAAATATTACAGGCTTCTTCACAAAATTTGGTGACGGTGGCGCGGATATTTTACCATTGGCACGTTTGAATAAGCGTCAAGGCAAACAATTACTAAAAGCCTTAGATGCTCCAGAAGAATTGTATACTAAAGTACCAACAGCTGATTTAGAAGATGGCAAACCTCTAATTGCAGATGAAGTTGCTTTAGGAGTGACGTATGATGCGATTGACGATTATCTGGAAGGTAGAGAAGTACCTGCTGACGATAAAGCCAAAATTGAAGCATGGTGGCTTAAAACCGAACATAAACGTCACTTACCGATTACGATGTTTGATGACTTTTGGAAATAAAGATTACAGACGAGCGACGATACGTTGCTCGTCTTTTTAAATGAGTAGATCTAGTGGAATGCTTCCCAAGAGGTGCCATTCAATTGAACACTTGGGGATAATTGAAGTTTTTCTGCAAAGGCGTGAATCGCTTTAAAGACTTTTTCCATAAAATAAAATTGAGTTAATTCAGTTAAATCTATAATAGGGGTGGTTGTAAAATGCACGACCAAGTCTGTTTTGGTTAACTCAAAATCAACTTGTGTGATGTGTTGTAGTTGTCGCATACCAGTCACTTGATATCCTTCTTTAGCTACTCGTGAGGTGGTAATATCTAATTTATCACTAAAAATTAAGACCAGAGTCATTAAATCATCTGTATCAAAGCCTCCACTATGGTTTGCAATCGCAGAAAAGATTTCTTGTTGATAGGGATGAGAAAGGTGATGCTCGTTGAAGTAATTCTCTGCAAATAATTTTCCTCGTTCTGCGTGTCCCTTTTTACCATCAATCGCCCCTGTGTCGTGAAGAATGGCTGCAATTTTAGCAGCTTCCAGATAACTATCGGAAACGTGCAACTGGGTCAAAATTTTTGCTACGGTTTGTGTCACATTTACCACGTGTGCCCAGTTATGATATGCCCAGCCACCTGTTTGATCCTCATAATTACCAATTGCATGGTAGCGATTTTGAATGGTGACATCATGATAAATTTTTTCATATATAGCCAATGATTTTCCTCCTTATTAGATAAATAAAAATTTAGTTTAGCATAACACATGCATTAGTCAATTCATTTTTAGGACTTAATGGTTGATTTTTTTGAACCGATGAAGTACACTTTTTTAGATTAATCGTTTAAAAATATAAACCATTGAATAGAGGAATACAGATGAATAGAAAAATGAATGCGGCATTAATCACGCATTACAAACAAGAGTATCCAACGATTGAAACAGTTGATATGCCCAAGATTGGAGCAAATGACGTTTTAGTAAAAATTGTTGCGGCGAGTATTAATCCAATTGATTTAAAAACCAAAGATGGCGGTTTGAAGATGTTGTTGAAGTATCACATGCCGTTAATTCTGGGTAGTGACTTTGCGGGAGTTGTTACAGAAGTCGGTGCGAAAGTTACGACATTCAAAAAAGGCGATGCCGTTTATGGACGTGTGCAAAAAAATCGAATCGGAACCTTCGCTGAATATATTGCGGTTGACCAAGGAGACATTGCTAGAAAGCCTCAAAATTTGAGCTTTGAAGAAGCGGCGGCAGTTCCCTTAGTTGGTCTAACTAGTTATCAAGCGTTACATGATATCATGCAGATTCAACCAGGACAAAGGGTATTAATTCAAGCGGGCTCTGGAGGAATCGGCACTATTGCTATTCAATTAGCTAAACAAATGGGAGCATATGTTGCGACAACTACTAGTGAAAAGAATCGTGCACTAGTTGAGTCATTAGGTGCTGACGAGGTGATTGATTACCGAACACAGCAATTTTATGACGTACTAGAAAATTATGATTATGTTTTTGATACACAAGGTGGCAAAATCTTAGAACAAGCTTTTCGTATCATTAAACCTGGTGGAAAAGTGGTTAGTATTTCAGGTTTACCCAACGCTCGTTTTGCTGACGAGTATAACGTGCCATTTTGGAAAAAATTCGCTTTTCGTTTAGTGACTAGAAATATCACAAAATTGGAAAAAACAACGCAAGCAGACTATTATTTTCTTTTTATGAAACCCAGTGGGCAACAATTGGCTATTTTAAGTCGAATGATTGAAGAAGAAAAAATTCATCCTGTAATTGATCGTGTCTTGCCGTTTACACAAATTGCGCAAGCTTTCGAGTATTCACATTCAGGACGTGCCAAAGGGAAAATTATTTTGAAAATGTTTGATCCAAGTGTTGAGCATGAGTAATAAAAAGGACAAAAACAAGACCTTCTTGTTTTTGTCCTTTTTACATATGGAAATAGAGAGTTTAAGAAAGTGCTGCTAGTAATAATTTGGCAACCGAATGCACGGAAAAAGGATTTTGCCCAGTAATGATTCGTCCGTCTTGTATGGCAAAATCTTTGTAGGCACGTTTTTTCTTGAAGTGTGCGCCATGAGCTTCGGCTACTTGTTGATTAAAAAACGGAACCACTGATTTTTTTCCAGCTAGAAATTCTTCCGTATTTGTAAAACCAGTAATCGATTTGTTCGCAATCAAATAGTTTCCCATCGTATCTTGGATATGCAACAAACCAGCAATACCATGACAAACAGAAGTAAGGTAACCACCGTTTTGGTAAATTGTTCGGGCAATTTGTTGTAATGCTACATTGTCAGGGAAATCCCACATCACACCGTGTCCACCAGTATAATAAATTGCGACGTAATCTTCTGGATGGATATCTTCAGGCGCTAACGATTGGGTCAACGCTCTTTGTTGGAAATCCTCCGATTCATAAAGCGCTAATGTTGACGCATCGGTGTATTTCATACTGCGAGGATCAAGCGGAACGAATCCACCTTTAGGGCTAACATAATCGACTGCAAGACCAGCTTTTTGCACCTCCGCCACAAACTCAGTTGCTTCTCCTAACCATAGCCCCGTTGGTTCTTCCGTTCCTTGATAGCGTGTGACATTCGTTAATACAACTAAAATTTTTTTCATTTTGAATCCTCCTGACTGATAATAGTGGTAACGTTTGTCAGTAGTTTTTGTAGTTGTTCGATTTTATTGGTTTCATGAGTTAAATAATAATAATTTTTGGTTCCTTCTGTCCGATAATCAATCAATTTTGCTTCTCGTAAAATTTTTAAATGATGAGAAATTGCGGGGCGTGAAAGGTTAACTGCTTCTCTTAAGTCACCTACTCGGATTCCTTGACAAGCTTTATCTGCCATTAAGGCAAGAATAATTGCTTGCCGTTTTTCATCACCGAGTGCAATTAAAAAATCACTGACTTCAGAAAATTCTTTTTTTAGTGCTGTTAAATCGGCCATGACCATTCCTCCGTTGATATTTTTAAACCATTAAATCATTATCTTATTAGAAAGTCAATTGTCTTGTCTTTATTGTCAACCGAATAGACTTCCTCTATAATAATTGGAAGAAAACAATTTTTTTTTAGAAAGGGAGGGTTGTGTTTGAGAAAAATAAACTCAAAATTAAAAATAGGCTTACAATTATGCGCTATTTTTATGGGTATTATAGTTAGTAATTTATATTTACAATGGTGTCAAAACAATCTTTCTACCGAATTGATGTTAAAATTTGCTTTTTCGTGGCATACGGAAAAATTTTTGCTGGGTAGTTTGGTACTATTGATTTTTTATCTTTTCTTGGCTAGTTTGTCAGGTTCTTTGATTGTTGGTGCAATATTTTACAGTGTCACAATTGGTCTACTGGGGTACGCGACCTATTTAAAAATGTTGTATCGCCAAGAACCGATTTATCCCGATGATTTAAAAATGGTAACTCAGTTTGGTTTGTTGAAAGAAATGATTGGGACGATTCCCTTTATTCTTGCCTTGATGGCAGTAGGAGGGGCGATTTTATTAGTGATTTGGCAACTTTATCGTAGTCGTAAATTGACGAAGCAACAACAAGTTATCCGCGTGCTTGTTTTTTGTTTGACTAGCTTGGGATTGGTGTATGTCAGTCATTTCAACGATGAAAGTAACTTGTTGCGAAAAGCCTATAATCGTTCAGCGTTGTGGATTCCTTATTCACAAAAGATGAATTATTACAATACTGGCTTTATGGGTGGCTTTTTATTTAATCTACGCGTAGAAGCGATGGACGAACCAGCTGGTTATTCCAAAGAAGCCATTGAAAAAATCAAAGAAAAATATACAGTACCTACAACTGAGACGGATAAACCTAATATTATTTATGTCATGAGTGAAAGTTTTTCAGATCCAAGTCATCTATCAGATGTCAAAGTGACTGGAGATCCTTTAGCTGCTTATTATGACAAAGCAGAACAAACGTATAGTGGGAAAATGTTATCGCAAAATTACGGAGGTGGTACAGCGAATATTGAATTTGAAGCTCTCACAAGTTTTTCAATGGAATTATTTAATCCACAAATGACCACACCTTATACCTTATTAGTGCCAAAGATGAAGCAAATGCCTTCACTGGTTTCATTAACTAAAGATAGAGGTTATCAGACAACCGCAATCCATCCTTATGATACGTCGATGTATAAACGAAAAGATGTCTATGATGTGTTTGGCTTTGATACTTTCTTAGATCAAGAGACCATTGCTTATACCGATAAAATAGAAAATAATCCGTATATTTCAGATCAAGCAGCTTATCAGCAAATTCTTGATTTATTGGCAGAGGAACAACAACCGCAATTTATCCATTTGGTTACGATGCAGACGCATATGCCATACAATGGAAAATACAACGACATACCTTACAAAGCCAGCGGAGAAGCTAACCGTGACAATTTAGAAAATTATTTGCAGGATATTGCTTATAGTAGTCAAGCACTGTCTGATTTTCTGGATGCTTTAGCGTCATTGCCAAAACGAACATTAGTCGTTTTCTGGGGCGATCATTTACCAGGGATTTATTCCGAAGAAACGCAAGCAGCGAATTCAATCGCTCTTCATGAGACGGAATTTTTGATGTGGGATTCGCGACAAGCATTACCAACCGAAGCTAAACAGGTGACAAGTCCTTTTTATTTTGCACCCAATTTATTTCAACGTAGTGGCTTAGCGTTGACGCCTTTTTATCAATTACTCTTAACTCTTGAAAAAGAGATGCCTGCTTTTGAAAAAGGCATGTATTTAACCGATAAATGGCATGACACGTTGCCTTTAAACAAGCAAGCACAAGAAGTTTATAAGGATTACCAAATGATTCAATATGATATCGTTCAAGGTAAACAGTACAGTCAAGCCCTTCAATTTTTTGAATGAGTCTTGTTTGTTTCACAATCAAAAAAGACTGCATTTATGTGAAAGCGGAACAAAGGTCGAAAATAGTCTGTTTTCCTATAAAATGACTCGTTGGATTTTTGTGAAACGCCAAAACAAAATGGTCTATTCCTAAATGAAGTGTGGATAAAAAAGAAGCGAAGCCCTAGCAGGATGTTCGCTTCTTTTTTACAGCCATTGACGATGTTGATCGAAATAGGCAGCTTCATTTTTGGCTTTTGTAATAATTTCTTGTGGATAATGCAGGACACTTAGCAGTTCAATCGCATTGCGTGTGGTGGCAGGTCCTGGTTTCACAAGATAGTCAAAAGAGACGCCTTTTTCTTCGGTCACTTGTTCTGAAAAATGAATGTTTTCGCAGGTCTGTTTTAACATCTCAGTGAGTTCAATATCGTGTGTTGCGACAATTGCTAAGCTCGGAAAAGTAGTCAACCAATCGACGATACTCGACGAGGCGGCGATGCGCTCAATCGTATTTGTTCCTTTCAAAATTTCATCGATAAAGCAGTAACAATGCTCCTGCGTTTGAACTTTATCAAGTAAACGTTTGACCGATTTGATTTCTGCGACAAAATAACTATCACCTTCAGATAAATCATCTTCAATCGCCATCGAGGTTAAGACATGTCCAGCTTGTAACGTAAAAGAAGTTGCTAGAGCGGTCTGAATGGTTTGTGCTAACAGACAATTAATTGCAATACTTTTGACGTAGGTTGATTTGCCAGATGCATTGGAGCCAGTAACTAGTGTATTTTTTGACCAATCGACAGGGTTCGCCACAGCGTCGGTTAAAAGAGGGTGATAACAGTCCTGTGCTTGAACGGGACCGTCTTGTATAACTGGCTGACAAGTGTAGGGCATAAAGCTTCGAAAGTTTAGAATAGCTGCAGCAACTTCTAATTTTCCTAGCAATTCCCACAAATGAATTGCTTCTTGGTTGTGACGAACAATGCGGTCAAGCACAAAGCCATACGAAATAAAAGGCAGCATGACCATCATATTGAAGTAATCAAAAAGTAATTCTGCTTCGGAGTTACTTTTGGTACGGAAAGAAAAACCGAAGCGTGGAATATTTTTAATAGCTGTCAGTGCGTGCTGCATATCTTTTTGCAAGGGGTGGTCTATTTTGGCAATTTTATTCCCAATAGCAATGGTTTGTACTAAGTAGCGCATGCTGTTCAATTCGGTTTCTAAACGTGCTTTTTGAATATGGTAATAAATCATATTAAAGACGATACTTCCTAATAACAGAGCCAGACCAAGTGATTGTCCGAATAGCAGTAAAAAAATCCCAACAAAAGGTAGAGCACCTAAGCATAGAAAAAATGGCAGCGAACCAAGCGTTTGTTTTTCTTTTTTTGCAAGATAATGTTTAGAAAAGTTGCGATCTTGTTTGCCTAATTGGGCAAAATGGTATTGGATTTTCTCGCGTTTGGCAGGGTGTGCTTGGTAAAATTGAATCAATTCTTCTAATTGCAAATCTGGTTGCCAATGATAGTGACGCAATTGTTGGTACAAGGCTTCCGAACCGACACTGGAATAGGTCGCATTAATTTGTTCAAAAATGGTAAACATATCTAAATCGTACCAAGTGATATCATCAATTTCGCTATCCCATGTAGCAAAAGATCGTTCATCTTGCCAAGCCATTTTCAAGCTTTCTTCTTTATCAAACCGAGGTTGATAAGGGGGCTTGCCCCATTTTTCTTGCACTATTCTTTTTAATTTTATGCGCTGATAAATTTCAATGCTTGTAATAAAAATCACAATTGCTAAGACGACACAAACAACAAATAACTGTTCACTCATGAACTCCCTCCTTTAAAAAAGAGCCAAGATTTTTCAATTAAGAAAAATCTGGCTGTTCAAATTCATTATTTTTTTCTTGTAACAATTCTTGAATAAAAGTGGAAACAACCGCCAATTCTTCAGAGACGATTTTTTGTCTAGTTAAGAAATACATATTACGTTCACTTTCTAGTTCCAAAGGTTCCCAAGGAATCGAGTCGTCCAAAGCAATTTTGGAAATAATCGTTTTTCCTAGGCCGTTTTTAATAAGCGACAACGTCATTTCATGGTTATTGGTACGAATGATATGAGGCACTAAATTTCGGACTTTTAAATAGTTTTCATTGATACTTCCTAATGGTGAAGAAGAGTCAGGTAAAATCCAATGGTCAGAAAGTAAATCACCAGCCAAAACTAATTGATCCGTTGTAACCAGATGACGATCCAGTTGATTGCTGCGTTCAGGTGTTTCAATCAAACCAAAACTAATCTTTGATTTTTCAAGCGAAAAAACAATTTTTTCGCTCGACATGATTGGAAAACTAAAATCAATCAACGGAAAATTTCGAACCAGTACAGGAGCTAATTTAGGCATTAAAAAGGCCCCACAAGTTTGCGAACTCGCGAAAATGCAATGTTCACGAAAATGTTGTTGCGTGTTGACATGATGAGTTGCATCTTCCCATTCCTCAATGATTTTTAGAAAGCGTGGATATAAGAAATCAGCTTCTTTCGTAGGCAAAATTTCTTGTTTTCCATTGCGAATAAATAATGTGACACCTAAATGTTCTTCCAGCTTCTTGATTTGAGCAGAGACAGTCGGCTGTGATAAAAATAAAGAATCTGCCGTGCGTGTAAAATTATGCGTCTCATAAACTGAGAGAAAAGTTCTTAATACGTGAAACAAAAAATCACCTCGTTAAAAATAATCTATTTATTTGTATGTTGTTCCCATCGTTGAACAAGGTTCTCGTAAATGCTCTGAATTTCTCCTTGATTTCCTCGTAGCTCAAAATCTGCGAGGAAGGGGACTTGAAATTGTTCTGCATATTGTTTAGCAGTTAAACAATATTGATGACCAAAATTCTTATTGCCACTACCGATGATACCTAAACAATAAGAGGCGTTGTCTGAGAACGCAATATATTCACGTAAAGCTTCCGTCAAAATTTCCTGATCGCCATTATCTACACCGTTGCCACCTTCTAAATAAGTTGGCACAACGACAAAAAAGGGTTCTGTTTCCACTTCATTCAAACTATTGTCATGGATTTCTTTTAATTGTATAATAGGGAACTTAGGATTTTCTGTATGTTTTTCAGCAGCAAATGCTTGCATGCGGGTAACAAATGAGCGGGTATTCCCTGAAATTGTGATATATAGAATATTCATTGTTTGACCTCCTAGCATTAGTATAACAAAATTTTCATTATTCAGCAGAAATAACTATAGTTTTCATTGAAAGAGGGAGAAAGATGATTCGTTTTGCAACAAAACAAGATGCCAAAGCTATTGCTAAACTGGTTTTGATTATTTTAAAAGACATGGAACTACCCTTTGTCCAACAAGTTGGAGACCAAGAGACCATCTCTATTTTAGCCGAAGCAGTAAATGATCCGACGTACCGCTACGGCTATCAACGAGGATTAGTGAATGAAATTGATGGACAAGTGGCAGGGGTTGCGTTTGGTTATCCTTCTGAAGATGAGCCACAGATTGATGAAGCTTTTTCACGTGTCCTCCTTGCTAGAGGGATGGACGATCAACGATTATTTTTAGACCCGGAGACACTCCCTGATGAATGGTACTTAGATACGATTTGTGTGGATGAAAAATTCCGCGGGCAAGGCGTTGGTTCCGAATTATTAGATGCTTTACCAACAATTGCGCAAAGAGAAGGCAAGCATCGTATTGGCTTGTGTGTCGATTTAGCCAATCCAAATGCCCAACGTTTATACGAACGTAAAGGCTTTGTCGTTGTCGGACAACAAGTGCTAAGTGGCCATGATTATTACCATATGCAGAAGAAAATTTAACGTAAAACAAAGCGCCCTGAACAAGTCAGTGTTCAGGGCGCTTTGTTTTTTAATCAAAAATTTTTGATGGCTTCAAAGGATAAGTTGTTTTTTTACGATTATACAACCAATAGTCCAAGATGGCCGCAATACAGATGCATTTTGGCGCATCTTCATCATGCACGACAGAGAGAACATAATAATCACCTGTTAGATAGCTAGCTTTATCCATGCGCATAATTTCTTTGGTAAAATGATGGATTTTGTAGCGATGATTGTAAATATCTCCGTGAACACGCCAATTTAGTTGATTAATGTAATAAAAATCTCCCGGCCAATTAAAAATCTTATGTAAAGTACCGACTTTCTTGTACGATTCATAGATTTCAAAACGTTTGCCAAATGTAAAACTAATTTGTTTAATCCGAGCAACAAGTGCACCATCCATGCTATAAAGAGAAAGTGCATCACCTTTTGTTCCCCAACGCCCAACCAGTAAATAGAGAGAATGACCATCTGCATCTTTGACCACTGTACGAGTGACATTGCTCAATTGCTTATCTTGAATAAAAAATTCAGACATGTTCTCACCTCCACTATTTTTTTAGGACATTAAGCTAGATTTTCATCAATTGCTCGACGAATCGCTTTGCCAACGCCTGATTCGATATTTGTTTCTGTGACGTATTTTGCATACTCTTTGACTTCAGGTAAACCATTCCCCATAGCAAAACTAACACCAGCAGCTTGCAACATACTCACATCATTTAAGTTATCACCGATGGTCATGACTTCTGATAAGGGGATTTGGCGATCATTGGCTACATGACTCACTGCAATTCCTTTTTGTGCATTACGATGATTAATTTCAATATTATTTTGCCCAGAAGAAGTTACTGCCAAATCACCAAAAGCATCAATTTCTTTGGCTACTGGTCCGAGACGTTTGGCACCTTCTTTGTGGAAACAAATAATTTTTAAAACAGAAAGATCGTCACGCATAACTAATTCATGCAAATCTTCGACAATATGAATCGGGAAAAAATCTAAGCGTGCGACAGACATGGCAATCGCCATATTGTAAGTTAAATGAGGCATCATTTCTGCAATGGCAGAAGCAAAATTTTCAATACGTTGTTCTTTATTTGCAGTATAAATTCCTTCATTCGTAGCTATTTCATAATAAATTTCGTGTTCATCCAAAAGTGCTAGCGTTTTTTGGACGACTGTCTGTTCAATCGGTGCGCTAAACAAGGAATTTCCCGCTTTATCAAATACTTGTGCGCCATTTAGTGTAATCATTGCACACTCAATACCAGCTTGCGTTAATGGAGGAAGAGCTTCCGCTCGATTTCGACCAGTTGCAACCATAAATTCAATCCCTTGTGACTGTGCGTAGCGGATTGCTGCTACATTTTCTTCAGAAATTTGCATTTCGGCATTTAATAACGTGCCATCCATATCAGAAGCAATTAATTTTATCATCTCAATAATTCCTCTCCTTTTCTTGTAGTTTACCATAAAATCTCTTAATTTTCTTGAAGCGAAAAGAGAATCCTTGGCTTGTGTTAGAAAAAATAGTAAGCTAGAGACGAAGAAAAAAGATTTATCCACTTGAGGTGTTAAATAAAGGAGGGTGGGTTATTAAACGTCAATGTACGATTTGATAACAGTAGCGAATGAAAGAAATTATTCATAATAGTTGGCAAGGCATCTTAGAAGAAGAATTTCAAAAGCCTTATTACCAAGAATTACGGCAATTTTTAAAGCAAGAGTATGGGACACAAACGATTTATCCAGATATGTATCACATTTTTGAAGCACTTGAACAAACGCCTTATGAGAAGGTTAAAGTCGTTATTTTAG
The DNA here is from genome assembly GCF_009933335.1 of Candidatus Enterococcus willemsii. Classification (GTDB taxonomy): domain Bacteria; phylum Bacillota; class Bacilli; order Lactobacillales; family Enterococcaceae; genus Enterococcus_F; species Enterococcus_F willemsii. The sequence continues at coordinate 32,605 of NZ_MAEL01000052.1, read as the reverse complement.
GACAAGATCCTTATCATGGAGAAAATCAAGCACATGGTTTGTCTTTCTCTGTACAACCCGGTGTCAAAATTCCACCTTCTTTACGAAATATTTATCAAGAACTAGAAGCTGATTTGGGGATTAAACCAGTCAATCATGGCTTTTTAACGTCGTGGGCGCAACAAGGGGTGTTGTTGCTAAATACGGTTCTAACCGTTCGTGCTGGCCAAGCGTATTCCCATCGAGGTAAAGGTTGGGAACAATTGACCGATGCCATTATTAAAAAATTAAACGAACGTGAACGTCCAGTCGTTTTTATTTTATGGGGGAAACCAGCGCAACAAAAGATGTCGATGATTGATTCACGCCATGTGATTATTCGTTCGGTTCATCCAAGTCCTTTATCAGCACATCGTGGCTTCTTTGGTTCTAAACCATTTTCTAAGACGAATCAGGCACTCATTGAATTGGGCGAAACACCGATTGATTGGCAGTTGCCAGAGCGAGTATAACAGACGGTTTTTTATCATGTAGCAGATTATGAAAACTCTGTGTAAGTCGTAACAAATTAGTTTTTTTTAAATTAATACAGAGAAAAAAACTGTTCTTTTTTTAAAAGTTGGTGTAGAATGGAAATGTATAAAAAATCTGGAGGTTATCATCCATGGAATTATTTGACAGTCTAAAATTTAAAATCGTACGTCGTGGGATTAGAATCGCTTTTCCTGAAGCATCTGATACACGTATTCTAGGTGCAGTTGCTCGATTAAAAGGGGAAGAATTAATCGAACCTGTCCTAATCGGTAAACAACATGAAATTGAAAAAGCAGCAGCGACTCGTGGAATCAACATTTCAAATATGACAATTTACGATCCAGACAATTGTGGTCGTTGGGATCAAATCGTGGAAGCTTTTGTGGAACGTCGTAAAGGCAAAGTGACAAAAGAACAAGCTGAAGAATTGTTAAAAGATGAAAACTACTTCGGTACAATGTTAACTTATATGGGCATTACGGATGGTTTAGTATCTGGTGCGATTCATTCAACTGGTGATACTGTGCGTCCTGCTTTACAAATCATCAAAACAAAACCTGGTATTAGCCGTACAAGTGGCGCTTTCTTAATGATGCGCGGAAACGAACAAGAGAAATATATCTTCTCTGATTGTGCAATTAACGTAGCGCCATCTCCACAAGAATTAGCTGAAATTGCAGTTGCATCTGCACATACAGCTGAAATGTTTGACATTGAGCCTCGCGTTGCAATGTTGAGCTTCTCAACAAAAGGTTCAGCCAAAGCACCTCAAGCTGATGCAACAATTGAAGCAACAAAAATTGCAAAAGAATTAGCACCGGAATTAGCTATTGATGGTGAATTACAATTTGATGCTGCTTATATCCAATCAGTTGCTCAATTAAAAGCACCGGAATCAGATGTAGCTGGTAAAGCATCTGTCTTTGTCTTCCCAGACTTACAATCCGGAAACATTGGTTACAAAATTGCGCAACGTTTTGGTAACTTTGAAGCGATTGGACCAATCTTGCAAGGATTGAACAAACCAGTTTCTGATTTATCTCGTGGTTGTAATGAAGAAGATGTATATAAATTATCAATTATTACTGCTGCTCAATCATTAATGAGCTAAGAATGAACTCCTAGCTGTTACAATTTCCCAAAAAGGAAGTTGTAACAGCTTTTTTGCTATTTCAAAAAAAAGAAGCTATACTAATGCAAGAATTAATAGAAAATGGAGAGAACTTATGATTGCTTTAGAAAACCTTAAACAAACAGAAAAACTAGCAACAATTATTGGGGAAGTCGCACAACCTCGTGATAATTTAGTGTTGACCGGTGATTTAGGTGCTGGAAAAACAACATTAACAAAAGGTATTGCCAAAGGTTTAGGAATTGACCAAATGATAAAAAGCCCAACCTATACAATTATTAGAGAATACACTCAAGGACGAATTCCTTTGTATCATATGGATGTCTATCGTGTCGAACATGGGGCAGCCGATTTAGGATTAGATGAATATTTTGAAGGAGATGGCTTGTCAGTCATCGAATGGGGCAATTTATTGGAAGATGCTTTGCCTGAGGATTATTTAGAATTAATTCTAGAAAAAGATAGACAAGATGAACAAAAACGAGTAGTGCACTTGGAGACGTTTGGTCCACAGGCGGAACAATTGAAACAACGGATTTTAGACGTATGGGAGCGACAAGGATGAGTGAAGTAGAAATTACCTTACGTGAAGCCACTGGAAACGATGCCAAAGAATTGTTGGCGATTTCTCAGCAAGTCAGCCAAGAAACTGATTTTTTGATTATGGATGAGCGCGGGATGAACTTACCCGAAGACTTGTTAGCTACACAATTAGATACTATCTATGAAAGTGATACGAATTTTTTATTGTTAGCTTTTGCAGATGATCAAGCAATTGGAGCGGCTTCTATCCGTGCTAGCGATGAAGCGCGAATTGCTCATATTGGTGAAGTTGGTATTTTTATTGCTAAAGATTATTGGGACTTAGGTCTAGGAACTTTAATGTTAGAAGAGTTACTTGCAATCGTAAACGATGAATCTGCATTAGGACGGCTTGAATTAACGGTTCAAGAACGTAACACACGAGCGATTCATTTATATGAAAAATTTGATTTTCAAACAGAAGCAATATTAGCACGTGGTGCCAAAAGCGAAGATGGCGAGTATTTGGATGTTCGTTTGATGAGCTTGTTGGTCGGGGAATAAAAAAAGTTTGTTCCGAGGTTATTAATTACTTCAGAACAAACTTTTTTTATTTCATCAACACCAATTTCTTCAACGGTTCCACACCAAACGTTCTTTCTTGATGTAACAAAATATTCGCACATGCACGGCTATCTTCTAATGCATCGTGGTGATTGTTCAAGGGAATATTAAGAAAATCGCACATCGTATTTAATTTATGATTGGGTACTTCAGGATACAGTTTACGACTAGTTTTGACAGTACATAAAGAAAGGTAACTAGGCTGTTGTAAGCCGTAGTAATCTAAACAACCAGCTAAAACACCCGTATCAAAACCAGCATTATGCGCAACAATCAAACTATGTTGATTGTAGTATTGTGCAATAGTTTCCCAAACTTCTGGGAATTTCGGTGCTTGTTTGACATCTTCTGGATGAATTCCATGTACTTGAATATTTCGCCAGAAAAAGTCTGTTTCTGGTTTAATTAAGGTATAATATTCGCCAACAATTTGACTATTGCGAACCATGACAAGTGCTAGGGAGCACGCACTGTGTTTTTGTGCATTTGCTGTTTCAAAATCCATTGCGATAAAATTCATTTTCCTCACCTCTTTGCCGATTGATAACTTTTCCAAATTTAACTCTACTACTGTATTCTAACGAAAAAAGGTGTAATATTAAAGTAAGAATAACTTTGCAAGGAGTGTCAGGATGAAAATTGGTGTTATTGGATTAGGTGGTATTGCGCAAAAAGCGTATTTGCCAACTTATAGTAAAATGCAAGATCAAGCAGAATTCATTTTTGCTACTAGAAATCAAGAAGTACAAACCAAATTACAAAACAGTTATAACTTAAAAACAATGAAGAATAATTTACAAGAAGTACTTGCAGAAAAAATTGATGCTTGCTTTATTCATACCGCAACAGCCAGTCATTATGAATTGATTAAAGCATGTTTATTGCATGATGTGCACGTTTTTGTTGATAAACCAATCAGTGAGAATCTTGAGCAAGTCCATGAACTTCAACAATTAGCCAAGGAACGGAATAAACTATTAATGGTTGGTTTTAATCGCCGTTTTGCACCGATGGTTGAAAAATTGAAACAACTAACGGATAAACGGATGATTTTTTTACAAAAAAATCGTGCGTATTCTATCCAACCGACAGCTTTCGAAATATTCGATGTCTTTTTACACTTAGTTGATACAGCAGTTTATTTATTAGATGACCCGATTTTACAAATCAAAAGTACAATTCGCGAAACGCAGGGAAATATGGAGACTGCTTTATTGCAACTAGAAACAGCAACGACGACGGCTATTTTAACCATGGATTTGAAAAGTGGGGCGAATCGTGAAAGCTATCAAGTGAATTGTTTACAAGGAACTTATATGGTGGATGATTTGGTGACTTTTAAATCGTTGGAAGGTGATGACGAGTGTCTGCAAACATTCGGCGATTGGACCAATACCTTGGAAAAACGCGGTTTCGAGCAACAAGTGCGACAATTTTTACACGCTGTTCAAACAGGTGATAGGGCTGATTTACGTCAAGAAAACATCGCCAAAAGTCATGAAATATGTCAAGAAATGTTAAGACAACTTGAAGAAAGTGGGAACTAGTAGTCAGTTTGTGAAGAACGTGGTAAAATGTACAAGACGTTTAAGAGAAGGAGCTTTTTGTTAGTGAAAAACGAAGAATTAGTAAAAGAATTTCCCGAAATGGCTTTATTGTTAAATGAACCATTGATGAATTATACATTTACTCAAACTGGTGGACCTGCAGATGTTTTAGCTTTTCCTAAAACTAGAGATGAAGTGGAAGCTTTGGTGAATTATTGCCAAAAAGAAAATATACCATGGTTAGTCTTAGGTAATGCAAGTAACCTAATTGTACGTGATGGTGGGATTCGTGGCGTAGTGATTATGTTGTTAGAAATGAATACCATTCAAGTGACTGATGATGTGATTGAAGTGGAAGCAGGCGCGCGCTTAATCGATACGAGTTATGCGGCACTAGATAATCAATTAACTGGTTTAGAATTTGCTTGTGGCATACCTGGAAGTGTCGGTGGAGCTGTCTTTATGAATGCTGGTGCGTACGGTGGTGAAATCAAAGATGTGTTCGTTTCAAGTGATGTCTTATTCCCTGATGGCACAATTCGTACGTTAACAAGTGAGGAAATGAATTTTAGTTACCGTCACAGTGATATTCAACGAATGCAAGGGATTATTTTGAATGCACGTTTTGCCTTGGAAAAAGGGGATAAAGACGTGATTAAAACCAAAATGGATGAATTAACCTATTTAAGAGAATCAAAACAACCATTAGAATACCCTTCTTGTGGAAGTGTCTTTAAACGACCAGAAGGCCATTTTACTGGGAAATTAATTCAAGATGCAGGCATTCAAGGACTTGTTTGGGGTGGTGCGCAAATTTCTGAAAAACACGCTGGTTTTATTGTGAATATTAACCAAGCAACAGCAACTGATTATGTCGAATTAATTGCCCATATTCAAGCGGTGATTAAAGAGAAATTTGATGTGGCACTAGAGACAGAAGTTCGTATTATTGGTGAAGAAAAATAAAAGATGAATGATTGACTGTAGAAAGTTTTTTTCAATTTCTACAGTCTTTTTTCTTTGATGTTTTTGTAGATGATAAACTTTGTGAAAAACAATAAATAAATTTTAATGGAAGCGTTGACAATATTTTGATGCTATAGTATATTTACATCAGGATAGTTATTATTCAGTTAAGCTAGACCTAAACGGAAAAAGGGATCCGTTTAGGTCTTTTTCTGTCTTTTTAGATGCTGAAACTGAATAAAGAAAAGGGTGAAGCATTTGAAAATTCTTAGAATTTTGAATAACAATGTAGTGATCGCTTTGAATGATGAGGGTGAAGAAGTTGTTTTAATGGGAAATGGCTTGGGTTTTCAGAAGAAACCAGGCTTTGAAGTGGATGTATCAAAAGTTGAAAAAACATTTGAAATGTCTGGTCAATTTGAAAAATTACGTATTGAAAAATTATTTGCCGAAATTCCAGAAGAAATTATCAAAATTTCCTATGAAATCTTAAGCTACGCACGTAAGCAATTACAAAAAGACTTGAATGAAACGACCTTTATTGCCATTGCCGATCATTTATATACAGCTATTCAGCGAACAAAAAACAATATCCAAATGAAAAACTTTCTTCTTTGGGATGTGAAACGTTTTTTTCCAGATGAATTGGAGATTGCGCGTCAAGCTATTCAAGTCGTCAATCAGCGAATGGGGATTCAGTTATCGGATGATGAAGCAGGCTTTTTAACGCTTCACATTGTGAATGCAGCGATTGATTCAACAAATGAAAGTGCAATCGATCTTACGCAAATGATTGAAGAGATTTTGACGGTAATCAAATACACTTTGAAGATTAATTTTATTGAGAACGATATTTATTTCCAACGATTTATTACACACTTACGTTTCTTTTCGGAACGGGTGTTAAACCCTAGTCATAATAAAATTGAAGAGGACATGGTGGAAAATGAGTTATTTACGCTCGTTGTGAGAAAATATCCAGAGGCTTTTGAAGCAACTAAAAAAGTCGTTGATTTACTAAAAACACGCTGGGATTACAATACGTCTAGAGATGAACAGGTATACATCACTATTCACATTGCCCGAATTATTGAAAAGATGAACTAAGAGGTGACTCTTATTATAAAAGCAAATAGAAAGGAGTTATAAAAATGCCTGTGGAAAGGCTAGGATCGTGACATTCAGTTGGCGAAACCTCTAAATAAAACAAACAATCTAAATTTGGAGGAAAACATAATGGGAAAATATGAAGAATTAGCAAAAGACATCGTTAGAGAAGTTGGAGGTAAAGAAAATGTCAATTCTCTAACAAACTGTATTACACGTTTGCGTTTTAAATTAAAAGATGAAAGCAAAGCAAATGATGAAGCTTTAAAAAATATGGATGGCGTAGTAACGGTGATGAAATCTGGTGGACAATACCAAGTGGTTATTGGCAATCATGTACCAGATGTCAGAAAAGATGTTGACGCTGTTTTAGGAACGTTAGAACCAGAAACAGATTCTGGGCCAAAAGGGAATCTTTTTAACCAATTCGTAGACATTATTTCAAGTATATTCCAACCTATTTTGGCACCACTATCTGCAGCCGGTATGTTAAAAGGGCTAGCAGCCATTCTTTCATTTGCATTAGGGTCTGAATTTGCAGCAACTTCTACGTATGCTGTCTTAAATGCAATGGGTGATGGACTATTCCTATTCTTGCCATTCTTTATTGGTTACACAGCGATGCAAAAATTTGGCGGTTCACCGTTCGTCGGAATGATGATTGCCTCAAGTATGATTTACAAAGGATTTATTGATGGTTCGATTGCGGCAACATTTGCAGAAACAGGTGGGTTAAACTTCTTTGGCATTCCGTTTTCTGTACCTGCAGCCGGTTATGGCTCTTCTGTAATGCCAATTATTGCAGCAACTGCATTTGCTGCATTTCTTGAAAAACAATTAAGAAAAATTATTCCGGATGTTGTGAAGCTATTCTTAGTGCCATTCTTTACAGCCTTAATTACAATTCCGTTGACTTTCTTAATTATTGGTCCAGTGATGAACGTTGCTTCAGATGCTTTAGGAGATTTATTGTTAGGTATTCAAAACTTTAGCCCAATTCTTTTTGGTTTAGTTTTAGGTTTCTCTTGGCAAATATTGGTAATGTTTGGCTTGCATTGGGCAATCATTCCATTCGTTATCATTTCATTATCTCAAGGTACACCAACAGCCTTATTATCTCCAAGTGGCAGTGTATCATTTGCGCAAACAGGTGCTGTTTTAGCGATTATGTTAAAAACTAAGAACTTAAAATTAAGAGAATTGTCTATTCCAGCCTTCATCTCAGGAATCTTTGGAGTAACTGAGCCAGCAATTTACGGTATTACTTTACCGAAAAAACGTCCTTTCTGGGTATCATGTATTGTTGGTGGTGTGACAGGAGCAATTGCGATGGCTTTAGGCACACAATCTTATCGTATGGGTGGTTTAGGTATTTTCCGTTATCCGAACTTAATTACGAATGAAGGCGATCCTAAATTTGCTATCTATGCAATGATCTTAGATGCTGCGGCATTGATTGCGGCATTTGCTTTAGTTTGGGTGATTGGATTTAGTGATGATGCACCAACTGCATTGAGTAAAGAAGAAGCAAAAGGATCATTTACAGGTCAGAAAAAAGCGTTAGGTAAACAAGAAGCTTTTGCACCAATTTCAGGAAAAGCGTTACCTCTAAGTGAAGCAAAAGATGCGGCTTTCGCTGAAGGTATCATGGGGAAAGGTATTGTGATTGAACCAACGGTTGGTGAAGTAGTTGCGCCTTTTGATGGCACCGTGTTAACAATTTTCCCTACAAAACATGCGATTGGCTTAGTATCAGATGATGGCTTAGAAGTTTTAATTCACATCGGAATTGATACTGTTCAATTAGAGGGCAAACATTTCGAAAGTTTTGTTGAATCAAATGCTAAAGTGAAAAAAGGCGATAAACTAGTGAACTTTGATATTGCAGCGATTGAAGCGGAAGGCTACAGTACACAAGTACCGATTATCGTTACAAATACACAAGACTATGCTGATGTGATTGGCACCACACAGCCAACGGTTCAATCAGGCGAAGTCTTGATTACCGCAGTAACAACGGCTTAAATAAAATAAAAAAACTTATGACATCACTGTTTAAAACAGAGGTCATAAGTTTTTTTATTTAAATTGGTTCTTTTTTCATCATTCGCAATAAGACGGAAGCTACTGCTGCGGTTGCAATACCTGCGACAATCGCTTCTGGGACTCCTTGAGTGAAAATAACGGTAATAATCGCAGCATAAACGGCATTACCTACTTCACCAATTTGTGCCGCATATTCTTTTTGGAAAAGGAAGTAAATCATGTTCATTACTAAAATAGTATTGGTTAACCCACCAGCAATTCCAGCAATAAAAAGACTTACACTGCGTTTGTTTTTAAAGAACTTTGTACACCATTTGTAAACAAAATAAGGAACGACCCCGATTAAAATCCTAGGAATCAAGGCAATTAATAAAGCTTTCCAGCTGCCGGCACCAGTTGTTCCTAATGGCGAAACAAAGGGTGAGAAGACAAAAGAAAGTGGCGTGATAATGACTGTTGAGCGAATCATACTAATAATGCCAAAACAACCACCTAAAAAGCCCCCAATTTTTGGTCCTAACACAACAGAAGCAATAATAACAGGAATGTGTAGCGTCGTCGCATTGATGATGCCTAATGGAATGAATCCGAGGAAAGGTACACTAGCTAATAAAATTAAGATTGCCAGAAAAAAAGCAGTTAAAACCATCGTAAATGTATTTTTCATTAAAAATCCTCCTTATCCCTCAAGTGTTTGAAGGATTTTTTCTACAATCGTTTCCACGGTTGCTAACGCGCCAGAACCAAAATCCCCACAAGCAAGTAATGATTCCCGAGGCGCTATTTCTTTATACCCAACTTCTTTTAGAATAGCAAGATTTTTTTGTAAAATTGGGTTTAAATACATATTTGTATTCATTGCCGGAGCCACCAATTTTGGCGTATCAAAAGGTAATGCCATAGCAACTGTTGAGACTAAATCATCTGCTAATCCATTTGCTAACTTGCCAATAATATTTGCGCTAGCGGGTGCTACTACGAATACATCAGCTTGTTTAGCAAGTTCAATGTGATTGATTTTGTCAGGATTAATTTCTTTCATTACATCGGTATGAATGGGGCGTTTGGATAATGATTGTAGCGTCAAGGGTGTAATAAATTCTTGACTACTGGCAGTCATCATGACATCCACTTCATAGCCTTTTTTGGTCAACTCATTTGTTAAATCAGCAGCTTTATAGGCCGAAATACTGCCACTGACTGCTAATAAAATCCGTTTTACCATTATGATTCTCCTTTGCGTATTTTTTTCTATTATACGTGCTTTGTCACTGCTTTGACAATTAATTGAGCGATTTGCCCTTTACTTGTTGCTTCCGCTTCTACTTCACCGTTTTGATTCACTAAATAACCATGATGTTGCCCATTATGAATGGAAGTTAAGTCATTTGCCAACACATAGGTTGCTTGGTTTTTTTGTAAGCTTTGATAAGCCACAGAAATCAATTCTTCTTTTGGAACATCCACCAATAATTTAAAACCAATCAGCATCGTTTCTGGTTGACGTTGTTTGATTTGTTGAATCACTTTAGGTGTTTTATTTAAAACCAGATAAAGTTGATCAGTATTAGATGAGATTTTGGTTTCTTTTGCTTGTGTTGATTCAGAAAATAATTGTAAATCTTCTTTGGTTACAGGTTGTTGTCGGACGATTAGTTGATTGATTTTATCTAAGAATTGTTCTTGCGATAAGCTTTGAACAGGAGAAAAATCGCTGACTGCCATACTATGAATAACCGCATCATACGTGTGCTGTTGTAATAAGGAATCGAGCATTTCGGCTAAAGAATGTGTGTCATCAATCGTATAAATTGTCAATTCTTCTTGTGCAGCAGGCTGCAAGGCTTGGGCAGTGGTTACATAGTCCACAGTAATTTCTTGTGTTAAAAAAGCTTCGGCAATTAGACAACCTAATTGGCCGGTTGAATGATTAGTAATGGCACGAACGTCATCGATTTTTTCAGAAGTTCCGCCCGCAGTAATTAAGATTCTCATTTATTTCACTTCCATATTCACTAGTGTACGACCTTGATGTGTGCCTTCTAATAAGGATTCAATTGTTTCATCGAGATCGGTTAATAAAACTTCTTGATAATGTAATTGAGATAAAATTGCCTGATTTTCGGCTAAAAATTGCCAAATCTCTTTGCGTGTGTCCGCATCGATGGCGACAGAATCAATCCCAATCAATTGGATACCTCTTAAAATAAAGGGTAAGACAGTTGTCTTTAATTGAATGCCACCTGCATTCCCACATAACAAAGCACGTCCACCATAACTTATTTGTGGCAATAGGTTACCTAATTGTTCGCCTCCTACGGTATCAATTAAGCCAGCAATTGTCTGCTTACCTAGAGGTTTGATTTTTTCTGGGAAAAATTGTTCTGGTGAAAGCACGCTTGTTGCTCCAAGATGAGTGAGCCAATCGCTAAGTTCTGCTTTGCGAGATAATGCAATAACATTACTGTATCCTAAGGAATGAAGTAAGGCCAAGGAAATACTACCAACACCACCTGAAGCGCCAGTCACAACAATTGGGGCTTCTTTCGCAATATTTGTTTCTTCTAACGAGCGGACTGCCAATGCTGCCGTTACCCCAGCTGTTCCTAAAAGCATCACATCTTTTGTAGAAAAAGCTTCTGGGATAGCCACTAACCAATCAGTAGGAACTTGTTGGTATTGACTAAACCCACCATCAACGCTAACACCTAAACCGTAGCCTGTTACAAGAACTTGTTGTCCGACAGGCCAGTTTTCATCTTTGGATGCGACGATTTCCCCAGCTAAATCAATACCGGGGATTTTTGGATAATCTTGAATTACGCCGCCATTTTTAGTAGCTGCCAAGGCATCTTTGTAGTTAATAGCTGAAAAATGAATACGGATTTCTACATGATTATTTTGTAGTTTTTGATGTTCTTTACGAACAACGCCTCGTGAAAACATATTTCCCGTTTGTGTCACTTCGAATGCTAAAAAGTTGCTCATTTTATTCACTCCTTGTTTTAACAGAAACTTATTTATCACTTAAAGTTTGTGTATTATTTACAAAAAAATATTTAATACTATTATCATATCATAGTTTCTTTTTTGCTGAAAAAAAACTATCTTTTTGAAAGAATATACTTGTGTTTTTGTGTAAAAAAAATTATTCTTATACAGTATGTTTTAAGAAACAAAAAAATGAAGCTATATAATTGTAGTAAACGTGAAATTTTCAACCAAAAACTACGTATAATCATTCCGAAACGAAGACATATAATCAATCAATTTGAGGGGGAAAGAGAAGTGGGAAAACCAATCATTTCATTTAATAATGTGGTGAAGCGGTACGATGATGAGACGATTTTGAAGAGTGTGAATTTCGAGATAGAAGAAGGCAAATTTTATACGCTGCTTGGTCCATCAGGTTGCGGAAAGACAACCATTTTGCGAATTATCGCTGGGTTTTCTGAGGCAACCGAAGGGGATGTCTTCTTTGAAGAACAACGAATCAATGATGTGCCTGCGAATCAACGCCAAGTGAATACTGTCTTTCAAGATTATGCTTTGTTTCCGCATATGAATGTGTTTGAGAATGTTGCTTTTGGTTTGAAAATAAAAAAATTACCAAAAAAAGAAATTGAATTGAAAGTCAAAGATGCTTTAAAACTTGTTCAGTTAGATGGGTATGCCAATCGTGAAATTAGTGAAATGTCTGGCGGACAACGCCAACGTGTGGCGATTGCAAGAGCGATTGTTAATGAACCAAAAGTATTATTACTAGATGAACCTTTATCTGCACTGGATTTAAAATTACGTACAGACATGCAATATGAATTACGTGAATTACAACAACGATTAGGCATTACCTTTATTTTTGTTACGCATGATCAAGAAGAAGCACTAGCAATGAGCGATGAAATCTTTGTAATGAACAAGGGAAAAATTGTGCAAAGTGGGACGCCTGTAGATATTTATGATGAACCAATCAACCATTTTGTTGCTGATTTTGTTGGCGAAAGTAATATTGTCAACGGAACGATGATTGACGATAATTTAGTGGAATTTGTTGGCAAAACATTTGAATGTGTTGATGGTGGCATGCGGAAAAATGAACCAGTCGAAGTGGTTATTCGTCCAGAAGATTTAACTCTCACATCTATGGAAAAAGGGAAACTAAATGTGCGTGTTGATACTCAATTATTCCGTGGCGTGCACTATGAAATTATTTGTTATGATGAACAAGAAAATGAGTGGATGGTTCATTCGACGAAGAAAGCTGTTGAAGGTAGTCAAATTGGCCTTTCATTTGAACCAGAAGACATTCATGTCATGCGCTTCAATGAATCAGAAGAAGATTTCGATGCTCGTTTAGAAAGTTATGAAGAGTAGGGGGGACGAAATGACAAGAATTAGACGCATTTATGCGATTCCTTATTTATTTTGGTTGTTGTTGTTTGTAATTGCACCTGTGCTGTTGATTATTTATCAATCGTTTTTTGATATGGATGGCAACTTTTCTTTTGTCAATTACCAAGCGTATTTTACTTCGGGTAAGTATTTAACGATGACTTTCAATTCAGTTTGGTATGCTTTTTTGATTACTGCAATTACTTTACTCATCAGCTACCCAACTGCATATTTTTTAACCAAATTGAAGCATAAAGATTTGTGGTTATTATTAATTATTTTGCCAACGTGGGTCAATCTATTGTTAAAAGCGTATGCCTTTATTGGTATTTTTGGTATTAATGGCGGGGTCAATCATTTCTTAGAAATCATGGGCATTGGTCCTAAGCAAATTTTGTTTACCGATTTTAGTTTTCTCGTCGTTGCAGCGTATATTGAGCTACCATTCATGATTATGCCAATTTATAATGCACTAGAAGAAATGAATCCTTCGTTAATTAGTGCCAGTCGTGATTTAGGTGCTAATAATTTTGAAACTTTCCGTCGTGTTATTTTTCCTTTATCTTTAAATGGCGTGAAAAGCGGTGTACAAGCTGTCTTTATTCCTTCACTCTCATTATTCATGTTGACTCGTTTAATCGGTGGAAACCGTGTGATTACGTTAGGAACAGCGATTGAACAACATTTCCTAGTCACACAAAACTGGGGCATGGGTTCAACGATTGGTGTGGTCTTAATCATTGCTATGTTTGTCGTCATGCTACTGACTGGTGAGAAGAAGGGAGGCCAAAGAAAATGAAGAAATTTCAATGGTCTCGTCTCTATCTAGCCATTGTTTTTGTACTATTGTATGTGCCTATTTTTTATTTGATTTTTTACTCATTTAACGATGGGGGAACCATGAATCAATTTACTGGTTTTACTTGGGAGAATTATTCTGCTGTCTTTGCTGATTCACGTTTGCTGATTATTGTATTGAATACATTTATGTTAGCCTTTTTATCAGCGTTGATTGCGACAGTGATTGGTACGTTTGGCGCAATGGCGATTTATTATACAAAGAACCGTTCAACACGAAATGCGTTATTAAGTATGAATAATATCTTACTTGTGTCACCGGATGTTATTATTGGGGCAAGCTTTCTGATTTTCTTCACCATGATTGGTGGTTTGTTCCGTAGTTTTAACTTAGGATTTGTGAGTGTCTTATTATCACATATTGCTTTCAGTATCCCTATTGTGGTGCTGATGGTTCTACCAAAGTTAAAAGAAATGAACGATTCAATGGTCGATGCAGCAAGAGATTTAGGTGCGAATACTTTTCAAGTGGTGAAAAATATTATCTTGCCATTTTTGACACCAGGAATTATTGCTGGTTACTTTATGGCATTTACGTATTCATTAGACGATTTTGCGGTAACCTTCTTTGTTACTGGTAATGGATTTAGTACCTTATCAGTTGAAATTTATTCTCGGGCAAGACAAGGAATTAGCTTAGAAATTAATGCTTTAAGCACTTTAGTTTTCTTGTTCTCGATGGTTTTAGTCGTGGGTTATTACTTTATTAGTAAAGAAAATGTTTCTCGCCGTGTACGTAAGAACCGACAAAAAAGCGAGGTGACCGATTTACAATGAAACGATTACAATCATTAATTATTGGTTTAGTCTTCATTATTTTGGTCTTAATTTTTGGTGTCCGTCAATTAGAAAAAGCGACCGGTATGGCTGGTGCACAAGTGCTGAATATCTATAATTGGGGCGATTATATTGATCCAGAATTGTTGACAAAATTTGAAAAAGAATCTGGCTATAAAGTCAATTATGACACATTTGACTCAAATGAGGCTATGCTAACAAAAATTCGCCAAGGTGGCACTTCGTATGACATTGCGATTCCAAGTGAATACATGATTCAAAAAATGATGGATGAAAAACTAGTCAATAAATTAGATCATTCAAAAATCAAAGGTTTAGACAACATTGATCCTCGTTTTTTGGATTTGAGTTTTGATCCGAAAAATCAATATTCTATTCCTTATTTTTGGGGCACATTAGGTATTGTCTATAATGATAAAGTAGTCGACAGTGAGGATATGACTTCATGGGATGACTTATGGCGACCAGAATTGCAGGATAATATTATGTTGATTGATGGTGCTCGTGAAGTGATAGGGCTTGGTTTAAATAGTCTAGGATACTCACTTAACAGCAAAAATCTAACAGAACTAAATGAAGCAGTAGCCAAGCTACGAAAGATGACACCGAATATTAAAGCTATCGTTGCCGATGAAATTAAAATGTATATGGCAAATGAAGAGAGTGCGGTTGCTGTTACCTTTTCTGGTGAAGCAGCTGATATGATGTGGGAAAACGAGCATTTGCACTATGTCATTCCTAAAGAAGGATCCAATCTGTGGTTCGACAACATCGTCATTCCTAAAACAGCAGCCAATCAAGAAGGAGCCTATGAGTTTATTAATTTCATGCTCGAACCAGAAAATGCGGCACAAAATGCGGAATATATTGGTTACTCCACACCAAATAAAAAAGCGTTGGATCTATTACCAGAAGAAATCACATCCGATGAACAATTCTATCCATCTGACGAATTAGTATCTCATTTGGAAGTCTATCAAGACTTAGGACCAGAATATATCGGGATATATAATGACTTGTTCTTGGAATTGAAAATGTATCGGAAATAGTATCAATTTTTTCTCAAAAAAACGGCTTTTTAGCCGTTTTTTTGTTTTATCTTTTCTCTTACTATGGCGAAAGAACTGACTAGAAATTTTTGCAATATTTTTATTCTTTCACTACTCATATTTATAATAACTGTAAAACAAGGTATAATTAAGAAAAGAACCAATGTATACCAATGAAAACAAATAAGAAAGAAGGGATATATCATGACAAAAATTCATACACTTGCTGCTACTGTTAACACGGTTAAATGGGGCTACTACGAGAGTAATTGGGAAAGTCTTTTAACAGTGGAATCGGGGGATATTGTTGAGATTGAGGCATTGAATCACCAATCAGGGGATGCACCAGATTTGTTGTTTGATGATGCGATTCAAGAAATTTATGAAACAATTACGACTCGAATGGGTGATCATTTAATTACTGGACCAATTTTCATAAAAGATGCTGAACCAGGTGATGTGTTAGAAGTGAAAATCTTAGATATGAAACCACGTATGCCTTATGGTTCGAATGTTTTAGCAAATTGGGGCTATTTAGCAGAAGACTTTGATCAAAAAGAATCGATTGTGATTTACCAAGTGGATGAAGAACGTCAAGTAGCGTATCCCTTATTTACTTATGACTATCCACGACCAATTGATGCGCCAGGGTTAGTGACACCTAAAGGTACTGTTGAACGAAAAGCAATTCAAGAACAAGTTGACATTCCTGTCAATTATCATTTTGGCGTGTGTGGTGTCTTACCGAAAGATTCTGGAAAAATTAGTACATTGCATCCAGCAAGATTTGGTGGCAACGTTGATAATAAAAATTTTGTCATAGGTACATCGATGTATTATAATATTGAAGTTCCAGGTGCAGGATTCTACGTTGGCGATAGCCATTTTGCTCAAGGTGATGGTGAATTAAGTGGGACAGCAATCGAGGGCAGTGTCAATGGTCGCGTGCAATTAATTTTGCATAAAAATCTTCAAATTGGTAAAAATCCATTATTGGAATCGTCAACACATTGGGAAACACATGGTTTTGGAAAAACTTTAGATGAAGCCACGCACCAAGCTGCGATGGAAGCAATCGCCTTTCTCGTTAATCATTATGGTCTTTCTCGTGAGCTAGCTTATTCAATCTTAAGTGTGAAAGGCGATTTTCATGTAACTCAAGTAAGTAATGATATTTTAGGTGTTCATTGCCGAATATTAAAATCAATTTTTGCGAAATTATGATGGGGGAATTATTGCGGAGAATAATGTTAGAATTTTTGTTGGATAGTAGGAATGGAGTTAAGTGAAACATTCGTAAATAGATAACGATTTTTGTTGACTGAATAAGAAAGTTATAAGATATAAAATATAGCTATCAAATATATTCAAGCTAGCAACAAACTTAATGAATTAGAATTAATACGGTCTAAAAAATGGGAGAAAATAAGACGTATTGATGCATAAATAAAATTTAAAAAGAAATGTTGACGCTTTCTTAAAAATGATATATACTAAAGCTAACTTAATACAAGGCGTGTTACTACGTAATAGTAGGCATAACCGAATTGAATCATCTCTCTTAGAGGAATGATTCGATTCGGTTTTTTTTGCTTAAAAAATGGAGGGAAAAGAATGGACGAGCGAAATGTAGCAAAAGAAATTTTAAAAAATATAGGTGGAGCGAAAAATGTTTCTCATTTGGAACACTGTTCGACAAGGCTAAGATTTACGTTAGTTGATGATAGTAAGGTAGATGCAGAGGCGATAAAAAGTATTCCAGGCGTACTGGGAATCACGCAAACGGCTCAGACACAAGTGATTATTGGTGGCGCAGTAGTAGAAGTATATCGTGAAGTCGAAAAATTACTTTCAGGAATTGAACTAGATAAAGGTGAAGGATCTAAGAAAAAACAAAAATGGCAAACGATTGTGCTAGACTTTATTATTAGTATTTTTCAACCGTTGATTCCAGCAATAGCTGGCGGCGGAATCTTGAAATCATTGTTGATGTTACTAAACTTATTAGGTTTATTAGACAAGGCAACACCAACATATCAGATTTTAACGTTTGTGGGAGATGCACCATTATATTTTCTACCACTATTAGTAGCTATTACGACAGCAAACAAGCTGAAAGTTAACAGTCTAGTCGCGGTTTCTGCAGTCGGTGCCTTACTTCTTCCCGGTTTGACTACATTAATTACTGAGGGCACAAATTTGGCAGGGATAACGATTCAGAACATCAATTATGCTTACCAAGTCTTTCCAGCAATTTTATGTGTAATCAGCTACTCATTTTTAGAAAAATTCTTTACAAAAATCAGCCCGAAAGTTATTAGAAGTTTCTTTGTTCCGATGATGTCATTACTAATTGTTGTACCATTAACACTATTGTTGCTTGGACCAATTGGATTTACATTTGGGCAAGGTTTTGCAAGTCTAATTATGGCTGTGTTTTCTCGATTTGGCTGGATTGCAGTAGCGTTGTTGGCAGCTTTCTTACCGTTTATGGTAGTAACAGGCATGCATAAAGCGATGATTCCATACGTGATTACGTCTCTGGGAGAAACTGGGAAAGAACTTATTTATAATGCGGCTTCTTTAGCGCATAATATTGCAGAGGCAGGAGCATGCTTTGCTGTAACAATTCGATCAAAAGATAAGGGATTAAAAGCGACAGCTGTGTCTGCGGGGATATCTGCGCTTTTTGGAATTACTGAACCAGCTTTATATGGTGTAACAATTTTACACAGACGTGTTTTATACGGAGTGATGTTTGGTAGTTTGATTGGTGGAGCTACACTAGGACTTTTAAGTGTGGAAGCTTATGTTGCGGTAGGACCAGGAATTGCTAGTCTATCCATGTTTATTTCAGAAACTCTTCCGAGCAACCTTATGTATGCGATAATTGGATTAGTAGTTTCTTTCATAGCTTCTTTTGTCGCAGTAATGATTTTATGGAAGGAACCAGCTAATGACGAAAAAAAAGAGAACATAAAATCAAATGACCTTATTTTTAATGCACCAGTTGAAGGAAAAGTGATTCCGTTATCAAAAGTCAATGATGATGTTTTTGCAAGTAAGATGTTAGGAGATGGTGTAGCAATTATACCAACGAAAGGTGAATTATATGCACCAATTACTGGAACTGTCACAATGATTTATAATACAAAGCATGCACTAGGCATGCAGACAGATGAAGGGATAGAAATTCTCTTCCATATTGGTCTAGAGACTGTCAATTTGTCCGGGCAATATTTTGAAAGTTCTGTTCGAGAAGGGCAAGAGGTTAATCAAGGAGAAGTACTGATTAAGTTTGACCTTGAAGGGATTCAGAAAGCTGGATTTGATCCTACAACTATGATTGTAATTACAGAACCTAAGAATGTGACATTAAATATTGTAGAAGAAGTAAAAGTAACCAAGGAAGAAAAACTATTTATAATTGAAGGGATGGAAGAAGATGCCATTGCGTAATGATTTTTTATGGGGCGGTGCGATTGCCGCAAACCAAGTAGAAGGTGCTTGGAATTTAGATAATAAAGGAATGTCTGTAGCAGATGTAGCAACGTTTAAACCTAATGTGGATGTAAAAGATTACAAAGCACATAATACTGTAACAAGTGAAATGATTGAAAAAGCCAAAAGTGATTCAGAAATTCAATGGTATCCTAAGCGCAGAGGAATTGATTTCTACCATAGGTATAAAGAAGATATTCAGTTATTTGCGGAAATGGGATTTAAAGCATTGAGGATTTCTATTGCATGGACACGTTTATTTCCTACAGGAGAAGAAAGTGAGCCCAATATCTATGGAATCGAGTTTTATAAAAATATTTTTAAAGAATAAAAAAAATATAACATTGAACCAATTGTAACACTCTCTCATTATGAAATGCCTTTGACTTTATCGGAGAAATACAATGGCTGGGTAGACCGAAAATTGATTAATCTTTTCGTTAAATATGCAGAAGTTTGTTTTAAAGAATTCGGTGAATATGTGACATATTGGTTAACGTTTAATGAGATTGACAGTGTAGGGCGTCATCCATTTACTACTGCTGGAATAATTGAAGAACAATGTATCGGATATTCTTTAGAGTATGCAATTTATCAAGCACTTCATCATCAGTATGTAGCAGCTGCTATTGCTACTAAACTGTGCCATGAAATAATTCCAGGAAGTCAAATGGGATGTATGCTTACGAAATTGACAACATATCCGAATACCTGTAAACCAGAAGATGTCTTATTGTCTTTCGAAAGTAATTTAAATAACTACGCACATGCAGATATTCAGATTTTTGGCGAGTATCCAACTTTATATCAACAGCATCTTAAAAACAAAGGCATTAACATTCAAAAAACTGCCGAAGATGACAAAATACTAAAAGAGCACACAGCTGATTATTTAGCTTTTAGCTACTACATGTCTAGAACAGAATCTGCAGACTCTTCTTTGGAACAAACGTCTGGAAATACGATTATGGGCGTAAAAAAACCTTATCTTCCTTCGACTGAATGGGGTTGGCAGATAGATTCTATAGGTTTGAAAATTTCGCTTCTTGAACTTCAAGACCGTTATAATGTTCCATTGATTATTGTAGAAAATGGGATGGGGGCTAAGGATGAAATTACTGAGGATAAACAAATCCACGATAATTATCGAATCAACTATTTGAAGCAGCATATCAAAGAGATGATTGAAGCAGTAGAATTAGGCGTCGATTTGTTTGGGTATACAAGCTGGGCACCGATTGATTCAATCAGTGTTTCTACCTCACAGATGACTAAACGTTATGGCTATATTTATGTAGATCAAGATGATTTAGGTCAAGGAACTTTGAAACGAATGAAGAAAGATTCTTTCTTCTGGTATCAAAAGGTTATTGAAAGCAATGGGCAGAATTTAGACTAGGAGAATGCGGGATGATTATTAGAAAAATACTAAATCCTAATACTATCTTAGCTATAGACGATGAGCAACAGGAATATGTCTTTTTTGGCAAAGGGATTGGCTATAGCCGAAAAATCGGTCAAACTGTTGCTGACGAAGACGTAAACCGTGTATTCATACCTGTGGATAACCGACAAATTCAAGAATATTTACGTTTATTTGACTCGATTCCAGCCGTTTATTTTGATATTACACAGCAAATTATTAAAAAAGCAGAGGAACTATTGAATACGCAGCTGAATACTAGTATTTTCTTTACTTTGAGCGATCATTTAAATTTCTCAATCGAAAGGCATAAGAATGGTCTAAATATCCTTAACCGTGTGTACTGGGAAATTAAAAACTATTATCCTATAGAGTTCTCGGTGGGAGAGTATGCTCTAAAGCTATTAAAAAAAGAGTTAGGAGAGATTCTACCTCCGGAAGAAGCAGCAAATATCGCTTTTCATATCATTAATGCACAAAACGTGGATTCTTCTACTAGCAAAGGCATGGCATATGCAAAACTAGTTGGTGGCATATCAGATATCGTTAAATATGAATTGAAAATCGACTTTGATCGCGAAGATGTGCACTACCAGCGCTTTATTACTCATCTGAAATTTTTTGTTGAACGTTATTTTGAAGGAAAAATGATTACCGAGAATGATTCAGGATTATTTGAACAAATCACACAACTTTATCCAAAAGCTCTAACCATTGCTTTTAATGTTAAAGACTATATCGAAATATTGAACAATACTAAAGTAACAAAAGAAGAAGTAGCTTATTTAACAGTGCATATTAATCGATTGATGAGCAATAAAACAATAGATGAATGATAATTTATAAATAGAGCCAAACTATTGAGATAGTTTGGCTCTATTTTAATTGGAAAGACTTAGTAATATTTAAGAGAATCTACTAGAAAACACAAGCGCTACTCAAGAGTAATTTTGTTGTATCAAGCAGTCTATTAAAACTTTATTTTTATATGTAATAGCGGAAAAGGTTCATAGAAGATGATATTGTTATCTCTAAAGCATAATGAATGATAATCCAATTGATGAAACGTGTTGGAGAGGTTGGAGGAACTATAGTTAAAGAACCACAAACTACTGAATGCGGCGGATATGGAAGATATTTTCAAGACCGTGATGGTTATTATTGGGAGGTCGCTTATGGAGAAAATTGTCAATTCGATGAAAATGATATGCTGATTATTAAATAGTTAATCATTTAGCGTTAGGAATTCATAATGTTGATAAGAAACTTTGAGAAAGACCGATTAAAATGATACAAACTTTCGCCAATTTTATAGGTTATATGTTTCATTTTAGACGTAGTTTATATCTTTGTAAGGGTACAAAAAAGAAGCGACAATACTAAGAATATATAATCACTAGACAAACCACTCCAAAAAACGGTACAGTTGAGATGAATATAAGCGGAGGATAACAAATGACACCTAAATATTTTACGATTAAAGAAATTGCAGCATTGTATGGCATTTCTACTCATACGATTCGTCATTATGAAAAACTTGGTCTAGTGAATCCAAAACGGTTGGAGAACAATTACCGTGTCTTTTCGTTAACTGATATTTACAATTTAAATATTATTCGTGATTTACGGGGCTTAAATGTATCGTTGGAGACGATTCAAGCGTATTTGTCGAAAAGAAATATCGAGGAAACCAATCATATTATTCAAAATAATCGTGTGTTACTGGAAAATGAAATTGCGGAATTAAACAAGAAATTAGCGGGGTTAGACATGCGGGCTGAGATTTTAGCGCAGTTAGCAAAAGAACGACAATTTGTGCAACAAATGCGTATCAAAACACTTCCTGAACGACAAGCATTTCAACGGGAAGTCAATTTTGATGGAGAAGCTAGTTTTGAAACTGAGTTGTTGCAATTGTATGGGGAATTATTGGATATCAAAAATTTCTATGACTACCATTATGTAGGTGGTGTGGCTCATTATACCCCGCAGATGGGCTTGTCCTACGAATCGGTTTTTGTTTTAGATAATCAACAGCATGTGGGATTTAATCAGTTTTCGTTGCCTGCAGGAGAGTATGCGAGCTATTTATATGAAGGAACCTATCATTATTCAACAAAACATGTGGAAACTCTTTTAACCGCAATTACGCAAGCTGGTTATGAAGTATGTTCGCCAATTTATGAATTTTACTTACTTGATTTTCATGAAACGAACCAACCGAGTGAATATTTAACAGAATTACAAATTCAAGTGAAAAAAGCTTGACCTTAGAATTGTTCTAACCTTTATAGTAGAGTCTAGATTTAAGCTATTAGGTACATGATAAAACCTAAAAAGCTAAAAATTTAGAATAAGCGAGGAACAAATATGTTAACATTTAAAAAAATTATGCCGGATTCTTCGGAAGTTTCGGCATTCAATCAGTTGTATGAGAAATCTTTCCCTGCGGAAGAACGCGTACCTTTCAAATACTTATTGAATAAAATCAAACAAAACAAGGGAAATTTACTAGGTCTATACGATAAAGAGAAGATTGTGGGTATGATGTATTATATAGAACGAGCAGATTTGGTGTATTTATTCTACTTTGCGATTGACGATGCTATTCAGTCTCGTGGGTATGGTAAAGAAGCATTGAAATTTTTTACAAATCAATTCAAAGATAAAAAAATTGCTTTGGTGATTGAAGAATTGAATGAACAAGCGACAAATATTGAGCAGCGTTATCGTCGATTACGTTTTTATGAACGCCAAGGATTTTGTCAAACGGGTGAAGAGATCACTGAGATGGGGGAAACGTATGCCTTGATGCGATTTAAAAATAATCATCCAATTAAAAAAGAGTATGTTCATTTAATGCAATATTTTTGGTCATTACCGATTTATTATTTCTTTGAAGGCTATAATAAAGTCTTGTTGTGGCGTAAGAAATCTTTGGTACAATAGTCATGAGAAAAACTGAGACATCTGTATTCTATATACAGATGTCTCGTTTTTTTTATGTTTCTGTTGCTTCATTTTCAACCACAATATTTTCCAACCAAGCGCTTGATCTCACTAAAAAATAGCCAATGATACTCTTGATTATCTCAACAAACTGACAAATAAAGTAGACAGTTACGATTGGTAATTGCGTGTGTGTACTTAGGAAGAAAGCCAGTGGTAAAATAATCACCCAAATAAAGACACTATCGAATAAGAATGTAATCATTGTTTTTCCACCTGAGCGTAGGACAAAATAGCTGGCGTGATTAAACGCGTAAATTGGCATACAGATGGCAGCAACACGAATAAAGCTACTTGCCAATGTTTTGACTTCTTCTGACGTATTGTAAATACTTGGGAACATTGGTGCGATAGCAAACATTAGCACACCAATCACAAAACAGCTTGCAACGGAAAAGAAAATAATTTTACGCGCACTGTCTTTGGCTTCCGCCATTTTATTCGCTCCCAATAGTTGCCCAACAATAACGGCAGTTGCACCACCTAAAGCTAAGAATAAAATGTTAAAAATATTTGAAATCGTTGATGCGATGTTGATTCCGGCAATCACGGTTAACCCGCGAACAGAATAGGCTTGTAGAATAATCGTCATGCCACTTGCCCAAAGAATTTCGTTGGCCATTAAAGGTGCACCCGTTTTTATAATTTGTAAAACGAGTTTTTTTGGTAATCGCCATTGACGAAAAGCCCCGATGACAAAAGGATTTTCAGTGTTATGTCGATGAACCCAATAAACAATGATGAAACATTCGACAAAACGAGCAATCACTGT
Source organism: Candidatus Enterococcus willemsii (assembly GCF_009933335.1). Lineage (GTDB taxonomy): Bacteria > Bacillota > Bacilli > Lactobacillales > Enterococcaceae > Enterococcus_F > Enterococcus_F willemsii. The sequence goes on along the minus strand of NZ_MAEL01000052.1, from coordinate 8,346 downwards.
AGCAATTGCTGCCCCTCTTACACCTAAGACTGGTGCGCCAAAATGACCAAAAATTAGTAAATAATTTAATACGGTGTTGGTCACGACCCCAATACTGCTGGCAAACATTGGAACAACGGTTTTTCCCATTTCTCGAATAGTACTAGCATAGACTTGAGAAATAGCGAATGGAAATAAACCTAGAATCATAATTGTCAAAAATTCTTGCCCTGATTGTAACGCTAATTGAAGATTTTCGCCTGTATTCCCAGAATGAAGATAAAGTGCAATCAAGGAATCTTTGAAGAAAAAAAGTAATGCAGCTGAAGCGATGGTTGCCACAAGACAGGCAATGATTTTGAATTGAAAGGCATGACGCATCCCTACAAAATCTCGCTTCCCATAAAATTGTGTTCCGAAAATACTGGCACCAGATACAATGCCAAAAATACTTAAATTAAAGACGAATATCAATTGATTGACAATAGCAACACCAGACATTTGTTCTGTGCCGACTTGTCCAATCATAATATTATCTAAAAAGCTGACTAAATTGGTGACACCGTTTTGAATCATCATGGGAACGGCAATTGTCAGTACCATCCGATAGAATGTTTTATCCCCTATAAACTTTTTCATGAAACCCTCCTAAATAACTAATACCGCTTCTGATTGTACACGAAATCTTTCACGATACAAGTAGTATTTTCATAGAAGGAACTCTTTTTTTCAAAAAATAAAAATTAATTGATTTTTACGCTTGACCTTTCCGTTACGTAAAGGTTTATGATATGTTTGTCAGGAAGTTACTTGATAAAAAAAGCGGAAGAGCAGGTGTCAAAATGGAATATACAATTAAAAAAATCGCACAGTTATCAGGAGTGAGCGCGCGTACGCTTCGATATTATGATGAGATTGATTTACTAAAACCTTCCCGAGTAAATTCTTCAAATTATCGGATTTACGGACAAAAAGAAGTCGATCGTCTGCAGCAAATCTTATTTTACCGTGAATTAGATATGAAATTAGAAGAAATCAAGGAAATACTAGACAATCCTGACTTTAATGTAGAACAGGCGTTGAGGAGTCATCAAAAACAATTGCTCGAAAGACGAAATGAAATTGACCGACTATTAACGACTGTTCAGCAAACAATGAAACACTATAAAGGAGAGAGAATCATGTCAGATAAAGAAAAATTTGAAGCATTTAAGCAACAAAAAGTAGCGGAAAACGAAAGTCAATATGGAACAGAAATTAGAGAAAAATATGGGGAGAAAACAGTTGAAGCATCAAATGATAAATATTTGAATTTAACCGAACAAGAAATGGCGGAGATGCAAGCAACAGAACAACAATTATTCGAAAAAATCGATGTATATTTGCAAGATCCTAATTTAGAAAGTGATGTTGCCAAAGAAATTTATGAATTACACAAAAAATGGTTGAGTTATACATGGCCAACGTATTCACCAGAAGCGCATAAAGGATTAGGATTGATGTATGTCGGTGATGAACGATTTACAGCGTACTACGATGAAAAATATACAGGTGCAGCCCAAGCATTAAATGATGCGATTCAATATTATGCATAAAATAAAAAAACAGTGAGGAAAATCGGTACATTGACTTTCCTCACTGTTTTTTATAATAAACCTAGTCTTTTCATTAAATTAAATCATTCAATTGAGTAAAAGGTAAATCCAAATCAGCAGCAATTGCCGAATGAACGAGATGTCCTTGATAAGTGTTCACGCCGCTTGCGATGGCAGAATCTTCTTTAATTAATTGTTCTAATGGTGTGTCAGCTAATTTTTTAGCAAATGCAAGGGTAGCATTACTCAAGGCGAAGGTTGCTGTTTGTGCAACGGCACCGGGCATATTGGCTACGGCGTAATGAATCACACCTTCTTCGACATATGTTGGATTATCATGCGTAGTGGTTTTTGCACCTGTTTCGAAGATACCGCCTTGATCAATCGCAATATCAACGATGACTGAATGATCCGGCATGTCTTGGACCATTTGTCTAGTGACAAGAGTTGGTGCTTTACGTCCAGGAATGAGTACGGCACCAATGACTAAATCAGCAGTTTGTAATTGTTCATGAATATTGAAAGAGTTAGACAGTAGCGTTTGTACTTTTCCATTAAACTGTGCATCCAATTCTTTCAAACGTTGAATGTTGACATCTAAGATAGTAACATTTGCGCCTAAACCATGTGCGATTTGCGCGGCATTAGTTCCGGCAACACCACCACCGATAACGACTACATTTCCTTTACGTACACCAGGAACCCCAGCTAACAAGATACCTTTGCCACCTTTTGGACTTTCTAAAAATTCGGCACCAATTTGTGCAGCCATTCGCCCAGCAATTTCACTCATTGGTGCTAAAAGAGGTAATGAACCATTCGGGAGTTGCACGTTTTCATAAGCTACGGTATTGACTTTTGCGGCTAAAAGAGCTTGCGCAACAGGTTTATTGGCTGCTAAATGTAAATAAGTGAACAATAGTAAATCTTCACGGAAATAAGTATATTCTGATTCTAAAGGTTCTTTGACTTTGATGACCATATCAGCAGCCCACACTTCGGCAGCATTACTTACAATTGTAGCACCAACTTCACGATAGGCATCGTCGGTAATTGCTGAACCGACCCCAGCATTTGTTTCAACTAGGACAATATGACCAGCTTGCGTTAACTCATATACACCAGCTGGAGGGAGTGCGACACGATTTTCATTATTCTTGATTTCTTTTGGAATACCAATTTTCATTTGAAATCACTCCAATTCTATTTTTTCTTTTAGTATAAACTAAAATGGGATTGATTACTACTTCACATGTTCAATAAAAGAGCTGTCTTTTACAAAACAGCCCAATAATTTTGAATCTTATCTGTTAGATCTTTTGGTGCAAAATCAATTGTATAAATTTCTCTTTCGGGCGAATCAAGTGGATCTAACACACGAATTGTTTGGTCATCAGTTTGGAATAACACGATAAAATGTTCAGAATCAATAAATGTTCCTGGTTTGAATGAAACAATAATTGGTTGGTGATTAGCTAAAAGTGTTTGTGCTTTATCAAAATTATTCCCTAAGCTGGTAACAGGTGTCCCAAAAGACTCACTGGCTTCTTCAAAGAACTTCCATTTCAAAGAACCGTCAGCTGTGAAGTAATCACCAAATGTCAGTGCATATAAATCATCATAGACATATTCAGTAGCATCATAGTAGGACAACAGCATTGCTAGGGAAGCAAAACCACTGCCATTTTCTGCTAGAGTATACGTATAAGAGTCGTCTACATATTCCTCTTGCCAACGCTCATCGGTTTGTAGAAATAAAGGAATATCTATCCCTTTGCCACGTAATTGTTCGGTTGCTCGGTAAGCAAATTCACTTTGTGGCCCTTCTTCTGCGTAGAGAGTTGTTTCTTCATACATACTATCATAATTATTAGTTGCCCTATTTTGAATCATAAATCCAACGAAACTTGTAAGAATCAATCCGCTACCTAAAAGAATAAGTAACCAATTTTTTTGTTGCTTTTTCAACCCGATCGCTCCTAACACGTCCTAAATTTATGCTTGTTCTTCTAATTCTAAACTTAACGCTTCCCAATCCTCCATTAAAGCTTCTTGTTTTTGTTGTGCTATTTCAATTGTTTGATTCCATTCATTTAACTGTACATGATCATTCAAAATAGCTGGATCGGTCATTTTAAGTTGTGCTGCTTCAATCTCTTCTTCCAAAGTAGCCAACCCTTCTTCGATTTTTTCAATTTTTCGTTGCAGACTGCGAACAATTTTTTGTTGTTCTTTGCTTTGCTGGAAGTTCTTTTTACCTGTCGAAACGGGGATGATTTCTTCTTTTTCCTCTAATAAAGCAGCAATTTCTAGTTCTTCTTGTTTTTTCTCCAAGTAGTAATCATAGTCGCCTAAATACAACTTGCTACCAGTTTCGGATAATTCAATAATTTTCGTGGCAATCCGATTGATAAAGTAGCGGTCGTGCGAAACAAAGAAGAGCGTGCCTTCGTAATCAATTAGAGCATTTTCTAAGACTTCTTTATTATCGATATCCAAATGGTTAGTTGGCTCATCAAGAATTAAAAAGTTCTCTTTATTCATGGCAAGTTTAGCTAAAGCAACGCGGGCTTTTTCGCCACCACTTAATAAGGTGATTGGTTTTTCAACATCTTCGCCAGAAAATAAGAAACCACCTAATGCGGAACGAATCTCTACTTCTGGTGTTGTTGGATGCTCATCCCAAAGTTCTTTTAAAATAGTTTTATTGCCATGTAAATTTGTTTGTCCTTGGTCATAGTAACTGACAGATACATTCGTTCCAAAATGTGCAGTTCCTTGGACAAAAGGAATCTCGCCAATAATTGATTTTAATAAAGTAGATTTGCCGATTCCGTTAGGACCAACAAGGGCAATTGCATCTTTGCGACGAATATCTAATTGAATCGGAGCAGATAACACTTTATCGGTATAACCAATAGCAGCATCTTCCACTTGTAGCACAACGTTACCAGAAGGTTTTTCGATAGCGAATAAAAAGTGCGCTGATTTTTCATCTCCTTGTGGCCGATCCATACGTTCCATTTTTTCTAGTTGCTTGCGTCGACTCTGGGCACGTTTGGTTGTGGAGGCTCGCACCAAGTTCCGAGCAACAAAGTCTTCTAATTTGTTGATTTCTGTTTGTTGTTTTTCATAGGCTTTCCAATCACTGGCTAATTGTTCTGCTTTTAAGTCAAGGTAGCGACTATAATTTCCTTTATAATGACGCATTTTTTGGCGACTAATTTCATAGACTTCGGTTACCACTTTATCTAAAAAGTAGCGGTCATGAGAGACGATTAGTAATGCACCTGAATAACCTTGCAAATAATTTTCTAACCATGCTAAAGTTTCAATGTCTAGGTGGTTAGTCGGCTCATCCAGAATCAAAATATCAGGATTTTGCAATAACATTTTAGCAAGAGCTAAACGAGTCCGTTGTCCACCAGAAAGGGTATCAATGGTTTGTCCATAGAAGGTTTCATCAAATTTAAACCCATGTAAGACTGAGCGAATCTCATTTTCATAACCGTAGCCATTTTTTTCTGAGAACTCATGTTGTAAGTGGTCATATTCTTTTAAAATGGCTTCATAATTACTAGTGGTTGGATTAGTTTCACTAATTGCAACTTCTAAGTGACGCATGCGTTCTTCCATTTGTCGAATGGTTGCAAAAGCACCAAGCATTTCTTCCCAGACGGTTGCGTTTGAATGTAGACCAGTATCTTGTGCTAAGTACCCTAAAGTAGCCGTTTTATTTTTAGAAATAGTGCCGGCATCAGGTGCTTCTAAACCAGCAATAATTTTTAATAGTGTGGATTTCCCTGCACCGTTTCGTCCAACAAGACCAATCCGTGCACGCGTGCTAATTTCTAAATGGATATTTTCAAAAAGAACCTCTGCTCCAAACAAGCGAGCAATTTGGTTTGCTTGTAGTAAAATCATAATTTTTCACGTCTTTCAAATTTGTATAATATACGAGTTTATTGTTAGTCTATCACATTTAAGAGGAGTTAGCGAGATGCTCAAAACCGCGATTTGTCGAAAATTTGTGAAAAAAAGAAGATCTGTGAGCAATCAAATTGCTTTTTTCTAAATATTTTTGATATGATACTCGTTGTAAAAGTGAATTTTTCACAATCGGAGGTTTAAATACAGTGAAAGAAAATCAAATACCAAAAGCAACAGCAAAACGTTTACCCTTATATTATCGCTATTTGCGAATTTTAAATAATGCGGGCAAGAAGAAAGTTTCATCAACTGAACTTAGTGAAGCTGTCCAAGTGGATAGTGCAACGATTCGTCGTGATTTTTCTTATTTCGGTGAATTAGGAAAACGAGGTTACGGTTATGATGTCAATGATTTAATGCAATTTTTTGCGAAAACATTGAATGACGATCAAATGACAAATGTCGCATTGATTGGGGTCGGTAATTTAGGAAGTGCGCTATTAAAATACAAATTCCATCAAAGCAATAGCATCCGTGTAAGTGCAGCATTTGATGTCAATCCTGAGATTGTTGGACGTATCGTGGATGGCATTCCAGTCTATCCAATGAGCGATATGAAAGAACAAATTGCGATTCAACAAATTGATATTGCGATTTTAACTGTTCCTGCACAACGCTCACAAGATGTTGTGAACGAATTAGTGGCTGCCGGCATTAAAGGAATCTTGAATTTCACGCCTGCACGAATTACTGCGCCAAATGGGGTTTTAGTTCAAAACGTTGATTTAACTAATGAATTGCAAACATTGATTTACTTCTTACATTCTGGTGCAGAAGCAGCTGATTTAGAAGAATAAAAAAACGTCCCAATCATTTTTGAAGATGATGGGACGTTTTTTAGTTGAATAAATCTTGATAAGTAACCGATAGATTCATAGACTGATAACTTTGGACGAATTTTACTAGTTTGGGAATATCAATAAATCGTGCTTGTCGATGAACTTCTTTGCCTTCAAAAAATAATAAAACGACGGGGGCAGTTAAGGCTTGATAGGCGCTAGCAACTTCAGGGTATACATGTGCATCTAAGACAAACATGGGCAAGTCTGTTAGAGCATGTTCGATTTTTGGCTTGATAGCATGACAAACACTGCATGTAGGTGTAGAAATATAAAGTAAGACGAGTGGATGCATCGTTAATTCGTTTTGAAATTGTGTAAATGTTGTAGATTGCATACATAAAACCTCCTTTTATGATTACTTTAAGCGAAAAACAAGTTTTTCGTCAATTAATAATGATTTAAGTAATAAAGTAACGTTTTTGCGTATTTTAATGAGATGAAAATGTTTTTTTCTTAGTAGATTGATTGGTAAACTTGAAACATTTTTTAGCAGTGCTTAAAAAACTAGCAGGAATTTCACAATTTTATCATAAAAATAGGGTATACTAAAATTAATCATAAAGTATTTGTTTGTAGTTTCTGAGGATGTTTAGTACAATGGACTCGGAGAGCATACAAACTTAAATGAAGAAAGAGGTGTCGTATTAATGGGTTTTACAGATGAAACAGTCCGTTTTGATTTTGATGACAGTCGCAAAAAAGAAGTAAGTGAAACACTAGCAATCGTCTATCGTGCGCTTGAAGAAAAAGGGTACAACCCAATTAATCAAATTGTTGGTTATTTACTTTCTGGAGACCCGGCTTACATCCCTCGTTATCGTGAGGCACGTAATCTGATTCGCCGCCATGAACGAGATGAAATTTTGGAAGTATTAATCCGTTTCTATCTAGAAAATCATGGAGTTAACTTGTAATGAGAATTATGGGTTTAGACGTCGGATCACGAACGGTTGGCGTTGCAGTCAGTGATCCGATGGGCTGGACAGCACAAGGCGTAGAAATTATTCGTATTAATGAAGATGAAGGTAAATTCGGCTTTGACCGTTTGAAAGAACTTATCGATGAGTACGAAGTAGAACGCTTTGTTGTTGGACTTCCGAAAAATATGAATAATTCAATTGGACCAAGAGCAGAAGCATCCTTAGCTTATGGTAAACAATTGGAGGAACTGTACCACTTACCTGTCGATTATCAAGATGAGCGATTGACAACGGTGCAAGCAGAGCGAATGTTAGTTGAACAAGCGAATACATCGCGCGCCAAACGTAAAAAAGTCATTGATAAGCTAGCAGCAGTAATGATTTTACAAAATTATTTAGATGGTGCAGGAAAAAAGTTATTTTAACTTAAAATGCAAGAAAAGAGGAAATAAAATGTCAGAACACACACATGATCACAATCATGACCATAACCATGAAGGTCACGAACATATTACTTTGGTAGATGACCAAGGAAATGAAACACTTTACGAAATTTTATTAACAATTGACGGGCAAGAAGAATTTGGCCGCAATTACGTTTTATTATATCCTGCTGGCGTGCCAGAAGATGAAGAAGTAGAATTACAAGCTTATGCGTATATCGAAAATGAAGATGGCACAGAAGGTAATTTAGAACAAATTGAAACAGACAAAGAATGGGACATGATTGAAGAAGTGTTCAATACATTTATGGCTGAAGAAGAATAGACTTAACGTAATGTAGCAACCTTAGCAGACTAAGGTTGCTCTTTTTTTGTAATAAACGAAAGAATAATAGATAAAAAAGCCAACTCTTGTTTTTTGGGAGTTGGTTTTTTGCTGGGAATTAAAATAATATGATTAGAAGCGATGCTATTATTTCTTTTTTAGAAAATAGAATAGTGTAGTTATTTTTAAGCATAACGGTTAAAAAAAATAGATTTATGCATTCACTTGTTCTAAAAATGATTCATTTATCGC
>NZ_MAEL01000051.1:4832-7326 GCF_009933335.1 Candidatus Enterococcus willemsii | reverse complement strand
ACAATTATGTTCTTCTGCACATTTGGTAATCTTATTAGGAGGAACATATCCTAATTCATCATCATGCCAACGAAGTAAAGCTTCAGCAGCAATGATTTGATCAGAGTGATCAAACAAAGGTTGATAATGGATTTCTAATTGATTGTGGGCAATGGCTTTTTTTAAACGTTCTACGATTTGTAAGCTATTAATAAAATTATGCGTAATCTCTTCGGAATAATAGATAATTTTAGTGGTATCATGCTGTTCCAAGGCGATTTCAGCATTTCCTAGCAAGGAACCTAAATCAGTAGTTAAACTTGGGTAACAAGTTGCCCCCATTTCCAAATGCATCTGAATATTTTGTTGATTGATACAAATCGGTTGTAGTAAATTTTCACGAACCTGTTCAACGATTTTTTGAAAACCTACATCATCTGGAAAAGAAGACGCAAAAATAGCAAAAATATCTCTCGATAGTCGAAATACTTGATAATTTTTTGGTAGAAAGGTAAGCATTCTTCGTGCTAATTCTATCGTTACGTCTCTTCTTGTTTCACTTGAATATAACACAGAAATTTGTGCGATATTGCTACAACGAATAAGTGCAATGCCGTGTTTTTCATTGGACTGGGTTGAGATTTTTTTATTCAAATTATAAGCAAATTGGTTAAAGTTTGGTAGGTTGGTTACATGATCTACGTATGAAAATTTGTTCTTTTCCGATTGTGTTTGTACTAATGAGAAGGTATCCAAAAAAAAGAAGGCATAGTATGGTGTATCCTTTAGTTGGACGAAACGTAACCAGTGTGTTCGGTGTTTATTTGTCTGATCTAAGTAATTAATAGATCCTGTCCAATGGTTTTTAGTCGTAACTTGTGTCCAAATGGTAGTGAAATCTGCTTGATGAATATTTAAAGTGGAAAGTTCCGTCAATTTTTTACCTAGGAATTCTTGTCCTTCTCTAAGTTTCGCGGCTTCATTGCCATATAAAATTTCCTGTTGATCATTTAAAATGAATGTTAGGATAGGAGAAAGATTTACGAGAGAACAAAGTTGATTACATTCAAGAGTAGAATCGTGTGAGAAGTGCGCGCTATTCGCCAAAGTCGTTATCCTCCTATCGGGTAGAATTTTACAATTTCAGAATCATTGTACATTTTTTTTCAAAGATAGCAAAGTAAAAACGCAAGAATTTGTAAAAAATTTTTAGTAGAAGTTGCTCGTTCATCGCAAACAGCCTTTTCCTTCATTTGATTCTATGTTATCATAAGCAAGTTGAAAATATGAATTTTTATACATTTATGTATTGAAGGAGAGAAGGAAGTATGAGACGTATAAAAAAGGTATGGCACTTTGTCTTGCCTCTATTTCTGTTGCTTAGTGTATTATTGCCACTGCAAACAGTAGCTGCAACAACAGAAGAAGTGGATTCACACTATGATTCAATTATTGCCAATGGGGAGCTAGTTGTAGGATTATCTGCAGATTATGCTCCGTATGAATTTCATGCGGAAGTTGATGGAAAAGATCAGATTGTAGGATTTGATATTTCTATTGCCCAAAAAATTGCTGACGATTTAGGTGTCAAACTGCACATTGAAGAATTAGGATTTGATGCTCTTTTAGGTGCATTAAAGACTGGCAAAATCGATTTAATTATTTCAGGAATGGCAGTTACTGAAGAACGTTTAAAGGAAGTTAACTTCTCGGATACGTACATGACTATGAAGCAACGTGTTATTGTTCGAAAAGGCGATGAGAATAAGTACAATGATGTTTCTGACTTTTCAGGGGTACCAGTAGGGGTTCAAAAACAAACAACACAAGAAGCTCTAGCTCAAAATGAATTAGTAGGCTCAATACCAACTTCTTTACAAAAAATTCCAGATGTTATTATGAATTTAAAAAATAAGAAAGTGGATGCTGCCATTTTAGAAGGACCTGTTGCTGAAGCTTATGTTGAACGAAATGACGATTTGGTATTTGCTGATGTGGAATTTAAAGAAGGTACCAAAGAGACGGCTGTAGCTTTACCAAAAGATGCGCCAGTATTGCTTGAAAAAGTGAATGATTCTATTCAAACAATCAATGACCAAGGTTTATTAGAAGGCTACAAAAAAGAGGCCAATAAATATATGTTTCAAGAAGAACAAGGTTTCTTTGGAAAATATTACAAATTCTATGTAAATGGTGCAGGATATACGATTTTCTTAGCATTCATCGGCGTATTGTTTGGAACACTTTTAGGGGCTATTCTAGCATTACTAAAATTAGCGAAATCAAAAATCTTACGTTTGTTAGCGACTATTTATATTGAATATGTTCGTGGTACACCGTTATTAGTGCAAATCTTTATTGTATATTTTGGAACAGGTATTTTAGGAATTGACATGTCACGATTAGCTGCAGGCTGTATTGCGCTTTCGTTAAATAGTGGTGCATATGTGGCTGAAATTATTCGTGCAGGAATTATGGCGGTGAATAAGGGGCAGTTAGAGGCGGCTCGTTCATT
>NZ_MAEL01000051.1:4265-4732 GCF_009933335.1 Candidatus Enterococcus willemsii | reverse complement strand
GCATTAGGAAATGAATTTGTAACTGTTATTAAAGAATCTTCTGTCGTATCAGTAATTGGTGTATCTGAATTGATTTTCCAAGCTGGAAATGTTCAAGGTGCAAGTTTTAAACCCTTCTTACCTTACGTGATTGTTTCATTAATTTATTTCGTATTGACATTTACACTTTCACGTCTGTTAGGTGTAGCTGAAAGGAGAATGAGTACAAATGATAAAGGTTGAGAATTTACACAAAAGTTATGGGAAAAATGAAGTATTAAAAGGAATTAATTTAACCATTACGGCAGGTGAAGTTGTGGTCGTAATTGGTCCTTCAGGAAGCGGGAAAAGTACTTTTTTACGTTGCTTGAATTTATTGGAACAACCTTCAGACGGCGTGATTGAATTTGAAGGGACCAATATTTTAGCTAAAGGCACAAATATTGATCAATTACGTCAAAAAATGGGAATGGTCTTTCAAAATTTTA
>NZ_MAEL01000051.1:675-4165 GCF_009933335.1 Candidatus Enterococcus willemsii | reverse complement strand
GAAATGGTCGGGGAAGTATTGTCAGTGATGCAAAATTTAGCTGAAAATGGAATGACCATGGTCGTTGTTACCCATGAAATGGGCTTTGCTCGAGAAGTTGCAGACCGTGTGATTTTTATGGATGAAGGAATTATTCAAGAACAAGGAACACCCGAAGAAGTCTTTGGTGCGCCAAAGAATCCACGCACCCAAAGCTTCTTAAACAAAGTTTTATAATGAAGGAGGAAGAGACGATGAACCAATCAAGAATTGCTAAAAAATACCAAGAGCCAAAAGAAAATCTTTTGATGGATATTGGGATGTTGGCCAAAAGTTCAACTGATTTAATCGATTTATCATTGGGTGACCCGGATTTAATTACTGATCATGCGATTATTGAAGCAGCTACCGAAGCAGCTAAAGCGGGACACACAAAATACACAGCTTCTGATGGTAGCCAAGAATTTCTACAAGCAGTTGTGAATCATTATCAACGACGATATGGACTGACATTTGATATTGGTCAAATTCGAGGGACAGTTGGCGCAATGCATGGGACTTATTTAGCACTGCTATCAATTCTGGACCCAGGAGATGAAGTGATTATTCATGAACCATACTTCTCTCCTTATAAAGAGCAAGTCGAAGCAGCTGGTGGTATCCCAGTCTTTATTCCAACTTATGAAAAAGATGATTTTCAAATTGACTTAGCTATTTTAGAAGCTGCTATTACGGATAAGACAAAAGCTATCTTGGTTAATTCACCGAATAATCCGACAGGCGCGGTGTTTTCAAAAGAAACAATGCAAGGGATTGCCGAGATTGCAATAGCCAATGATTTATTCATTTTATCTGATGAAATTTACGAGGAATTGAGCTTTAGTGAAGAATTTGTCCCGATGGCAACATTTGCACCAGAGCATACAATTACTTTTAGTGGGTTTTCAAAAGCTTTTGCGATGACTGGTTGGCGCATCGGTTATATGATTTCACCAAGTTATGTGAATGATATTGCGCGTCAAATTAATGAAAATATTACGTATTCTGCACCATCTTTATCGCAACAAGCTGGTATTTATGCCTTACAACATGCAGATGAGCTGGTACCAAAAGTGACAAACGTGTTTAAAGAACGTTTGAACTATGTCAAAAAACGAGTTGACGCAATCGATTTTCTATCATTAGGTGAAGTGAAAGGAACAATGTATGCCTTTATAAATATAGAAAAAACAAATTTAACTTCAGTACCATTTGTTGAACATGTCTTGAAAGAGACGCAAGTATTGTTGATACCTGGAAAAGCATTTGGTCAAACAACAGGGGATTCGCATGTCCGTTTAGCTGTTACACAAGATTTACAGACATTAAAAGAAGCTTTTGATCGAATTGAACAATTATCTTTCCATTAAAAAGAGAGTCAGCTCTCTTTTTTTTGCCGAAATAATATGAATTATCTGATAATTATCGAAAAAAAGGTTGATTTGATGCGTTTTTTCTAGTGATTTGTTTGATTATTGACTGTCGTCAAATTGTGATATTTTCATGCTACTGTAACAATTCAAAAATGTATTCGTTTTACTTTTTTTTATTTGACTCTTCTTAAATTATTTTTAAAATTTCTTATTACAAAATAACGACTTTTTCAATGAAGGAAAGGTTGATATTATTGGATTTTCAGGTGTGAAAATGACAAATAGTACTTGAAATCATGAAAATGAAATCTTTCGTCATTTGTTTGTTACCTAGGAAGGGCGCTCACTTGGTATGATTTATCCAGTTGTTCAGACAACACAAAATTCGATTTGAGGAGAGTTTTTATATATGAAGAAATTTAAATTTTTAGCTTTAGGAAGCGTAGCATTTTTAAGTATGGTTGGTTTTTCAGCAACAGCAAATGCAGATGAGATTGAACATACAGTTGCTCCGTCTGATACATTGTCTAGCATTTCATTACAATATTTTGGTAATGTAAGTCATGTACAACAAATTGCAGATGCCAATAATATTGCAAATCCGAATGTGATTTTTGATGGTACAAAATTGACAATCAATACTGATGGTGAAGCTGCACCAACAACTGAAGCTACTCCAGAAACATCTGCTGTTGAAACACCAGCAGCAAGCACAGAAACAGCTGACAATAGTGCAAACTATTCAGGTCGTACAATCACCATGGAATCAACAGCTTATAGCTCAGATCCAGCGGATAGTTTAGGTGGCGGAACAGTTACAGCAACTGGTCAAAACTTATTAGAAAATCCAATGGCAGTAGCGGTCGATCCAAATGTTATTCCTTTAGGTACAAGATTATATGTTGAAGGCTACGGTGAAGCTATTGCAAGTGATACTGGTGGCGCAATTAAAGGAAACATTGTTGACGTACATTTCCCAACTTATGAACAATGTATTGCTTGGGGACGTCGTTCAGTTCAAGTAACAATTTTAGACTAATTTGAATGCTTAAAAGAAATCTAGTTCGCTAGGTTTCTTTTTTTTGTAAATATTCAGAAAATTATTCTACTTATCTTTCGATTTGTATTTTTAATCACTCAAAATATGCTATAATGGAAAAAAATTTAAGGAGGAATGGTTCATGAGAGCTATTTTAACGGTTATTGGTAAAGATAAGGTTGGGATTATTGCTGGGGTAAGTCAAAAACTATCCGAGTTAGATATAAATATTGTTGATGTGACACAAACTATTATGCAAGAATATTTTACAATGATGATGATGTTGGAGTTTAAACAACAACCTGATTTTGAATTGGTTCGGCAAGAATTAACAAAAACAGGAGATGCATTAGGTGTTACCATTAGTATTCAAAATGAAGAAATTTTTGAAGCAATGCATAAATTATAATCGGGAGGTGATGAACGAATGGAGACAAATCAAATACTTGAAACAATTCGCATGGTTGAAGAAGAAAATTTAGATATACGTACAATTACAATGGGAATTTCACTCTTAGATTGTATGGATGCTGATGTTGATGCAGCTTGCGAGAAAATTTACCAAAAAATTACAACGCGTGCCAAAGAATTAGTGAAGGTTGGTGAAGCAATTGAAATGGAGTATGGAATTCCGATTATTAATAAACGAATTTCAGTCACACCAATTGGAATTATTGCATCAGCTTCACAGGCGACATCGGAAGATTGTGTAAAATTTGCGAAAGCGTTAGATCGCTCTGCTAAAACAGTGGGTGTGAACTTTATCGGTGGTTATAGCGCATTGGTTGAAAAAGGTTATCAAGGGGCTGACCGCGCCTTAATCGAGTCGATTCCGCAAGCTCTTGCTGAAACTGACTTTGTTTGTTCATCAGTCAATATTGGTTCAACAAAAGCGGGAATTAACATGGATGCAGTTCGTTTAATGGGTGAAACAATCAAGAAAACAGCAGAAGCATCAGATATGGGCTGCGCGAAACTTGTAGTCTTTGCAAATGCGGTGGAAGATAATCCATTTATGGCAGGAGCTTTCCATGGCGTAGGGGAAGCTGATTGTGTGATT
>NZ_MAEL01000051.1:0-575 GCF_009933335.1 Candidatus Enterococcus willemsii | reverse complement strand
GTGTGGCGTTGATTTTAGAAGAAATGGGTCTTGAATCAGTTGGTACACATGGAACAACTGCAGCGTTAGCCTTGTTGAATGATGCTGTGAAAAAAGGTGGCGTAATGGCTTGTAATCACGTCGGTGGTTTATCAGGTGCATTTATTCCAGTTTCAGAAGATGCCGGAATGATTAAAGCCGTGCAAAATGGCTTATTGAATTTAGAAAAATTAGAAGCGATGACCGCAATTTGTTCTGTCGGCTTAGATATGATTGCGATTCCGGGAGACACAACAGCTGAAACGATTGCAGCAATGATTGCCGACGAAGCAGCGATTGGTGTTATCAATCATAAAACAACAGCCGTCCGTATCATCCCTGCAGCTAACGCAAAAGTCGGAGATATGATAGAATTTGGAGGGTTGTTAGGAACAGCACCCGTGATGAAAACAAATCCTGCGCAATCAGCAGATTTCATTCAACGTGGGGGGCGCATTCCAGCACCAATCCATTCATTTAAGAACTAAGGGAGTTTTGTCACTATGTTTGAACATTATATTTGGGATTTTGATGGCACACTGTATGATACGTATCCA
>NZ_MAEL01000050.1 GCF_009933335.1 Candidatus Enterococcus willemsii | reverse complement strand
CTATAAAACGTTGATATATCAGTGTTTGTATTTTTAAGTATAAGCAAGATTCTATCTTACTTAATAGAGATTCTCTGTTTAGTAATATAGCTAAAATTTGCTGCCTAGAATTTTCAAATATAACAAAATAGTGATATTCATATACTGATTAATTTCTAATGTTTAATTGGAAATAAATTCTATAATCATCATTAGAACAAGAATATGCAATTAAATATATAATTAAGATAAATTAATTTTCTAGTTAGTAAAATAACGCAGATTAGATTTAAAATAGCTTGTGTTTATCTCTATAAGGTGTTAAAATCATTTTCGATAAATTATACATAAAAAGTTAAAGTGGCTTAAAACGCAAATTAGGCAGCGTATAATTGAATCTATATTTCTAACTAAAGAAACTTTTTCAATATTTATAAGAAAAAGTTTCATTAAATTGTTTAAAATAATTTTATACGTCATCAATGCTTATATATCAATGTTTTAATTAAATGTTAGAAAATAGATAAATAAAATAGACCTTAAATTGAACATGAAGTGGGTAATTCCCCATAAAAATTTTTTCATGAAGTCTGAGAGATATATTTTCAAAAATACATTGAAAAAACGTTGATATTACAGCAATATGGAATTTTTGTCAATAATCATAAAACCATTGATAATACTGGGATTTTAAGGGGTCATTTTTTAAGTGGATTTTCTCTGAAATTTTGAGATAGAATTGAGAGGTATTTTTGATTTAGATATTTTAATATAATAAATTTCTTTCCAGTATACTGGAAACTATTTTGAAAAATAGTCATTCTTTCTAGTATACTGGAAAGAAAATACAGCAATGAATTTTAAAGAAGTTTGAATTGTTCAAGCTTCTTTTTGTTGAAACTAGGAAATACAATTGATTTTCTCGACAAGACAAAAAAAGGATGCAATAATAATAAATACCTTGACTAAACCAATGTCATCTAAAAATAACTTCCCCTTTTAGAGACAAGTGTTTAATCCCTTTACTTTTAATTAAAAGTAAAGGGATTTTTGTATATCTAATAATTGGGTTAAAATATGAAATATATCTAATTATCAGAAAAAATTGTAAGGAGAGGAACTCAGTGAAAATATATACAGTTCAACCAAAAGATTTTTTATGCTTTGTAGATAAAGAAGGCTATATTATGCCACAAAAATGTGAGTTAGATAAAGATACGTTAGAGTGGTTAAGTGATACAAAAGATGTTTATCAATGGATGGCTGAACAATATTCTGTTAGAACAGGTTTTCCTAATGACAGATATTTAATATGGGTGTATTCAACAATGAGAGATGTGCGTTGGCAAACTGTAGACTTTACTAAATTTAGCGTGTTTTGTTTTGAAATTCCTATTGAAAAAATGCAATCTAATTTTTTATGGTCTGATTTAATTGAGTGGCATTGGCACTTGAATCATTTTGATGGTTGGGAAACTAAAACTGATATTTTTGATTTCAATTTAAAGAAATATTCTAAAAATATTGTTCCACAAGGCGTTACTATTCGGCTAAAGAAAGAGTGGATTAAAAAAGTCTATAACAAATCTTTAGATAAATAAAAATATTTTTCATATAGTTCTGAGAATATAGTGAATACAAAAAGGAAGAGACTTCATTTTTTCTTCCTTTTTGTATATATTCAATAATTATTTTGCAATAAATTCTTTTATAATTGGATAAGGAGTTAGTTTCATATTTCGACAAAAATCTAAGTAATCATTTTCAAAATATTGTGTAGAAAAATCATAATCAAAATGCTCAACCATGCAATTTCTTGCAGATTGCCAATCAGAAGCAATAATTTTTATAGCTTTTTGTTCATAAATATGACCTAATCCAAAAGTGAAAATATAACTTTCCATTATCACAACCTCCATGAATTAATCATTAGTGCCTACAAGTAATTCTAACGTATCAGATAAATTATCATCAGAAATGCTTACTTCATATTCATCAAATAATTTTGATAATTGATTTTGAACATAATCAACGTCTTTAGATTTAGTATCTACTACATAATTTTCAATTAATTCTTTATTATCGTCTAGTTTAGAACCATTCAATTTAAAGTTATCTTTCATTTTAATAATATAAAAGCCGTCATCTGTTTCGATAGGTTCTTTATGTAATTCACCGTTATTCATTTTCATTGCTTCTTTTAGAACACTAGCAGGATAAATAGAATCATCTCTACTATCTATTAAACCAGTATTGCCATTTACCATAGCGGAATTAATATCCAAAGAAGAATTAGCGACTAATTCTTTAAAGGTTGTTCCTTTTTCTAATTGTTCAATAAGAGATTCAGCTAAATTTATATTTTCTACTTGAATAAGCTCAAAGTTAATAAGGTTGTTTAAAATTTCTTGCATTTCTGTATCTGATAGTTGTATAGAGTCTTTGACCATTTCTTGTATTAGTAGATTTTGTCGAATAGCCTTGATATAAGAATCTATACTCGAATAACCAACATTTAGTAATGATTGTTCAAATTCTGCTTGATTTTCAAACTGCTGACTAACTTCTTTCATTTCATTTTGAACATTTTCATCACTAACCAACTTGCCATATTTTCTTTCTAATACCTTAGTAGTTAATAATGTTTGTAATGATTTTTCTCCATATTCTTCTTTTAATTCATTGTAAAGCTGTTTTTGTGTGATTGATTCTCCTTGAATACTTGCTAAGGAGGAATCTTTCATAGAACACCCTGAGAATAACCCCAAACTAATTATTATTGAACCCAACATCATCTTTTTCATAAGTTGTTTTCATCTCCTATAATTAATAGGTCCGGATTATACCATCAATTTGGTAGGAAGTGGAGGAATAAGGGGA
Source organism: Candidatus Enterococcus willemsii (assembly GCF_009933335.1). Classification (GTDB taxonomy): domain Bacteria; phylum Bacillota; class Bacilli; order Lactobacillales; family Enterococcaceae; genus Enterococcus_F; species Enterococcus_F willemsii. Next base: position 1,593 of record NZ_MAEL01000050.1, on the reverse strand, counting down.
TTTGCTTCAAAAATTTGTGGAGGATAATACAATATCCATTATATACTGATATAATAAATTAAAATGATATATTTTATTCTTTGTTTGTGTGTTTTTTCTGATGAGTAAATTATTGTCATAATATTGGAGGAAATTAAATTGGATAAATTAGAAATTTTAGAGAGTATAGCTTATGATACGCGTGGTAATTCGTTAGAAAACTGTTCAGAAGAAGAATTGAAGAAAATAATAAGTGATTATTATTTTGGAAATAAAAGTTTAGTCAAAATTATTAAGGAATATGATTTAAATACTACAAGCAATAAAATTAGGCAAGATTTCCCTAAACTAGTTAGTAAAACTAAATGTAAACATGACCAGAATAAAATGTATTTAAGTCTACCAAGTAAAGAGCATTTAAAATATTTTTCACTGGAAAAAGATGGATTTAAATGTGAAAAGTGTAATCATAGAGATAAAATAGATTGTATGTGTGAGAATTGTAAAAGAATTTACAGAAAACAAGTTAGAGAAATATACTCTGGTTATCAAAAAATAGATTTTTCTGACTGCAATTTACAAGATAGGGTTGAGTTAGGAGCTTTATTGCAGTATTTTCATGTTAATTCAATAGAAGATAACTTTGGCTCGTATGATGACTTTCATGATGAGGATGCTTTAGCGTTTATTGATGAAATTGATACTATAAAACGATTGGCAAATAAAAGAATTATAGTTGTCTCGTCAGAAAGCAAAATAGAAGCTTTCCCGATGGAAGAAGATTTTCCAAGAAGCTATTATATAACTAGAGTGGAATGGAAATTGAATATCAAATTTCCTGAAAATATGGAAAAAGATAATATTCTTGATTTCTTAAAATATCCTAATGCATCGATTGTTTCTGAAGAAAGAGAATCCAACTATCTATGGCGACTGATGGCTATTGGTGAGTTGATTAGACTTGTAAAATGGCAAATGGAAGAATTTAATTTCACTTTTAAAATAGATACGGATAATGATAAATTTAAAGATTTATTCAATCGACTTTTAGAAAATTTGACACCTGCTCAAATTTACGCACTAATTTGGAGTAGTGTTAGAAAAGCTGATAATTTGAGAACAAGTAACAAATGGGGAAATTATAGATACCGTCATGTTGATTTTATTATCAAAATAATTGACGAAACCAATATGAAAAAATTTAATAGTGGGATAGATTTGAAACCTTACGATTATCCATATCAAATGATAGTGACTCTTTCTGCGAAGATATTATTCGAACAAATTCTATTAAAAGTGGATTGGTTTACTACAAAGATTCCAAATTTAGATGGAGAAAATACTTCAATGATAATAAACTTTTACGAAGAGCTAGAAGCTAGAGAAGAAAGTATCTTTTTGAATAAAAGTATGCCAATAGATTACTATTATTTAACAGATTTTGGAATTGTTATTTTTGATGGAGCTGTTAGCAAGTTGTTCAGTGATGAAAAAACTTTGTATAAAATATCGAAGTTTATTAAAAGAGAAGATGAATATCCTGATGAAGAGTTCTATTTTAATTTAAAATTGCCTTATATAATATTGGGTGTTTATTCTACTGTATATTTATTA
>NZ_MAEL01000049.1 GCF_009933335.1 Candidatus Enterococcus willemsii | reverse complement strand
AATGCCGCAATGACTTCTTTGGCGGTTTTCTTTCCAGAGACGGTAACACTGGCGCGATAAATTTCACGCCCCGCGCCATCTTGGACGATGGTTGCCGTCAGTCCATCAATCGCATTGACTTGATCGATGAACGGTGCTAAACGAGCCTTCATCGCCTCACCATCTTCTGAGCCCTGTGCCAAATAATCTGCCACGGCTTGGGTAAAGCCTAAGATATTGTCTTTGCCTATTTTCATGGCCCGACCAATGCCTTTACTTTGTAGGCGCACCCATTCAACATAGTTCTTCTTGCCAATGACCAAACCGGCACTGGGTCCTTCAATGGCTTTGGCTCCGGAATAAATCACGAGGTCGGCACCGTCGGTGATATATTTGAACAAATCTTCTTCGGCAGCCGCATCGACAATCAAGGGTACCCCCACTTTTTGGGCAACTTGTGCCGCTTCTGCGACCGTTAACATACTTTTTTGGACTGTGTGGTGACTTTTAATATACAAAATTGCGGCAGTTTGGGCCGTCACCATCATTTCGAGGTGTTCTGCGGTACACATATTGGCATAGCCGGCTTCGACCACTTGCCCGCCGCCTTGCGCCACCATCACTTCGACAGGGGTCCCGTAATCGACATTGTGTCCTTTTGGTAAAAGAATCTCACGTTTGGTGATCGTTGGATCATACGGATGATAGACATGATGCAGACTGCCTTGTCCAATGACCGCTGCCACCGATTGGGCAATCCCCGCGGAAGCCGAAGAGACGATTTGCGCGTCTTCGACGTGCAATAAGTTGGCCAAGTACGCCCCTGTTTTCACGGCTAAATCGGCCATTTCAAAAAAGTGTTCGCCACCAAAGCGTTGTGCTTCTAAAACCCGTTCGGACACTTTGGAGACACCCAAAATTGTCATCCGCCCCGAAGCATTAATGACTTCTTTTAAACCAAAGGTTTCATAATTCATTGTCATAGACCATTCCTCCAATCACTGTTTTTAATGGACGAATTTGTTCGGTCGTTGTCCGAGTGAAGCCATTGGAATCGACCAATTCTTTCTCGCCAGTGACCAATTCAAAAATCGTCAAATCCGCATCAAAGCCGACCGCTAGTTGGCCTTTATTAGCTAAATGGAAATTTTTGGCAGGGACAGCGGTCACTTTCTCTAAAATGTCAGGCCAAGTATAGCCAACCACACGGAGTTTTTCCATCGTGGTTGCCAAGTCATAGACCGGACCATTGGTGCGATTGCGAATATAGATGTCGGTACTAATTGAAGTCGCATCCATCCCAGCTTGATGGGCTACTTCGGCGACATGGAAATTAAAGCTATCCGTGCCGTGTCCAATATCAAAGATGACGCCGCGACGATACGCGTCCCAAGCAATGTCTTTGATGTGATCATCGGCACCTAGAATCCCATTCGGTTTGCCGTTAAAGCAATGCGTCAAGACATCGCCCGCTTCCATCACAGCCAAAATTTCAGCAAGTTCTGGCGGTGCCGAGCCAATATGGACCATCAATGGTAAGTGCTGGTTTTCGGCTTGGATTTGTTTGGCTAATTCCAAAGGAGTAATGCCATTGTCGCCAATCACCGTTTTACTCATGCGGGCTTTGATGCCGACGATAAAATCTGGTAAATCTGCGAGCGCTTGTTTGACTAAATCGGCTTTGACTTTTGATAAATCGGCCAATTCGTCTTGTTCGACAATCCCCCATTTGGAAATATTGACCAGTGCATAGACATTGGTTTTGGCTTGTTGGGCTAGTTCATAAAAGTCATGAATATTCTCCGCGCCAGTGGTCCCGGCATCAATCACAGTCGTGACGCCTTTTTCGACCCCGATTTGATCCGGATAGTCGTAGTACAAATTCATTTTTTCAAAGCAATGCACATGGTCATCAATCCAACCAGCGGAGATATAATGCCCTTCTAAATCAATAACTGTTTCGGTCGTCGTTTCAATAACTTCTGCTACTTGTGTTATTTTACCATTTTTTATGGCTACTTCACATGGCTCGCCACTGATTAAGCGACCATTCTTTAAAACAAGTTCGTTCATTTTCTTCCCTCCTATAAAAGAAAAAATCCTTCGCTTCGCAATCGTGCGTGTAAGGATTTTGTTCTAGCGCCATGATTAGACTGCTACTGGGAAAATCGCACCTAAAATCATCGCTCCAATAATCGCGCCACCAGCAATTGGTTTGTCCCACTTATAAAAGAAAAGCGCACCAATTGTAGCACCAATCCCAATCGGAATCGACGCTGTTCCAGCACTAATAATTAGTAATGGACCTAAAAAGCGTCCAGAAGCATTTCCTGCGCCCATCATGATGTCCGCACCAAATGTTGAATTGGATTGATTAATCGTAAATTTACGGATTAAAACAATAATGCCCCCGACAATCACACCTAGTAAGCCACCTGTAAGTAATGCTAGAGGGAAACTTTCCAACGGTGCAGTAATTCCAACACTTAACAGAATAGCTGGGATACCAATACCTAACCCTGTTAAAATCGAGCCACCTAAATCTAAGATACCGACTAATGACCCTTCTAAAATACGAGCAAACAGGAAGCTTGCACCAAATGCCGCGGCAGCACCGTAAGAACCGCCGTCTAATCCAGCTTTTAACATTGCTACAATTGAAACTTCATTAAACGCCCCAACACCGTACTCCATATACATATATGTCCCTGTAAATACGGCAGAAGCCATAATTCCGACTAAAATCGGAAATGCCCAATCTGCATACCAAAAACTTTTTGCTTTTTGTTCTTCAGTTAATTCTTTTGCCATTTACGCTCCTCCTTACTTCACAGTAAATACATCGTGTAGATTATTTAACCAATTTGGAATATCTAAACGGAAACTTTCAATCATTTCTAAGTCAAAGCCACGGAAGAAACCACTGAAAATAAACAACAGAATAGCTGCGACTAAAATGACTTTCGTAATACGTGTCCAACCTTGATCGTCGACACCTTTACCGATTAAAATACCTAATACCACACCCGGTACAGCATTTCCCATGATTAATTGTGCCAAGCCGCCAAATAATGTCCCCCAGAAACCAGTACGTCGACCGGCATCAATCGCTGCTAACCAGAATAAGACTGGCATCACAACTTCAATTAAAATAGTTGCCGCTGGTACTAAGACAGCCACGGCTGTTACTTGTAACGCTTCTGGAATAGCTGCTGCAGTTGTATTTAAAAACGCAACTAATACCATCCCAATCAACGCACCGGCAATCCCCATTTTTTTCGGATGATGCATTGTTTCGGCAATGTTTTTATTTTTTGATAGAAGCGCGGCTGCCGCCCAGTTAGGAACAACACGATGCGTCACATCTTGTGTGAATGCCCCCGCCCCGACTGCTGAAGCCCAAGCATTAAAGAAGAACCCTAACCCAAAAGAAAAATGTGATGCCGGGTCTCCTTCACAAGCGTTCATTTCTCCCAATGTACGAAAAGCTCCTAAACCTTGTGTATTCGGCGCATGAAACATTCGAGCTGCACCTACACCTGTTGCAAAGCCTAACAAGCCGCCAATAATTAACGATTTAATAAGAATAACAAAAAATTCCACAAGTTTTCCTCCTTCATTTATTTCATTTTTTGGGAGAAGAAGGGGATGTTGAAGTTACGCGCTTGTTCTCCCTGTTCTTTGAAGTCAATCATTTTCATATCAATACTTAATAATTCCACTTCAATTTGTAATTTCACAGAATAGGTCACTTTTTCTCTGGGAAGAAAGAAAAATAGAAACCGTTCTGTGTAACTTTTTTTAGTTGCAGAAAGTACAGTGACTGCTTTTGGTTCAATCCGCAAAGTAACATCTGAAGACTCTTTTAACATCTGTGATTGTACACGACCTAGTGCTGATGAAAAAGCAGCAACCTCACTATTTCCTTCCCCTGTGACAATGACTTTCTGCGTTGATTTTACTTCTACCACTATACTTTCTCCTCTCTTATTGATCTCCGTATTTGTTAATATATGCTTCAGTGATTCGCTTACCTAGTTCTTCTTGATCCATAAAACCAAATCCTAAAACAGTTTTTCCATCATTAATTGCTGTCACACCTTCGTCAATCGAACGCATACCGTGACGTTCTGGATATCCGTATTTCGTTGATGCCGTTAATGCTCCGGCACCACCACTACCACAAAATGAAATGCCGATTTGTGCATCTTCTTGTTGCATCACATCACCTAAACGCATGTCAGCGCCCATTCCTGGAACAACAACAGCACGTCCTCCTGCTGCTTCAACACCTTTTGCGACATTTTGTCCTTTACCTAAACGATCTGCGATTACTACTGTTACCATAATTTTTTCCTCCTAAAGTAAATATATTTTAATTTTGTTTGGCACTCTCAAAATGAATTGATAATACATATTTCTCATCGATTGGTAGTTCCCCGATTTTTCGAGTAACTGCTTCAGCAATCGATAATGCTTCTGCTGAGACTTCAGCAAACATTTCCGGATCTACTTGCGGAATACGTTCTTGCGACTTTTCTCTGCGAATCATTTCATTCAAATGATTGATAAGAATTGTCCATTGTAACTCTGTTGCTTCAATGTTATACTCCTTCATCAGCTGATTGGTATATGCAATCATTTCCTCTAATTGATTCTTATGTGCGCTTGCATCAATCATTTGCTGGGCTTCTTGACTAACCTTCATCATATCCTCCTGTATATATATCGACATATTGCAACAATGCGGTTAATTCTGCATGGTTGACTGATAAGTCATTTTCTGAAAAAACTTGTTCTACTTCTAACAGTAATTGATTATTTTCAAATAGCATTTCTTGATTCACATTTCCTTCTAAATGATATTGCGACTGAAAGACTATTCGATGAACCATTAAGAATACATGTAATAAAAATGCATCTTGGTATTCTTTCTTCAACCGTTGATCAAAGATAGTTACTAATTTTTCATAAATAATATAACCTTTAACAATGGTCTCTCGACTCAACTCTTCGGAATTCTCCAAACGTTGTTCTCTACGGTACGGTTTACTATAATTTAGCCGACGATTGTCTTTAGCTAGAAGATGTTGCACAACTGTTTTAATTGTTTCAATGTCTTCTTTGGATGGAATTGCATTGACTTTAATCAACGGGCATTGCACACCTTCAATCGGGAAAATACTAATCACTAAATCGGGCTTCTTCTCTTGAATCATTTCAACAGCATTTAGTACCGAAGCAAATCCAATAATATTTACTGAATGGACTTCTTCTTGAACTCGTTGCTGAATAAGATTGGTTACTCCTAAACCAGTGGAACAAACGTAGACAACTTGAATCATCTCTTTCTTTTGTTTCTCAAATGAAACTAAAAAGTGTAAGGCAATATAGGCAATAAACGAGTCATTCATTACATGTGCAAAAGTCGCAATTTCTTGTTGGCATGCTTTGGTAATCGCTGTGAATAATTCTTCATGTAAGTTTTGAATATCCTCAACAAAAGGATTGTATTCGTTAATGAATACATGTTTTTTGCCTAAACGTAAAGATAAATGTGCAAAGAGGTTGGTCAATAATTGATGGTCCTCATAAAAAGGAACGTTCAATTCATCTGATACATCTTGAATGAGCTTCACAGTCAATTGTAAGGTATCTTGCTGATCGCTTTCTTCTATTAAATTACTCGAAATGAACTCGTACTCATCTTCAAATAATGGCAATTCATACTGAGAAAAAACAGCTTGCATGAGCAAAAACGGAATATCACGATTTTTGATTAATGTTTCTTGTCGTTGAATCAGTTTGAATGATGCAATCGAATGATTTAACCGCAAACGACAAACAGCAATTGCTGTTCGTATGGAAATAGATAATAATTCGGCATAGTTAAATTGATTTAATAGGTCCGGATCGAGAACCTGTGACATCATACGTACAACGTGTTGATAGATGTCATGAAAATCTGTTCCTTTACCTAGAGATAACGATTGTGACTCCTCAGCTAATGGATTGAGAAATGAATTCATAATTTTATAAATATCATATTCTGTCAATTTTAACTGCAAGAGATATTCCATCAATAAACGACAATCTTTTTCACGACCATTTAGAAAGATGCCTTGACCACTTTGTCTTTCAAGCGTAACCGTAAACTTATTCAAAAACGAATCAACTTTTTCTAAATCGCTTACAATCGTATTCTGTGTTACTTCTAATTGAGAAGCAAACCAAGCCGTGGTTTTCATTTTTTCAGCAAGCAATAAATTCATCACAATGAATTCCACACGTGCTTGTTGGTCTGCGTAAATATCAAACCGATCTGTTTCTAATAATTCGTTTTTCAATGTCAATTTCTGCACATCACTCAATTCAAACCAGAAACCTTTGTTGCGTTGTGAATGCAATTCGATGTTGCGTAATTTTAACCAATAACGAATATTATCTAAATCGTACTTGACCGTTCGAACACTGACTCGAAACATATCTGCTAACTCTTTAGCTGTAATACTTTTTTCTTGCTCGATTAATTTTAACAACATTTGAATTTCTCTTTTTGACAATTGCATGACTCTTAATCTCCCTTACATGTTCACTATACAATTCGTAAGCACTTCCAACAATACAAAATAATTGCACTTATATTAGTGCAACTACACGTTAGATGATTGATCTTTTTAAACAAAACAAGTGCATTCCACCCAATTTTTTTAACAACAATCGTTTTCTTACATTACTTATTTTACTTTTTTCACTAATTTTTTTGCACTAATTTGATGCACTATGTAAAAAAAATACGATGAATGTTCAAAAATTAAACATTCATCGTACTTTATTTTATTCTGCATGAACTATTTTTTGATTATTATACACTTCTTTATCCAATGCATCGACACTTTCAGCAACCAACATTGAAATGAACACATCATTATTCACATTCAAGAAGGTACGGAACATACCAGCAAACCAATCCACGCCAATTAATAATGCAATTGAATCTAATGGTAAACCTAGTGACGTTCCCAGAAATGTTGCCACTACAGCTGCACTACCTGGAACTGTAATCGTTCCTAATGTTAACATGATGGATAAACCAATTCCTATCAATAAATTCAAGAACGATAACTCGACACCAGAACTTTGTTGCATAAAGATAATCATGACGACATAACACATCGCAGCACCGGCACTACCCATAGTCATCCCAACACTCATGGTAAAATTCGCGACATCTCGACGAACACCGAATTTTTCAATACAGTCCTTTAAGGCTGTTGGAAATGTAATCGCTGAACTTGTGGTTGTCAATGCCACAATAGACATGTCGACGAATTTCTTCGGCAAGAGCATCGGATTAATCTTACAGCGAATAGCTACGACACTTGCCATGACAATCATCATTACAAGAACACCAATTAATAGAATCCCCAAATATTTAATCATCGGGAAAATAATTTGAATCCCTGTACTTCCGGCTACATCTGCTAATAAACAAAAGACCCCAATTGGCGCAACTTTCATTACTAATTGAATCACATTCAAGACAATCGTATGAATTTCTTTGATACCATCGAGTACAATCGTTTGTCCCGTTTTTTTCACAAACATATTTAAACCTGCCCCAAAAAGTACCGAGAAAACAATAATCGGAATCATATTGGCGGTTGCCATTGCTTCAAAGATATTTGTAGAAACAAAGTTGGTCAATGTTTCTTGAAAGCCCATTGATTCAGGGGCTTCGACAGCAAGTGTTTCACTTGCCATCATTCCTTTTCCAGGTTGAATCACGACAGCTAAGAAGTAACCTAATGCAGCCGCAATCACTGTAAAAGTGATAATCCACTTAAAGGTATTGACCCCCATTTTAATACCAAAAGTGGTATCTTCTTTTTGCCTCGCCATTTCACCGATTGCTGAAATGACGGAAGTCATTACTAATACAACGATTGACATTTGAATTAAGCGAATAAAAATGTCTCCGATAAATTTTAAATTTCCTGCCCATTCACCGACAACTGTACCGAAGAGCATTCCCCCAACTAATGCAATAACCATTTGTGTGGTTGTAGATTTCGCAACCCACTTAAAAACGTTCATCTCCCTCAACTCCTTTTTAGATTATAGATAATCATATTACATATTGAAGCTGATTACAAAAGTTTTAGTACATTATAATGTAAGATTTTGTGACAAATGAATCTTTTCTAAGCTTCTTTTGAAGTATCTAATAAAAATGGTTTATGCGCATCAAGAATAATCGAAACCATCCCCATTTTTTCACGACTATTACGCGTATCAAAACGCAATGACCGCCCAATTTTTCCATCAGCTGGATTCCAGTATTTATAGTGGAATACTTCTTGTTCATCGCAATATTCAAGCAAATCTATCATAAAACCAGCTTCTTCAAAAACATTTATCAGACGCTGATAATCATACAACACTTTGTGGGTAAAAGCTGGATGATCTTCTGGTCCTGGTCCACCCACTTGCACTAATTGCAAAAAGTCCGGATCATGAAAATTGCCATCTGGTACCGCAATTCGCAAATAACCGCCTTCTTCAAGATAGTCATAACAATTTTTTGCAGCTACGATTCCTTCGTCAATTGTCAAATGTTCCCAGACATGTTCAGCCAACATCGCCTGTGCTTTTTGCTGACCAAAAAATTGTTGAAAACTCTCACGCTTCACTAAATTCAATTCTGTTTCATTAGTGGCAATCCAACCAGGTAACGTTGTTTCACCTGCACCAATCATAACCTTCATTTGAGTCACTCCTTCCTTGGTCTATTTCCAGTGTATCATAAAACTTCTTCTGAATTTCTTCTCATTATTGCAATTATTTCTATCCAAAATTGCTATAATAAGTTCACTTAATTAACTATCGAATAGGATGTGTAACAATGATTTTTCTTTTTATATTAACTGCTCTCGTAGTAGCTATAATTGGCTTACGTATTACCCCTGTTAAAAATTGGCAAACACTAATTTTCTCTTTATTTTTTGATACAATTTATACCTTCATTGGTTCATTAACAGTTGCACGATTTATCTTCCAACAACGCCAATTATTTTCGACACCTTTTACCTTTTCCTTATACGGAGGGAAAGTTGTTTTACTAACATTTGTGGTGGGTGGCTTATTATTGTGGATTAAACAACTCGTCATGCAACATTTTCCACAAAATAACCCAAAGAACAAACGTGGACTTCGCAGCCTACTTACTATCTTCTTTATTCTAGGAAGTATTTTGGGGATTGGCTCTTTCTGGTTTATTCATTTCTTTGGTAAATTGACACCTGAACAGTTTATTTTTAATTTCAATTCACCTGTAACAGGTACCGCAGATGGTGTCACGCAAGCAATTATTGATACACCGGTTCTTGGTGCACTCGCTCTAATATTGATTTTCTTAATTATCCTTTGGTATCCAACATATAGTCGTGTGTCTTGGCGTGTAATTAGTGCTATCACACTAGGAATCTTTCTAGGAGGTACAGCTTATAGCGTACATGAATTGCAACTGATTCAGGTATATCATGCATATTTTGATAATTCGACTTATGTTGAAACAAACTATGTAGATCCTAAAAAAACGGCGCTTGCGTTTCCTGAGAAAAAACGTAACTTTATTCATCTTTACTTAGAATCTTATGAAAATTCCTATTTTGATAAAGTTTCTGGTGGTTACATGACGGATGATTTAATGCCCGATTTGAAGAAATTATCTGCGGAAGGCATTCATTTTTCACAAAATGAATCGTTTGGTGGGCCTTACCAAACATACGGTTCTAGTTGGTCAGTAGCATCTATGATTAACATGAATGCCGGCCTCCCTTTAAAAATTCCGATGAACGGCAATTCCTATGGAAAATCTGGACAATTCCTTCCTGGTGCGACAACCTTAGGAGATATTCTACATGATGAAGGGTATGAGCAAACAGTAATGTTTGGCGCAGACGCTGATTTCGGTGGCTTAACTTCCTTCTTCTCCACACACGGTGATTTTAAAATTTTTGATTTGAAATATGCCCGAAAAACTGGGCTAATCCCTAAGGACTATAAAGTTTGGTGGGGATATGAAGATAAGAAACTTTATGAATACGCAAAAGATGAGCTGACAAGATTAGCTGCTACTAACAAACCCTTCCATTTTGCGATGGAAAATGCCGACACGCACTTCCCTGATGGTTATTTAGAACCAGGTGCACCCACACCTTATGATTCACAGTACGCAAATGTTATCTTACATTCGCAAAAAGAAATCGTGCAGTTGGTTCGCTGGATTCAAGAACAACCTTTTTACGAAAATACGACGATTTTATTAACTGGTGACCATTTAAGCATGGATAAAAAATTCTTTAAAGACTTTGATAAAAACTATCATCGTACGACATTTAACCTCGTATTAAACCCAGACTTTAAGAACAAACATATTCAAGCAACAAATCGGACTTTTGCACCTTTTGATTATTTTCCAACGATTCTGTCTAGTCTAGGTGTGACTATTCCAGAACATCGCTTAGGCTTAGGAACGGATTTATCGTCAAATGTTCCGACACTATTAGAACGTGACGGCGTTGAGCACTTTGATGAACAACTGTCTCAAAATAGTCAGTTTTATAATCAGGCTTTCGTTTCAGAAAAAAATGCGAAATAACGAAAACCGCTGTCCGAACAAACTGTTCAGATAGCGGTTTTTCATCTAATTCTTTAGTTTACCAAGTGTTTCGAGTAGTTTCGTGTAATCGACAACTGAAAAATCGGTGACATCATACTCATACAATGTTCCTAAGCAAAACTGATGATACTGACGATCCTCGATAATTTGACGAAATCCCTCTTTGGTAATCCGATTATCAGCAAGCTGGCGATTTTCTAATGTATCACCAAAATGATAATGACTCATAATATGACTTAAATGACGATCTGGTTGAATATCACGTTGCTTCCTTCGTTCCCAAAGTTTCTCAAAATCAGCAACTAAACGAATTGTGATGACTTGATAGTCATGTTCTTCTGCTAAATGACTTAACTGTGCTTTTTGTTTATCTGAAAAAGGATATTCAGATAAAATAAACTGTCTACCAATTTGCATGTATAAATCAAGTACCTGATAATAGACTGACCAGACTTGTTCTTCTAATTTTTTCTTCTCATCTAGATTGTCAAATCCAACAGAATCAGCGATATTTTCTTTTAATTCATCGGGTGTAATAATAAAGATATTGGGTAATACTTGTTTAATTTTATTCGTCAAATATGTTTTCCCAGTTGCTGGGCTGCCTGCCAATAAAATGAGGTATTTATTCATGCCTCTTGCCTACCACGAGTGGTTCTTCCAGATTCATAAACAAACCGATTTTGTGTTTCACAATTTCTTTGACTTTTTGATTGGCAGGAATCACATTGTAACGTAGTGACTTATTGACTTCAGTTTCAGTAAAAGCCGTTTTTGCTTCTTTGGTCCAATTGACTAACAATTCAGTTCCCACATTAAATTTACGAATGCCATTATTGATTAGCTCTGGGTAATCTTCTTCTTTGACACCTGTCCCACCATGAATCACCAATGGAATATCCACTACACGATGAATTTCTTTTAATAACGGAATATTGACGTCGGTTTTTGATTTAAATTGACCATGATTAGTACCAATCGCAATGGCTAAGGCATCTACTCCTGTTTGTTTAACAAATTCAACAGCATCTTCTGGACGTGTATAAACTTTATCGTTTTCAGCAACTGAAATACCTTCTTCAGTGCCACCAATCGTTCCTAATTCGCCTTCTACCGATACACCATGGGCATGAGCATAAGACACGACGGCTTTGGTTTTGGCAATATTTTCTTTAAATGGTAAATGCGAACCATCATACATAACACTAGAAAAACCAGCATCAATCGCAGCCTTAATTTCATCAAAATCGCGGGCATGATCTAAATGCAAGGCCGCATCAACCATTTCTTTTTCCGCAATCTCTTTAATCACTGCGACAACTACATCATAACCAATATATTTTGCCGTATCGATACTTGTTTGGATAATGATTGGACTGCCCATTTCTTTGGCCGCTCGCAACATTTCAGGCAACATTTCTAAGTTATGTGTGTTAAATGCACCAATTGTCATGTTTAATTCGGTTGCTATTTGAGTAACTTCTTTTAATGTTTTATACATAAAGCTCTTCATCCTTTTCGTTTAGTTTTCTCTTGAAATCATTAATTTTTTTGCAATTTGACGCATATCATCCATTTTGTTCATATACTTTTCAATCCCTGCATCATCACCATTACGAGCGGCTTCTGCGCGTTTTTGATTATACAAACTCATTAATTTTTTATAGCCATCGCCCATCGTTAATTTTAACTCTAGACTTTTTTCTAATTCAGTAATGGCTTGCTCATCATTCAGTTCAGCGTAAATTAATCCTAATTCTTCATGTAGCTTTGCTTGTACTTCCATAGCTAAATCTGCTTCTGCTAATTGTGCTTGTTTTTCTGTTATTTGTTGTTGCAACACTAATTTTTGTTCTTCGGTCAATGGTTCCTCTTCAGAAACCACAGCCTTGCTTTCTTTTTTCTTGAAAAAGCCAAACATTTTCTTCTCGCTCCTTTTTTAGAACATTTTTAGAATCGGACTTAAAATCCATGCGTATAATAAGGCAGCTACTACGGTATCGACATCGGTTGCTGTCGCATTAATAAAGCCCATGCTGTTAAAAATTGTCACTAACAAAGCTGGTAATAACGTGATAAAGAAGCCGTGGAAAATACCGCCAATAATTGCACCTCTTCGTCCACCAACTGCATTACCAAAAATCCCTGCTGTCCCTCCAGCAAAAAAGTTGGTTAACATGCCTGGTAAAATCATCGCTAAACCAAATACTGGTAACGTAAACATCGCAATTACGGTTCCGATGGTCGTTGTAATAAAGCCTAAAATAACGGCATTCGGTGAGTATGGGAAAAACACGGGGCAATCCAGTGCTGGAATAGCATCCGGTACTAATTTCATCGCAATTCCTCGGAAAGCTGGGACGATTTCTCCTAATAACAAGCGTACGCCCGATAACAAGACATACACACCTACGACAAATTGAATGGCTTGTAAGAATGCAAACATCAAATAATGCTGTGAGCCAGGATCACCAACATCTGGTCCTGCAAATGCTGCCGTAATAATATATAATGGCACCATAACTACCATCACAGACAAATACGTATCTTGTAAAAATTCAAAGGAAGCTGGAAGACGAATATCTTCAATTGATTTTTTCTTTTCCCCTTTTTCGCCAAAAATCTTCGCAACTCCTGCTTCAAACATGTAGCCAATCGTACAAAAATGGCCCAAGGCAATATCATTTGAACCAGTAATTTTCCGAATAATCGGTTGTGCAATTGCAGGCATTGCCACTGCAAAAGCCCCACCAACAAAGCCTCCGACTATGATTAAGACCATACCACGTAAGCCTGCAAAGTAACCCAAAACAGTCGTCATTGTTGCCATCCACAAAATTGCTTGCCCTGTTAAAAAGATATATTTCCATTTCGTGAAACGAGCAATCAAGATATTAAAAATAAAAATAGCTAAAAATGTTAAAGCAATATCTCGACCTAAGCCCAATTCATTCATCGCTTGACCATTAATCGCTTCAATCGAGGGAATAATTCCCTGTATCTGAAAACCAGCTGTAAAAATTTCCCCAAAATAAGTTAAACTGCCAACAATAATACTTGAGCCCGCACTTAACACTTGAAATCCTAGAAGCGTTTTCAATGTTCCTGAAATAACTTGACCCATTGATTTCTTTTGTAACATCAAACCTAGCATAGCAATTAAAGCAATTGTAATTGATGCTTGCGTTAAAATATTATCAATAATAAAATTTACAACACCCATTGATGATCATTCCTTTCGATTTTATAATGCGCCTTTGGCTGCTAAGACTGGGACTAATTTTTCTTCAATCTCGGCTTTTGAAACAATATTTTTTAAATAAACAATTGCTGTTTTATCCGAATCAATCGCAAATTTTTCAAATTGTGATTGAAAGTTTTGTGCTGTAATAATAATATCTGGACTCATCGACGCTGCTGTTGAAATATCTACATGATCGAGCTTCGCCTGTACGTTATGTTGATTCAACACATCCTCGGCTGCCATTTGAGCAGCAAAACTACTTCCTAACCCTGCACCACATACAAATAAAATTTCTACTTTTCTTCCCATTTTCTTTTCTCCTATCTATTTTTAATTAAAAAGAGTTAATTTGAACTCTTCGATTGTTTCCGCTTGTAACAATTGATTCAGTTTCTGTTCATCATTAATTAAATCAATTAACCCTCGCATAATATTCAAATGTGAAAATGAATCCACTGCCGATAAACAAA
Source organism: Candidatus Enterococcus willemsii (assembly GCF_009933335.1). Classification (GTDB taxonomy): domain Bacteria; phylum Bacillota; class Bacilli; order Lactobacillales; family Enterococcaceae; genus Enterococcus_F; species Enterococcus_F willemsii. The sequence continues at coordinate 49,767 of NZ_MAEL01000049.1, read as the reverse complement.
AAATGATTTTCACTGGATCGTTTTCTTCATGCCCAAATTTCACAGGCGTTTTGACAGTTGCGACGCTCAACCCTAATTGGTTCACGCCATCTTCCGGTCGTGCATGGGCTAACGCCAAATGTTCACCAATCACAATATACGGACCAAATTCTTCCACCGCCTCAATCATTGCTTGAATATATTTGTCAGTAATTGCCTCTTCCTTCAATAAAGGCTGCGAGACAATCGTAATTAATTCCTGCCAATCATCGGCTTCTACATTCAATAAAATATTCTCGTCTTGTAAGAAATCTTTAATCATCGGTTGCAACTCCTTTGTGTTAATTGATAACTGATTTTCTCTAAAAATACGTGCTAATTCTTGATACAGGTCTTCTGTAACTTTTGTTTCGTTTTCGATTAGCTTCAAAATAGCCGAAAACATCGAAGTCGAGTCTTCCCGATTGCTAGAGAATCGACGATACTGATTGTACTGCTTTAAAAAGTCAGCAATTGCTGCTTTGCTATCTTCTTTAATGATCGGTTCAACAATCAGCAATGGCTTCTTTTCTACTTCAATCGGCACAGTTGAGAAGACCAAATCAACGTCTAATTTCTCAATTAATGCGACTTCTCGTGAGCTTAAAACTGCTAATACCTCAATATTAAATAGCTCCTTCAAATTTTCGGATAATAATTTCCCGGTTGCCACTCCATGATTACAAATAACAACTGCACGATAAAAATAGGACAATTCCTGATTTAGTTCACTGAAAGCTGAAGAAAAATGAATTGTTAAAAAAGCGATTTCATCTTCTGACAGCTCTTTTCCCAAAAGTTTTGTAAATTCTGGCGTAAAACTTTGCACTGCTTGGTAGAGTATTCCGTAGTTTGATTTAATATTTTCTTTTAATGGATTAGCAAATTGCACATCATAACGCACACGACTTAGTAAACTACCAATATGTTGATACAAACCTTCTTGCAAATCTTTTTCTTTTTTTGAAAAAGGAATATGCGTACTCGCTTCAACATGTTGAATCAGCTGAATAGAAAGCATTTGTGCTTGTCCCCATTCGACTGATGTATTCATATTTTTGGGATTAAAGGTATCAAGCATGAAAGTTAAGTAGCTACGTTCATTCGCTTCCTCTTGAATGGAAAAAGTCTCAAAAATAGCTTGTACAAATGCTTTTAATTCCGGTGTTGTGTAGGAGTGTTTCTTCACCCACGCTGACATTTGCAGACTGCCTTTATTCTGCAGCCTTGTAAACCAGATTGACGTGAATAGCACTAAATTTTTACGGTACAAGCTATCTTCACTTGCCGAAATACATTGATCGTAAATTCGGTCAATTTTAGTAAATACTTCTAATGAAATATAACTAAAAATAATTTGTTTTTTGACCGACCGATTCTTTAATTCATCGGTTAGAGTGAAGTTATCCACCATTTTATTCACAAAAGAATAAATCATGGTTCGAATGACTTTTTCTTTACCGCTTAAGATTAAGCCTTCTTTTGGTACACTGACAATTTCTACTTGATACTCTTTCATCATTTGTCGCAAACGTCGCATATCTTCATCCAACGAACTTTTTGAAATTTGAAATTCGTTCTCTTTTTGATATAAAAAGACACGCTCTTTTCCAATTGAAATTGATAGAATTAAATCTAATAGTCGTTCTTCACGAGTCAAAATTTGCTCTTGATTCTCACTCCCGATTAATTGAATTAATAACTTTTTTTGACTTTCAGTTATCGATAGTTGAAGACCTTTGCCACGAATGGTCTGTAGAGTCGGTAAAGCATTTTCAAGTAAATAATCATTCAATACGTTGATTTCATTTCTGATTGTTCGTTCACTTAGCATAAATTCTTCGGTTAATCGAGTGAGACTAATAGGAAAATCAGAAACAATGAATGTCCTCAACAATTTGATTGTTCGATCGCGCATCTTTCTATCTCCTTTTCTGACTTAAGTATAGATGGAGCTATTGGGAATTGTTAGTAGATATTTTTGCATTATTCATCCGCAAAAATGTAAGCGGTATCTAAAAATAATATATTTCCTTTATTTAATACCACTTCCCGTAGCTAAACATCTGTGTTTCATCCTAACAAATTTTTGATTCCCTACAAACCACTTTCCATTTGCTTGTTGATATATTTTAGACAAAAAAAATCCAACTACTTCCTTATAGAAAGTAGTTGGATTCAAACATATATTAATTATTTTGCTTCGACTGTACCAATAACCGTATTCGCTGTGTTTTCACCAGCTTCAATCGTTAATGAAGAAATGTTGTCTGGGTTCGTAAAGACAACAATCATATCTGTTTTACGATCAGCTGCTAAAATAGCCTCTAAATCAACTTTTGCAATTAATTGGCCACGAGCGACTTTTTGACCTTCAGAAACATATAATTCAAATGGTTCGCCTTTCAAGCTTACCGTATCAATTCCCATGTGTAATAATACTTCAACACCAGATGCTGTTTGGATACCCATCGCATGTTTTGTCGGGAAGATATTCATGATTGTTCCTGCAACTGGTGCAAAAATTTCACCGGTTGTCGGTAACACTGCAAATCCGTCACCCATCATCTTTTGTGAGAAGACTTCATCTGAGACTTGTTCAATCGGCACAACTTGACCATTTGCCACAGCATACACATCATTGACAGAAGATACTTCAACAACTTCTTCGACAGCAACAGCTTTATCAGTAGCTGCTGCGACTGGTGCACCACTATGAATACGAGACAATTCGTCTGCTACAAATTGTACTTCTGTTCCAACGATGACTTGGATATTTGTTTTATCGATGACACTAATTCCAGGGACGCCTGTTGCTTTAATTTTTGCTTGGTCAACCGCGCCTGTATCTTTTACTTGTAAACGTAAACGAGTTGTACAATTATCAACAGATGTTAAGTTATCTGCACCACCTAAACCAACAAAAATACGTTCAGCCATTGCTGCATATTTGTTATCGCCAGATGTTGCAACATCTTCTGTTTCTTCGCCAGTACCCTCTTCACGACCAGGAGTCATTAAGTTGAATTTTTTGATTACAAACAAGAAAGTAAAGTAGTAAACAACAGCCATAATTAAGCCTAATACGATTAACATTAATGGTTGGTTTGCAATTGGTACACGTAAGCTCAACAAGTAATCGACTAAACCAGCACTAAAGTTAAATCCAGCTGTCCAATGGAATGATGCTGCGATAAACATTGAAATACCAGTTAACACTGCATGAACAACATATAATGGCCATGCAACAAACATAAATGAAAATTCTAATGGTTCAGTTACGCCTGTAAAGAATGCTGCAAAACCAGCTGCTAACATAAGTGAAGCAGTGACTTTTTTCTTTTCAGGACGAGCACATTGATACATTGCCAATGCACCAGCTGGTAAACCAAACATCATCACTGGGAAGAAACCTGCTTGATACATACCAGTTACACCTTTAACACCTTCACTTGCCCAGAATTTACCGATATCATCAATTCCAGCTAAGTTGAACCAAAATACATTATTTAATGCATGGTGTAAACCAGTTGGAATTAATAGACGGTTGAAGAATCCGTATAGACCAGCTCCTACAGGTCCCAAGCTAGAAATAAATTCACCAAATGTTACTAAACCAGTATAAACAGGTGGCCAAACAAAAATTAATAATGCTGACAAAACAGCCATCACTGCTGCAGTTACGATTGGTACGGCGCGTTTTCCGCTAAAGAAAGATAATGCCATTGGTAATTTTACACCACTAAAACGGTTATACATCGCTGCTGCAACTAAACCTGCTAAAATACCAACAAATACGTTTTTATTATTTATTGCATCAAAAGCAACATTTACTTGCTCAATATCAACTTTTCTAAACATCGCCACTGCACCAGAATTAACTAATGTCATTGGTGTTAAGAAAGCAATTAAACCTGCTAAAGCAGATGATCCATCTTTATCTTTGGACATCCCTAAAGCCAAACCAACTGCAAATAAAATTCCTAAATTATCTAAAATAGTTCCACCAGCTTTAATTAAAAAAGCGGCTAATAAATTATTACCACCCCAACCACTTGGGTCAATCCAGTAACCAATTCCCATAAATAATGCTGCTACTGGAAGTGTTGCCACTGGTAACATCAACGAACGTCCCATACGTTGCATATATGCTTTCATTTCTATTCCTCCATTTTAGCTAATCTTAGTCGCTCAATGTGAATCGCTAAGTAGCCTAATTCTTCACTTGTTGTTGAAATTTGATAATTTTTAATAAGTAGTACCCGAATTTTCTTTGCTATTTCATAACTTTCGGGGTATTTTCTTTTGACCATCTCAATAATCTCGTCATCCAATACCGCATATTGTTGATTGTGGAAACGTTGTAAAAGTAGTCGTAAATGATTCGCTAAGCGTGAATAATTTAGTACCATCTGATCGGAATGAATATCGACAGCTAGCTCTTTTTCAATCAAACGAATAATATCTGAAATAATTGTCACTTCACGAATACTTTGATGATTGCTACTATGTCCACTGCGTGCGCTATGCACATGAATGGCAATGTAACCTGCTTCATCATAGGTATAAGGAATCCCTAGTTCTTTGTTTAAATAATCGACTGCCCATTGTGCAACGCTAAATTCATCGCTGTACAACACTTCAATTTCTCGAAGCAATTTGTTACGAATAACAATTCCATTGCGAATATTTGATGCAGCAAAAGCAATATGGTCAGTTAAAGCAATTAGTACATGCTCGTTTAACTTTTCCATTAAAACCGTCTCCGCATGATCAATAATACGCTCGGCAGCAAATAAAAATTGCTCATCTATTTGATTCAATAGATTTTGTAATTTCACTTGTCCTTCAGCTTCCATCACAAAAATGCGTTCAACTTCTCTGGAAAATAACCGGTCATTGCGTTTTTTCTCAAAACCGATTCCTTTGCCAATCGCTACTTTCTCTTCCCCATCATCGTCAACCAGTACAGCATTTTGATTCAAGATTTTTTTGATTTTCATTTTTAACAATTCCTCTTCTGCAGAATAGCGGTTTTCAGTAACTAAAGAAATTTGCGGCCAACAAATTAAAAAAGCATGGAAAAAGCCCCTAAAAGTGTACACGACACCCTCGGAAGTTTTTTCCATGCCTAGTCTCTCCTAGTCACATGAAAACAAATATGTTAACAAGGCTAATTGTATAGACCTATCTACTTTTTGTCAAGTCCAAATTACAAATATTTTGAAACCGGATTATATAGTTCTAAACTCCTGACACAAGCGTTGAATTTCTTGATAAATTTCATTTACTTCGTCTAAGTCTTTGGCATTGGCACCACTTGCTAGTGGATGTCCACCACCGTGATGTTGCTTCGCTAACTCATTAATCACTGGCCCTTTTGAGCGTAAGCGGACACGATAATAGCCTTCTGGTTGCTGAACGAAAATTGCCCATGCTAACACTTCTTCTACTACCCCTGGTAAAGAGACAATACTTGCGGTTTCCGCATCACTTACCTCAAATTTATCCATAATTTCTTTTGATAAGATAACATAACCCGCGCCGTTCGCATCAACAGTTACATTTTGATAAACATAACCGGACAAATGCGCAACTTTTTGTGATACTTGTTGGATTTGACGGTTTAATTCAGCGGCATCAAAATCATATCGCAATAATTTAGCGGCAATCTCTAACGTATGCGCACTTGTTGAAGGATACAAAAAGCGACCTGTATCGCCAACAATCCCACCGTACAATAGACGTGCAGCTTCTTCATTCATAATTAATTCATCAAATAACTCCCAAAAGTCAGCAATCATTTCACTACAACTACTTGCATTGGTATTAACCCATTGCAAGTCACCATAAGGCTCGTCATTTGGGTGATGATCAATTTTAATTAAACGTGCGCCTAAATCAAAACGTGAATCACTAATACGTGGGGCATTCGCAGTATCAGTAACAATGACTAACGCCCCTCGATAAGTATCTTCCGAAATATCTTGCATCTCTGCTAGATACTCTAGCCCTTCCACCGGTCCACCAACTTGGTAAATGTTTTTTTCTGGAAAACTATTTCTTAATAATTCTGCCAAACCGACTTGTGACCCTAATGCATCGGGATCAGGTCGTTGATGACGATGGATAATAATCGTGTCATATTTTTTTATTTCTGCTAAAATCTCTGCTTGTACAGTCATCTATTTTCCTCCTAAGGACGTTCCATTACTTGGCAAACAACGATTGCTTTGCCGACCAATGAATTTTCAATAAAAATTTCGATGTCTAACTTGGCTGAACGTCGACCTAATTCTAAAATTTTCGGTTGCAATACAATCTCACTTTCTAACTGAATTAAACGAAAATAATGCAGATTTACTTGTTCAATCCACGTATTGCGACGTTGGTTGGCAATCATGGTACGTTTCGTTGCATTCGCAATCACTTCATTTAAGACGCCGAAAGAGATTGTCCCTAATTCATCAACCATTTGTGGAGATACCGTAAAACGAAAATGTGGTTGTTCTAGTTTGCTTCCATCAAAATCCTGCTCAATGAGCTGAACTTGTCCGGTAATTTGGTCTGAAATAGTATCAGAAACTTGTGGTTGACGTTGGACCAATTGCATTGCCTTCATCACATCTTGACGAGTCACGATTCCAAGCAACGACAAATCATCTGCTACAACGGGCATTACTTCTAAGCCATCCCAAATCATTTGGTGGCTCACGGATGCCACACTCATTTCTTTTTTGACCATACGTGGATCTTTGGTCATCACACGTTCAATTAATTGTGAACTTGATTTCTCTAAAATATCTTTGGCAGTCACAATTCCAACCACTCGCATGTTCCGATTGACCACCGGATAACGTGAATGTTGCGTTTCTTCCGACAAGCGTTTGTAATCTTTCACCGTATCATAGATGGATAAATACTTGGTCTTTTCTAATGGCATATAGATGTCGCCAACTAATAAAATCTCTTTTTTGATTAATTGATCGCTCAATGCACGATTAATCATTGTTGCTACGGTAAAGGTATCATACGTTGTTCGTAAAATCGGTAGAGCTGTCTCGTCTGCTAATTGTTGAATTTCAGGGGTTGTTTCAAAACCACCGGTAATCAATACGGCTGCCCCTTGTTGCAACGCCAATTTTTGGACGTTTTCACGGTTTCCGACAATCATTAAAGAACCTGGTGTAATGTAGCGTTCCATGGCATTTTCTTTCATCGCTCCAATGACAAAGCGATTCAAATCTTTCTCTAAACCTGATTCTCCACCCAAAACGTCGCCTTCGATAATTTGTACAACTTCACCAAACGTCAATTTTTCAATATGTTTTTTTAATTTGCGTTCAATACGGATTGTCCCTACACGCTGAATGGTTGAAACCAAGCCAATATTTTCAGCATCTTTGATTGCTCGATAAGCAGTTCCTTCGCTTACTTCTAAATCTTTGGCAATACCACGAACAGAAATACGCTCCCCCACAGGTAAGCCTTCGATATGTGCCAAAATCAAATCATGTTTTGTCGCCATTTTTTTACACCTCGATTGTTTTCCTAAATGAAATTTATATTGCTATTTCATTGTTTAATTATTACTCTTTGACTTTGTTTAAATTAGTACAGAACAACAAGAAGAAAGGCTTGATATCTTCTCTTTCATTGACACAGTATAACACAACTATTGTAACAGATAATAACAGATAATTAAATTATTACGTTGTTAAGTAAAAATATTTATTTATAAATTTATCGTGCAACAAGTTATTTTAAGTAATAGAACCTACAAATAACTCTAAAAATTCTGAACAATTTTCTCCATGTTTCTTCAATGAGAATACAAAAAAACCTGTATCCCTACAAACTAGCGTTGCAGAGATACAGGTTTGCTATTTTTTATAATTTACTTGCTGCTTCTTCGTCAACAATCACGATAACATCATCATGGTTTTGTAACACACTTGCTGGTAAATCAGTCGTTGGTGCATCATTAATCATCCCTTTAATTGCATCTGCTTTTGCTTCGCCAAATGCCATTAATACGATTTTTTTACTTTGCATGATTGAACCAATTCCCATTGATACCGCACGAGTAGGTACATCTTCTACTTTATCAAAGTAGCGTTTGTTCGCATTGATTGTTGATTCTGTTAAATCAACGACTTGTGTTTTTACATCAAATGGTGTGCCTGGTTCGTTAAAACCAATATGGCCATTTTGACCAATCCCTAAGATTTGGATATCAATTGGATGTTGCTCGATAATTTCATCATAATGTTTGCATTCTGCTTCTAAATCTTCTGCTTTACCATTTGGCACATATGATTCTTTAAAAGGTTTTTCGTTGAAAAGGTGTTTGTTCATAAAGTAACGGTAGCTTTGTTCGTCGTCGCCGCTTAAGCCTACATATTCGTCTAAATTAATAGAAGTTTTATCAGAAAAATCTAAGTCACTTGCAACTAAATAGCTATACAATGTTTCAGGGGTACTTCCTGTTGCTAAACCAAATGTTGTAGCGCCTTTTGCAATACCTTCTTTAATAATTTCAAATGCTTTTTTTCCGCCTTCATCGGCATTTTTTACACGAATAATCTCCATGAAAAACTCTCCTTTGTATTTCATTTTTGGTATATGCCAATTTTACCACCCTTTTATTGGAAAAGCAAGAACCCTTCGAGTGAAATCACTTTATTTTTTTGTAAGCTGCTTCAATCTCGGCAATTAAGTCCTCATCCATCAATTTTGTTATTGATTGAATAACTTCTCGAACTGTTTTTTCTGTTAAAAGCTGTGTCAACTCAACGCTTTCTTGGTCATTCACATCTTGATAATGCAAAATCATCGCGACTACTTCTACTAAGTGTTGGTAAGAAAGCCCACGTTCCTTCGCTTCACGGATTGGACGAATAAACCGTTCATCAAAACCTAGCTTGCGAATCGGTGTCCTTGCAACGCGTGAAATATCATCGGAAATATATGGATTTTCAAAGCGATGAATGATTTTTTCTGTATATTGTACATGTGTTTGTCGATCAAATCCCCATTTTTCAATTAATAAATTACCGGTTTCTTGTAATACCTGCTTTAATTGACTCAATACTCGTTCATCAACAATTGCTTCACCAATTGTTTGATAACCATAAAAACTTCCTGTATAAGCCGTTGTCGCATGTCCAGTATTGACAGAAAACAGTTTTCGTTCAATATATGGTTCTAAGTCTTCTACGTACAACACGCCATTCAATTGTAACGTTTGATTTTTACACTGCGTTGCATCCACGACCCACTCACTAAAGGGTTCTACTGAAACAAACAAGGGATCTTCATGATGTTGGATAGGTACAATCCGATCGACTGCCGCATTTGGAAAGCCTACAAATGCTTCAACGTATGCCAAATCTTCTTTCGTTAGATATTCATTAACTTTCGAGAATAAAAATTGACTGCCACCAATCATATTTTCACACGCAATCACATCAAGGGGTGCTGTGATATCTGCAGCTCGACGTTTTTGAATCCCTTTGGCAATTAATTCCGCAATAAATGGCAAAATATTTGGTCCAATTGCAGTAGTTACTAAATCAGCATGAGAAATCGCAGCAATCACAGCTTCTGGTTCTGTTTGATTGTTTAGTCCATTGACATTCGATACGGTAATGCGTTCTTTTCCCTCGCTGGCTAATTCAATTTCATAGCTCTGTCTTTCTTTTAAGGCATCAATAAGCGTCGCATTGATATCAACAAAGTCGATGGAAAAATCATTGTTAAATAAAATCTCTCCGATAAAACCACGGCCGATATTTCCTGCACCAAAGTGAACAGCTTTCATCCTATTCGACCTCCTCAAGCAAGGAAATAATTTCTTCAACAGAAGAAGCACTCACTAATTTCACAACATTGTCCACATCAGAGCAGAAAATAGCAATTTTTTGTAAAATGTCTAAATGTTCATTATCCACACCCGCGATACCAAAGACGACCATTGCTAATTTTTCTTCCTCGTCTGTACTAAAATCGACTCCTTGCGGTACTTGGATAATCGAAATGCCACTTTTTTTCACGTATTTTTTGGCTTCATCGGTACCATGTGGAATGGCAATAAAATTCCCCATGTACGTCGAAACTAAATTATTTCTTTCAATCATTGCATCGATATACGCTTCTTCTACGCAGCCAGCTTCCACTAATAAACGGCCACTTTCACGAATTGCTTCTTCTTTAGTAGTAAATTCTTGGTTTAATAAAATCATATTTTTTTCTAATTGCATTATTTTTCCTCCTCTGCCTCTCTAATTTCATTCACAAAGAGAGAACTAATTAATTCATAAATAACTTCTTTGGTTTCATTTTGATAAATCTCCATATTCAAATCACTTTCAATAATGGACGCGCTAATTAAGCCTAGTAATTTTTCTTCTACCGGTGTCATTGGTTCAGGAGCGAGCATCAACAACACGCGTGAAAGTGCCATCGGCCGTTTGTCCATACCTAATACTGGAATAGGCGAAGTTAAGTCGAATATGCTAAAGTAAGGAGCTTTCACATAGGGATTAGAGCTATGAAACAAAGCTAAGTTCGTACCAGGAATCCCAATGGGCGCTGTTTGGTGTCGTCTTAACACGCGTTCACTCACTTTTAGGGCATCTTCAACAATGACGCCTTCCAATCCTTCCATAATTTGTTGAATCGTCGCTTCCAATGTTTTGTCTGTTTGAATGGACTTAATATCAAACTGTGTTAATAAGTCATTGCCGACTTTCATTAAGTCATAAACATAATCAAATGAACCTTCTGATTCTTTAGCAACAATGACAGGTTCTGCACTTTTAGACTCAAAACGTTTGTCTGCAATTTCTTGCTTTAATCGTTGAACTTCATCGTCTAATAACAACGGTGAAATCAATTTATATGGCAAAGTAAAATCTGGTAAGAAAATCGTTGAAAGGATTAAATCAAACTTTTTATAATCGACATGACTCATCTGCGAAATTTTAATGATTTGAATATGATCAATTTCAGGAATATATTTTCGTAAACGACTTTCTAAAATTTTTGCCGTACCAATTCCACTTGAGCATAAAACTAAGGTAGAAATAGCTTTTTTCGTAGGATGACGTTCAAGCGAAGCCGCAAAGTGAATTACGATATAAGCTAATTCATTCGTTGAAAACTGTTCATCTGGAAATTGGTTTGATAATGCTGACTGAATTGCCTGTGTCAATGCCTCGTATTGCACCACAATTTTGTCAAGTAAAGGGTTATTAGCTAATTGGACTAAATTATTCATCCGTTTAAATGCCGCTGACAAATGGGTCAATAAGTCATAGTACAAGACATCATCCACTCGAAAATCAATTTGCATTTCTTCAGATACAATACGAATCACTTCGCGCACTTGATAAGACAACGCCACATCAAAACTTTCTAAAAAGATATTTTGCGGTTTTTTGTAATTCACACCTTCTAACTGACGAGCAAAAAAGAGGTACTCTTCTTCCGGCATCACAACACCATGTTCCGTCACATTAGTCATAATTTGCTCAGCTAGTGCATAAATTTCAGCGGAAATTTGGCTCTTATTGAATGAATTGTTTAACAAATGATTGGTTTTAACCCGGTCAATCGATAAGGCTAAAATCGTAATCACTTGCTGAATTTGATTGTCTGTTACTTCTAAAAATAATTTATTGCGTTTATCTAAAATCACCGTCTTAGCAATATAAAACGCTTGTGGGGTGATTAATCGTAAGAAAAAATTAGTCGTCATCGCTTCTGTCATTGTTGCTGTAAGTGACGATAAATAATGAAAAAATTCATACTCACTCACACCGCTATAAATCGTATTTCCAAGAATTTGACGCCGCTCATATTCACCGCCTGTAATGATAATGCCTCGTGCTTTACGACGTTCTAAAGTTAACGAATAGTCTTTTAAACTTTCTTCCACCAGTTGTAAATCGTTATGAATCGTACTCGGACTGACGTCAAAATCAATTGCTAAGCCTTCAATTGTTTGTTCTTCATCGGCTAATAGAAGATTAGAGGCCAACGCACTTTGACGATGGACATTGTCTATAGGCATTTGCTTATCTTTTTGGATAACTTGTTTTATATCTGCAATTTTCTTCGCCTCACCAACGAGTTGGTACCCTTTACCGCGCGGTTTCACAATTTGAATTTCTAATGGTTTCAAGCTTTTTTCAATACTTGATATTTCACGATACAGTGTCCGTTTACTGATTTGCAGTTGCGTTTGTAACTCTTGTGGAGTAATCCCTTCTGTATATTCCACTAATAGCTTTAAAATTTGTTTTTCCCGATTAGAGAAATACAAGTTATTCACCTCCTAAAAATGACGAAAAGCAGTTTATGTTTCACTGCTTTTCGCCCTAATTGTGCTAACGAAATGTATTAGCTTGATTGTTCTTTCATTCGATTAACTACTTCTTCATAACGAGGGCTATTCATAAAGTTTTCAACGGTCACAAAATCTGCCGACGGTGCTTTTTGTTTGGCACGTTCGTATAACTCTACTTGAGTGACAATTAGCGTATTTGACTCATCTTTTAAATTATTAATTGCCGAGTTACTTACTGGTATCTCTACACCTGCTTTTTTAATCATGTTTCGTAAAACAGATGCTCCCATCGCACTAGATCCCATACCGGCATCACAAGCAAAAATGATTTTATCGATTTTCTTATCTACTGTTGGTACAACAACTGTTTCCTCAACAGCAACCGCTTGTCCTTTACTTTCAGCTTTAGCTGAAGCTACCGCTGCTTGGGATGCAGCAAATTCGTCTTCAGTCGAACGGTCAGCTTTTAAGATAACCATTGAAATAAGGAATGAGACTACTGCTGCAACGACTACCCCAGCAATCACAGGAAGTGAGCCACCTTTAGGAGCCATTCCCAAAATCGCGATAATTGATCCCGGTGAAGCAGCGGCTTGTAAACCAGCATCCAATAATTGGAATGTGAACGTTCCTGAAATTCCTCCACCAATCACCGCTAAAAACAGGAGCGGTTTCATCATGACATATGGGAAGTAAATTTCATGAATCCCGCCTAAAAATTGAATAATCACTGCACCTGGAGCCGAAGATTTAGCAGCGCCTTTACCAAAGAACATGTAAGCTAATAGCAGACCAACACCTGGGCCAGGATTAGCTTCTAATAAGAATAGAATGGACTTACCTGTTTCAAGTGATTGTTCCGTTCCTAACGGTGTCAAAATACCGTGATTAATCGCATTATTTAAGAACAGGATTTTAGCTGGTTCAATGAAGATATTTGCTAATGGTAGTAAGCTAGCATTCACAATGGCTTCTACACCATTGCCCATCATCGTTGTTAATGAACTTACAACTGGGCCAATACCATAAAATCCTAAAATAGCTAAAGCAAAACCAATCAAACCAGAAGAAAAGTTATTAACTAACATTTCAAAACCTGCACGAATTTTATCTGAGAATAATTCATCAAATTTCTTTATACACCAGCCACCGATTGGACCCATAATCATTGCCCCAATAAACATTGGAACTTCTGATCCAACGATTACCCCCATCGTTGCAATCGCTCCGACAACTGCTCCTCGTTGACCATGAACCATGCTACCGCCTGTATACCCTATCAATAATGGCAATAAATACGTAATCATTGGGCTAACCATTGATGCTAATTGTTCATTAGGTAACCAACCTGTCTCAATAAATAAAGCTGTAATAACACCCCATGCAATAAAAGCACCGATATTCGGCATAACCATGCCACTCAAATAGCTACCAAAACGCTGAACTTTGGCTTTTATTCCTTTTTTCTCTTCTGCCATGTCCTTTTCTCCTCCCAATAAATAAAATGTTTGTCTTTACATACTTAGTCTAATTCAAAATGATAGGGTTTTCAATCACTTCTACATAGAGCTTTGGCACACTTCTTTGTGCCAATACTGTATGTGAAAAATAACACTGCACACCAATAAACTCTGAGTAAAACAAAAAAACAGCCTATAACCATACTCGGTTATAGGCTGCTTCGCTTTCTTTATCTTTTTCTATTTCGTTGGCTTGCTTCCATAATCACTGGCAAAATAACTGGACGTCGTTTTGTTTGTTCAAATAGGTAACGACTTAACTGATCGCGAATATCTTGCTTCAATTTACCCCATTCGAAATCAGGTTCATTTAGATGTTTGTCTACGATTTGTTCCACCATTTCGCCACCTTCACGAATCAAATCTCGGCTAGCCTTGACATAAACAAAACCTCTTGATGTAATTTGTGGTTTCGAAACAATTCGTTTTTCACGCCGATTAATCGTTACAACGGCAACAAATATCCCATCTTCTGATAAAACTTTACGATCTCTTAAGACGATATTTCCAATGTCACCGACACCAATACCATCGACCATCACATTTTCCGCAGGCACACTACCAGCTGAAACAAGTTCACCTTTTGTATATTCTAAAACATCCCCACGAGCTGTAATAAAAATATGGTTTAACGGAATGCCCACTTCTTGTGCTAATTTAGCATGTGCTGCTAATAAGCGATACTCCCCTTGAACTGGTAAGAAGTATTTAGGTTTCATAAAGTTTAACATCAGCTGCAAATCATTCGGACTTGCATGACCAGAAACGCGCAAATTATCTGAGATACTCTTAACAGTTGCACCCGTACGATAAATAATATCCTCAGTCTTCGCAACAAAAGTTTCCATCGCAATCGTTGGAGTGGTTGTAATGTAAACCAAATCTCCTTCTTTGATTTTCAGCGTCCGATGAGCGCCACTGGCCATACGTTGCAAAGCTTTGATTGGCTCACCCATACGACCAGTTTCTAAGATTACAATTTGGCTATCGTCATACTTACTCATTTCTTTTTGTGTAATTAAAATATGCTCATCAGGAAGTTTAATTTTATTCAATTTCATCGCAGTACGAATAATTTTACCAAAGTCTTGTCCGGTTAAAACGACTTTACGATCCGCACGATGGGCAGCTTCAATCACTTGTTGAACACGTTGTAAATTACTTGCCACGCAAGCAACAATAATGCGACCTTCCCAATAACGAATAGTATCAGCTACTTCATCAGCAATTTGAGCTTCTGAAGCCACTGTTGCTGCATTTTCAGCATTACTTGATGTACTTAATAAGGCTAAGACACCTTCTTTACCAATTTCAGCTAAACGAGCAAAGTCTGTTTGATACATTGGAATAGCTGCTTGATCAAACTTGAAATCGCCTGTATAAACAATATTTCCTTCAGGTGTATTCAAACAAATTCCGACAGAGTCAGGAATCGTGTGTGTCGTTGAAAAGAAGCTAACAGTTGTGCCTTCAAAATCAATCTCAGAATGCACATCAATCACATGGAATTCTTTAAATTTCTTTGTTGGCTCATAACGATGTACCGCCATTTTTGCTAATTCAATTGTCAGCTGTGTACCAAATACTGGGACTTGGATTTTTTCCAAAAAGTACGGTAATGCACCGATTGCATCTGCGTGACCGTGCGTTAAAAAGACCCCTGCGACTCTCTCAGCATTTTCTTCTAAATACGAAAAATCAGGAATAACTGTATCGATTCCTAATAACTCATTTTCTGGATAGCGTAGACCACAATCTAACACAAATATATCCTCTTCCACTTCAGCAATGTACAAGTTTTTTCCATTTTCTCGCACACCACTAAGTGGGATAATTTTGATTTTACTCAAAATTTTCACCTCTCAATTAATTATTTACTACTCTTTAATAAGTATGTATATTCGACATTTATAAAACATCCAATGATTTTTTAATACAGGGATTAAACCATATGCTTGATAAAAATCATGATCTGTTTTCCTCTATCTTCTATTTTCCCTAAAAGATTCTAATCTAGTATACCATAATTTACGAAACAAATAAGTATTCCCGTTTAAAACTCTGTGTTGTTTATAAAAAAAGCTAGCTTCTATATGTAGAAACTAGCTAATGGTCTTATTTTATGCGTTTTTTCTACCGTTAAAAATGTCATAGTCAATTTCATTGACTGATTTTGCTACTACAATAGCAGAATAAACATCGGAGTTAACATTCAAGATAGTCCGTAACATGCCAACAAACCATTCGACTCCTGCAAAAATCGCAATACTCTCAATCGGCAAGCCCATTTGCGGCACAATAATTGCCAGAGAAACAAGACCTGCACCCGGAACAACTGCATTCGCTAATGAAATAATTGTTGCTGCCACAGCGACATAAGCAATTTGTGCCAAACTAAAATCAATTTGATACATTTGCGAAATAGTCATTACCGTTATCGCCATATGCATCGCTGAACCGTTACTATTTAAGGACATGCCCAACGGTAAAACCAAATTAGTAATCCGTTGGCTGACACCTAATTTTGTTTGGGTTTCTTCCATTGCTGTAGGCAGTGTAATTGCTGAAGACGTAGTTGCCAATGCCATGACAGACATATTTTTCATGTTTTTGATTAATCGAATTGGACTTACCCTTACGTAGACCGAAATTAGGGTAATCCATAGTCCTAAGAATAAAACAGTTGCTAAAGCATAGACGCCTAAATAAGATAACAACGAACCAATAATATCTAATCCTAAATTACTAATTGTTGAGGCAATTAGTGCAAAAATGCCTAGTGGTGCAATAATCATAACATATCGAATAATCATGATAATTACATCATTAAAATCTACAATTACCTTACCTAGAGGTGACTCTGGATGAGTACTCATAAATTTGTTTAGCGCCACACCAAAGAATAAGGCAAAAACAATAATTTGCACAATCGTACCACTTGATAATGCATCAAAGATATTTGTTGGTACAAAACCTAAAAAGGTTTCTGTAAATGAAATTTCTTTCGCTTCCACAGCTACCTCACTAGCTGCTGATAAATCAGTCCCTGCACCTGCTTTGAATACAATTGCCATTAAAATTCCCCAAACAGCAGCCAAGAAGGAAGACAAGCCAAAAACAACAATTGTTCGTCCGCCTAAGCTTGTTAATTCTTTTGTTTCAATGCTTGAGACAGCTTGAATAATTTGCCCCAAAATCAGCACTGGAATTGCCATCTGCATCAATCGCAAAAATAAGTCCCCAATAATTTTTAAATGTTGCCCAACAATTGGGAAGACTGCTCCCAATAAAATTCCTAACACAACCGCAATTACGATTTGTGTGGTCATTGACACTTTCTTAGTCATGATTTCTCCTTTTCTTCTAATTTTCTACGACAATATATTTCTAATAAGATTATATCCTAAAAAAAAGCCGAGTGAACTATAATTGCTCATAGGTCACTCGGATAGCTGTTAGCGATGAATTGTTACTTCTTTCGTTGTTTCCACCGTTACGCGGCCATTTTTAATGACAAACAAGCGAGTTGGAATATCAATAATTGCCTGTTCCACCACTTTTGTATCTAACAAGACGACATCCGCTTGATTTCCTTCTGCAATTCCATAGTTCTTCAAACCAATCGCACGTGCTGGATTTGTCGTAATCATCGGTAAAACCGTACCTAAGTCATCGGCACCACCTAAGTGTGCTACTGGAATTGCCAACATAGCAGTTTGTAAAATATCCCCATTTCCATATGGTGTAAAAGCATTGCGAATATTATTCGTTGCAATACACATATTGACACCACCGTCACGTAATTTACGAATTGGTGTAACTGCACGGCGTACATTATATTCATCCGAACGAGCACCTAAGTGCAAGTCAGTAGCTGGTAACGCCATGACATTAATATCCGCTTCTGCCATTAACTCAATAATGCGAGCTAATTCTTCCGGCGGTAACGCATGTAATGCTGTCAAATGCCCAACAGATACACGACCTTGATAGCCTTCTGCAATGGTTTTTTTACAAAGATATTCAATACTCATATTATCAGCTTCATTCGCAAAATCTTGGTGTAAATCAACATCTTTGCCGTATTTTTTAGCAATTTCAAAGACTAAATCGATATGTTCATTTGCTGGTGCATCATTGTAAGGAATACCTCCTACAACATCTGCACCCATTTCCATCGCTTGGTACATCATTTCTTCCGTTCCAGGTGCTTTAAAAATACCTTCTTGCGGGAATGCAACCACTTGGATATCAACTAAATCTTTGTACTCTTCCTTCAATTTCAAAATTACTTCAAAACCAGTAAATCCTTGGGCTGGATCAAATTCAGAATGGGTCCGAATTGCTGTTACACCATTTGGAATAATCATATCTAGCACACGTTTTGCACGATCATAAACATCTTCGCTTGTAAACGTTGGTTTCAATTCAGCAGTTACTTTAATTGCTTCTTGAAGCGTTCCTGATTTATTCGGTTTACGATCAGCGATTAATGCTTTGTCTAAATGAATGTGACTTTCCACAAAACCTGGGATCAAGACACGACCATCGGCTTCGATCACACGAGTAGCTGATTCCTCAATATGCTCAGCGATTTGAACAATTTTTCCATCATTAATGGCGATGTCTTTTAACGAATCACCATCTGCAATTCGTGCTTGTTTAATTAATAAATCCATAGTTATTTTCCTCTCCTTTAACCTTTTTCAACCTAAGCAAAAATGAACGATACAATCAATAGAATAACTGAAGCAAGACTAATCCATTTTACGTTACCTTTTACAATATCAAGAATTGGTAACTGGAATCCTGAAGACAAAGCTTGCATTGTAATATTTACAAAACTCATTTGACTTCCCAAACCAACACCAATCGTTACAAAGCCTAGAGCAACTGGTGAAAATCCTAACGATACTGCGACTGGTAAAACCAATGTTAATACCGAACCAACGTATGCTCCCGCAGGAATTCCAATTAAAATACCCGTCAATACCGCAACCGGTACGACAATAGCTGTCGGCGCAGCATTTGCCAAACCAGCAATTACCGCAAATGTTCCAGTTTGAGCAATGACATTAATAAATGCCAAGAAAATTCCGACTTGGAATAAACGTGTTAAAATATAAGTCGAACCATCAACCATAGCTTCAACTGATTGATTCATATTGAATTTAGTACAAATGAAAATCAACGCTAGCGTAACAATCATATACGTTAATGGAGTAAACATCACAATCCCTGTCACATCATTCACTAAAGGTCCAAAGATGACGGCAAATAATAAGAAAATAGCAGGTAAGGTAATTTTGAATAATTGACCATTACTCATCGTGCCATACTCATCATTTTCCTCTTCTTTAAAACCAATGTTTCGGCGCTTTGTTCCCCAAAAAGCTAAGACAATGGCTAAAACAACAAATGCTAACCAGTAAGGACGCATTGTTGCTACATAATCACTAACCTCTAAATTTCCTAGTTTAGAAACAATACTTGATTCTAAAGAAGCTGGTGAAGTCGTAAAGGATACTGCTGCAGCTAAAGACATTGCTGCAATCAATTCAGGTACCACGCCTACTGCCGCAAAAGCTAACGGAGCAATAACCATCGCACTTCCGCCACCAATTCCTGACATATACGTTGCTGCGGCTAATAAGACCACGATAAACGCTGAAACCCATTCAACTTTTCCTTTGGTTCCACGTTTAGCCAACGTCAAGGCCGCTGAATAACCACCCGACTTAAATACAGCCATCGCTACTGCTGAATTAATAATTGGCACTGTAATGCTTAACATGGTTGGAATTGTTTCTAGCAACTGCTTATTTGCTTCTGCTAAACCAACCCCACCAATAATCATTGCTAGCACACCACCGGCCAATCCGGCGATAATCATATCTACTTTTAAGAACAATAAAGTTAACACGACAATTAAAGGAACAATTGTTAAGACAGCCATAAAACCAGTTGGTGCGGCAATTTTGTCAATTGTATCTGCCCAGGTAACTGTCGGAAAAAGAATACCTAGTACAATAACCGTGAGAATAAAACCTAATTTTTTAGGTACTTTCATTAGAAACACTCCTTTTTGAGTTATATTTTATAATTACTTTGTGAAATGCCATAAAAAAATAATTGCTTTGTAACATTAAACGATCATTTTAAAATAACGCTATCAAAATATCCTCCCTTCTTTACTCATTTGTTACTCTTATTTTAATCGTTGTTGTTTGCGTTTTCATTGGATAAAGTGCTAAAACAACTGGCTATTTTTTATCCAAAAAGCGAATTTCTATTTAAAACAAACACTAAGAAAACACAAAACAATAACAATTATACACAATTCTAAACTAGGGATATATATTTTTGCTCATAAATTGATTATGAACATACTATAAAAATATTACATCTTTAATTAAAGAAAGCGTTCCCTATTGTTTGTTCTTACAAAACACGTTATGATAAACAAAAAAAGAGGAGGTTTATCTATGCGTCTGTCAACTATCATTGATAATAACCAAGAATACCCTGTGATTGTCGTCAAGCAAGGTGTTGTTCCTTTGACTGCCTTAACGGATCGAATTGGTGCTATCTACCAAGAAAATTTACTAACGTTAATTAAAGAAGCACGAATTTTGCCTTTAAGAGATTGGTTCCTCGAAGAACACAATTGGTTGAATACACAAACAGATTTGATTTTACCGTTTGACAACATCACCTATGGTCCTTTGTATCGTCATCCGAATCAAATTTTTGGGATTGGTGTAAATTATATGGGCCAAGCAAGTGCGCTAGCTACCGAAATCCCCACTGATTTTCCAAGTAGCTTTTTCAAACCAGCAAATACAATTATTGGCAATAATGATTCTATCGTGCTACCAAAACTATCAGCTGAACCGTTAACGACTGGTGAAGCTGAATTGGCAGTTATTTTAGGTACTGAAGCCAAAAATATTGACGAAGAAAATTGGCAAGATTATATTGTTGGCTATACTACAGCACTAGATATGACTGAAAAATCCATTCTACTACGTAATCCGCGCTTTATGGCAATTGCCAAATCATTTGACACCTTCTTTAGTTTTGGACCGCAATTAGTGACACCTGATGAAGTTCCTGATGTTTCTGCATTAACTGTTCATACTATTTTGAACGGAAAAGAGCTAGGACGAGATACCGTCAATCACATGGCTTTTTCACCCGCACGCCAACTTGCCTTAATTAGTCAAATCCAAGGCTGGCAAGCCGGAGATGTCTTAATGACTGGAACACCCGCTTCTACGCCTTTACAAATAGGCGATACCATTGAATGTCAAATCACTGGTCCTAATAACTTTTCTTTTGAACCATTGAAGAATCCTGTCAAAGCATAGAAAAAAAGCGTTGTACAATGCACAACGCTTTTTTCGATTATTTTTTGATGAACTTACCTGAAAATTCACTTGTCACGCCTGTCTCTTGACTATAAACAACCTCTCCACGTAATATTGTTTGAACAACTTGTGCTCCAATCTCACGTCCAATATACGGACTAATTGGGTTACGATATTCTAAATCTTCTACTTTTAACGTGTATGGAGCATTTGGTTTAATTAAGACAAAGTCTGCGTCTTTGCCAATACTAATCCGGCCTTTTTGCGTTAAATTATAACGATCAGCTGGATTTTTAGCAATGATATCTGCAAATTGCGTCAAACTCATCCCGCGTTTTTGTACCCCTTCATCAAATAAAACATCCACATTGTTTTGAACACCAGAAATACCACCCCAAGCATCAAATGCATTGTCTGTATCTTTCAAATCTGGTGTACAAGGTGAATGATCTGATGTCACAAAAGCAATTTCATTGTTCAATAATTTCTCCCATAAACCGTCTTGCGCTTTTTTATCACGAATTGGTGGTGAACATTTTACGACTGGTCCAATAGCATCTAGCTCGTCTGTTTCAAAGTATAGATAATGCGTACACGTTTCACACGTGACATCAACACCTTCTTCACGCGCTTTGGTTACTTCATCTACACCTTCAGGACAAGCGACATGGCAGATATGAATGCGACAACCTGTTTCTTTTGCTAATAAAATCGCCCGACGAATTGGCTCAACTTCGGTAAAGACAGGACGTGTTGCGACATAAGCTTTTAAGGTTGTCTCCCCATTTTTATAAGCAATTTCACCTAAACGATCGGTAATTGCTGCATTTTCGGCATGAATTGCTAAGACTTTTCCAGTTTTAGCAATTTGTTTCATCCCTTCATATAAAGAATAATCATCCACATTCATAAAGTCTTCTGAAATAGCACGATCCCCACAAGTTGCCATAAAGCATTTATACGCAGCCACGCCACCGTCATTTAATTCCTGAATACCACCATCTAAATTAAATGGAACTAGACCGCCGAATGAAGCAACGTCTGCTTTTAATTTATTTTTTCCTGCATTGTATTTGACTTGTAAAGAATCACCGTCAAATGTTGCTGGAATTTGATTTAAAGGCATTTCCATAAAAGAAGTTACGCCACCTTTGGCACATGCGGCCGTTCCAGTAATGTATCCTTCCCATTCATCACGATAACCGCCTCCTGGATCAGTGATGTGTACATGAGCATCCAACATTCCCGGACTCACGATTAATCCTTTCGCATCGATTTCTTTGTCGCCAACCAATCCATCACCAATTGCTGCAATCAAACCATCTTTCACAGCAACATCTGTCTGGACTTCGCCACCTTCTAAAATAACTAAACCGTTCTTAATGACTAAATCATAACTCATACTTGCTTCCCTCCAATTATAATTATCTCTTCTATTTAGAAGATTTTTTTGGTAAAAGTAAATAAATAGTAAACGCTGATCCAAAACCAACTAACCACGAAATATCCGAAATAGCTTTTAAAGCTGGAATAAATTGTCCGCTTAAGGACAAGATAAGTCCCACGATAGTCGCGATATATGCCGATTGGTTGATTCCTTTGTAAATATTCTTTGTATTCTTGTTGCTAGTGTCCATATACAAGTCATTCAAGTTAATCTCTTGTTTTTTAACAAAATAGAAACTAGCGATCATCACACCAGCAACCGGTCCCAAAACAGCACCAATCGTATTCAAAAAGATAAAAATACTATCCGAATTTTCCATCAACTTCCATGGCATAATAAGGAAACTAATCATGCTGGCAATCAATACGCCTTTTTGGTAATTTATTTTTTTAGGGAACAACGCGGTTAATTGATAAGCTGCTGGGATAATATTCCCTGTTGCATTCGTCGATACCGTCGTTAATAGAAAAACAGACATCGTAATAATAATGGCTGGAGTATTGTCCCATCGCTCAATAATATTCAATACATTCCATTCTTGAATGCCATAATGGATCGAACCACCAATTAAAATCACTACACTGAAAATCGCAAAAATAATATATCCAACTACTAAACTAGCAGTCTGTCCAATAACTTGGTCTCTTGTCGATTTAGCATTTTGAGTAAAATCTGACACACTTGCGCCAGGAGCCGCCCAAACAGCTAATACTGAATTAATCACCATTAAATAACCAAAGATAATTGGTACGTTTTGGGTTGCCCCCACGGTATCATAAGTCAATATTTCACTAATATCTCCACTGACGCGAAACGCCCAAATCGCCATTCCTCCAAAGACGATATAAATTAACGGACTTAAAACAGCTGTAAAACGATTTAAAATTTTGCCACCACCAAAACCAATCAATACATTAATTGCCCAAAAAATAGTAAATGCAATCAAACCTGGGATGCTAATCCCCAAAAGCGTTGTATCACCACCGATTGTTAAAAATTGTGGCCAAATTTTACCAATTAAAATAAGTAACGCTAATGAACCGGTAAAGTTTTGTAACCCAAACCACGCAATTGCCGCCACACAACCTCTTAAAAAACCTGGTAATTTAGCTCCGACATCCCCATACGTTGAACGTAAATGCAATGCAAACGGGATACCATATTTCGAACCTGCTTTGCCATTAATTGTCATAAATGCTGCAACAACAATCGAGCTGATAATCAGAGCAACCATGACATTCAAAGGAGACAATCCTAAAAATAAAAATCCACCAACTGCTGTATAATTTGGAATATTATGAACTGATCCCATCCACAACGTAAAATAATTTTTCCAGCCCATGTCTCTTTTTTCAAACGGCTTTGGCAACAAATCTTGATTATATCCTCGTTTTTCTAAGATAGCCAATTCTTCTGGTGTCATTTGATAATCTGTTTTTTCCAAGCATACCTTCCTCCTTTATTAATATCTACCTATAGTGTAACCGCTTTTAACAAATTCGTCATTCTTCACACTAAAAAAAATTAAATTTCATTCGTTTTTTTACAATAGATAAAATCAAAAAAAGAAATGAGAGGTACTCTTTACCTCTCATTTCTCTCTATTCATTAAGCTTTTTTCGCTTGTTTCATATTAGAAAGTAAGAACAATACGGTTCCGACAACTAACAAAACAACTGAAATATAAAAACCCATTTCTTTTGAACCCGTCATATCTGAGATTTTACCTGTTAGACTTGGCGCAATAACCGAAGACATCATACCAAAGAAGTTAAATACACCTAGTGTCGTACCAACTCCAACTTTTGGTGCATTTTCTCCTAACCAAGAAATAATAATTGGTTCTACTGCTAATTTTCCTAGGAATCCGTATAAAATTAGAGCGATTAATAAGAATACTTGGTTCGTTGCTTGAACAGTAATCAATAGCATCGCAGCTGCTAATAATTCTAATACCACGATAAATTGAATTTTTTTATTCATGTATTTATCAGCTAAGCGACTAAAGAATAGTGCACCTGGAATTGAAGCAAAGGCAACTAACGAAGCAGAAAATCCAATCGCTACTCCTTCAAATCCACGTTCTGTTCCTAAAAAGTTTGGTAACCAAGTAACCGTCATATAGTATGCATAACAAGTTGCAAAGTATAAGACATACGTAAATAACATTTTTGGTGCAAACAACTTAGCTGGTGAAATTGTTGGCTTCGATTCTTCTGTTGATACCGCAGCTTTCGCTTTTGCTTCTTCTCGTTCAATAAAAGCTACATCATCTTTATTCGAACGAATAATTAATGCAAAAGCAATCAACATACATACAGTTAACGCTGCTGAGATATACATCATTGTCTGCCAAGGCATTTTCATTTGAACAACGATGAAACTTGATAAAATTAAACCAAAGCCTGAACCTACCGCCGAACCGCTATTAACAATAGCTGTAGAAAAACTTCTTTTATCTGCTGGAATATTTTGTGATGTCAATGAATAGGCCGAACCATAGAAAGAACCACAACCAATTCCTGCTAAAAAGCTTCCAACATAAATCATTGAAATATTAGCTGCCTGCGAGATTAATAATGCTGCTAGAGCAAATAAAATAAATCCAGGAATCAATACGCGCTTCTTCCCAATCTTATCTACCAAATATCCCGCTGGAATTTGCATAATCACATACCCCAAGAAATAGAAACTAGAAATTGAACCCAAAGCGGCATCCGAAATGTTCCCCCCTAAAGATTCATTAATTTGTGGAAATACCGGTGATAGAGCCGAGCGATAAATCCAAATTGTTACCCATCCTGAACATAACAAGATGATAATTTTCTTCCAATATTCCATACCGGAGTTTACTTGTTTTTTCTCCATTCTTTCCCTCCATAACTACCCATTAATTACTTCTTTTATATACATTTAAAGCGGCTTTGACTGCTGCTCCTTGATTGATTGGTGCATCATAGTAAATCAAAGCAGCTTCTAATGCTGCTAATACATGTAGGACATTTTCATGACGACTGCTATAACCCATATTACCAATACGCCATACTTTTCCTTTTAAATCCCCAAAGGAAGATGCAATTTCGACACCAAATTGCTCTAATAGCAATTCACGAATGGCTTCACCATCCACACCTTCAGGAATCATTACTGGCGTAACTGTTGGCATTTTTGTTTCTAAATCACCATAAAATCCTAAACCCATGGCTTTAATTCCTGCCACAATCGCTTCATCATTTTGTGCGTGACGAGCAAAAACATTTTCCATGCCTTCATTGATAATCGAACGTAATCCTTCATGCAAACCATAAATCATGTTGGTTGCTTCGGTATGGTGATTAATTCGTTCATCACTCCAGTAACGTTGTAATTGACTTAAATCAAGATAGTTACTTGCAATGTGATTTTCATTACGATCATCTTTACTTAAACCTAATTCTTTTTGGTAACGCGCATCTAACACAGCTTCAACACGGTCATTGTAAGTGACCAATGCCAACCCAGATGGTACGCTAATACATTTTTGAGTACCAGCAACGGCAATATCGACACACCATTCATCCACATGAATTGGCACACCCCCATACGTTGCAACCATATCGACCATAAAGAAGACATCATTTTCACGACAGAATGGACCAATCTTATCAATCGCTTGCATTTGACCGTTGGCTGTCTCACCATGAATCATGGCAACAACTTTTGGTTGAAATTCTTTAATCGCTTCAATAACATCCTCTTGATCGAAAGTTCCTGTCCAATCTTTTTCAAGATACTTAATCTCTGCTTTTGCGCGTTCACAAATTTCACCTAATAAGTAAGCAAAGCGTCCGTAAGCTGGAATTAATACTTTATCTCCCGGTTCAATTAAGGCAATTAATGCTGCTTCTAAACCTGAACGAGACGTCCCATCTACTGCAAAAGCTTGCTTATTTTTTGTCCCAAATGGAATTTTAATCATTTCTTTGACATTGTTCATAATTGTTAGAAAAGCTGGATCAAACTGTCCTAACATTCTGGAACTCATTGCTTGCAAAGCGACAGGATTTGATTCAACTGGCCCTGGTGTCATAATTGTTCTACTTGGTATTACTAATTCATTAAACATAAAAATTACCCCTTCTTATTTCCTATTATAATTTTATTCTTTTCTAGCACATAATACAAATATTTTTTGATTATTTTTAAAATAAAAACAATTCTAAAAAATACTTACTTTTCTTATAATTAACGCTATATTAGGTTAAGATAACCTCTAGAATAAGGTTGATATTCCAGACTCTCCTCTATTCTTTATACGCTAATTCATACAATGCTTTTGCTAAGACTTTCACACCTGCAACTAAATCTTCTTCCTTGGTTGCTTCCGCTGGATTATGACTGATCCCCTTGATACTTGGCACAAAAATCATTGCCGATGGATAATGGGGCGCAATAATTTGTGAGTCATGTCCCGCACCACTATGCATTACTTTGTAGTCCATGTTTTCTGCTTGCGCTGCTTTTTCTACCGTTGCTACAATCGCTTCATCCATTGGTACTGGGGCTTCATCCATCCATAAATCAATCTCAATCGATAGACCATGTTGTTCGGCAATTGCTTTCATCAACGCTTCCGCTTCTTCGGTGAAATGCTTTAACACCTCTTGGTCAGTATGACGACAATCCATCGTGAATAAGACTTCTCCCGGAACGACGTTAACCGTATTCGGTTTTGGCTCCACCTTTCCAAAGGTCACTACAAGCGGATCTCCGACGACCAATGCGCGGTCAATGATTTCTCCACAAATCTTAGAAAAACCGTATACAGCGTCCTTACGATAGCCCATAGGGGTCGTTCCAGCATGATTCGCTTCACCTTTTAAGACAATGGTGTACCGTCGTTGACCAGCAATATTATTCACCACCCCAATTTGTAACGCTTCATTTTCTAACACATTGCCTTGTTCAATATGAATTTCTACAAACGCTTTGATATCGTCACGTTTTTCTGTTGCTTCCTTACGGAAATCAAATCCTTGGCGATGCATTTCATCGACAAATTTTTTCCCTTCAAAATCACTAATCCCTTCGATATCTTCACGCTTTGCTTCGCACACAAAATTTTTACTTCCCCAGAAAACGGTTGGGAAACGACTACCTTCTTCTTCAGCCATTGAAATCACTTCTAAAGAACGTAATGGTTTGCCATAAGTTTCTAATAAGTATTGAATCGCTACATAGGCTGCAATCACACCAAATTGTCCATCTAAATTTCCACCATTCACAACTGTATCAATATGTGAACCAGATAAGATGGTTTCTTCTGGGTATTTTGTTCCTTCTACACGACCAAATAAATTTCCTACTTCATCAAATGCAGCTGTTAGTCCTGCATTGGTTAATTGTGTTTCTACAAATTTTTGCGCTTCTAACCAAGAATCAGTATACAAAAGGCGTGTCATTCCGCCAGTTGGGTCGCTGCCAATCGCTGATAGGTTGGCAATATTATCGGCTAATACTTTCTCTAAATCCATAACATTCAACATCTCCTTTAATTTTACTCTAATTATAGGTTAATCTTTTCTTTTTTATTCGTCAATTACAAAAAGAGCTACACTACTAATCGTTTGATATAAAACGTTCAGACAAATACTTGTGATTCATCCTGTTTTTTTATCTTTCGATTTATAGTGTAACTCAGCTAATCTTTTTATTCCCTTTACATCCAATCATTCTGGCTTGCAGAATGATTATGCAACAGAATGCTTGTTCATAATTTGAACAGCATTCTGTTGCCTAGTCCCTCAGTTTTTATTGAATTGATTTTTCTTTAGCCAACACTGAGAATAAAACTAATCCGGCAATTAATAAAATACTAGCTACATAAAAACCAATCTGCATAGAACCTGTCGCATCTGCTAAATAACCTGTCAAATACGGTGCTAAGATAGAACCTGACATTCCAATGAAGTTGTATGCACTTAAAGTTGTTCCTAAAGACCCTTTCGGTGCATTACGCGTAACATATGTCACAATAATTGGATCCAATGCCAATTTCCCAGTCAAACCGTATAAAACTAGCATAGCAATTAAAATGGAACGATCTTGTACAAATGCAATAGCAAAAACAGAAAGAATTGCTAAAGGTACTAATGAGTAAACCATCAATTTTGTTTTTCCTAATTTATCATTGATACGTGCAAATAGTAATGCTCCTGGAATAGATGCCCAAGGAACTAATGAAGAAATGAAACCAACACTTGAACCTTCAAATCCACGCTCGGCAATTAAAAATTGAGGTAACCAAGTAATAATTACAAAGTTTGCATAGATACTTGCGAAACATAGAATGAAAGCTGCTAATAAATTACGATTAGAAAAAATTGCACCTAGAGATACTTTTGCTTGGCTTTCGTTGTCTGTTTCCTCTTTTTTACCCACATCTTCTGGACGAATTACTTTTTCTTTAAGCATTGTATAAAAAATAATACTCACAATTAATGTCGGAATAGCCATAATGAAGAATGGCTTACTCCAATGCTCGCCGTTTTCTAGTACTAATTTACTTGATAATAAATAACCCCCAGATGTTCCGAAAGCCATCCCACTATTAATAATTGCATTCCCTACTGTTCGTTTTTTATCAGGAATTGCTTCTGTAGATAGTGCATACTGAGGTCCATAATATGCTCCTTGTCCAATTCCAGCAAACGCACGAATCATTAAAAAGATTACAAATGTTGAAGCAATACCTGTTAAGTATGTCATCGCTGCTAAAACTAAAAATCCTATTGTGATGACTAACTTACGGCCATATTTATCTCCAATTGCTCCAAATGGAATTTGAGCAATTGCATATGTTAGAAAGAACACACTATTTGCTAAACCTAATTGTGTATTGCTTAAGCCATATTCTTCTCCAACAATTCCCATAACCGGGTTAAAAATTGTACGTGTTGCGTACATCAGTATCCAACCAACAAAGAAAATTGCAACAACTTTCATCCAATAGTTATTGCTAACTTTTACACCTGCTGGCCCTTTCTTCTCCATCATACTTTTTCCTCATTTCTGTGCTCATTTTAAAACAATACAAGCATTGTTTTATTGCCTTTATCTTAAATGTTAAGGGAATACGCTTACAATAGTACATTGTCCAAATTTTAACATCAATTTTTATCCTTAAAGCGAAAAAGTATGTGAGAGTAGCTTATTCTCACATACTTTATTTAAAAATTATTTAGATTTTTTCATATTTGCTGATAAAAATAGCAATGTTCCAACAACCAGCAGTACAACTGAAATATAAAAACCCATTTCTTTTGAACCCGTCATATCTGAAATAGACCCTGTTAAGCGAGGCGCAATAACCGAAGACATCATACCAAAGAAGTTAAATACACCTAGTGTCGTACCAACTCCAACTTTTGGTGCATTTTCTCCTAACCAAGAAATAATAATTGGTTCTACCGCTAATTTTCCTAAGAATCCATATAAGATTAAAGCAATTAATAAAAAGACTTGGTTGGTTGCTTGCACAGTAATTAATAACATTGCTGCTGCCAATAATTCTAAGACCACGATAAATTGAATCTTTTTATTCATAAATTTGTCAGCTAAACGACTAAATAGTAATGCTCCAGGAATTGATGCAAAAGCTACCAATGAAGCAGAAAAACCAATCGCTACTCCTTTGAATCCACGTTCAGTACCTAAGAAATTAGGTAACCAAGTAACTGTCATATAATAAGCGTAGCATGTGGCAAAATATAAAATATAGGTAAATAACATTCGTGGTGCAAACAAGCTCTTGAATGACACATCTTCTTTGACTTTTTCGGGTGTTGCTTGCTTTTTCTCTTCTAATTTTATTTTTTCAATAAAAGCTACATCGTCTTTATTTCCTCGAATAATCAAAGCAAAAGCAATTAACATACAAATAATTAATATAACTGAAATATACATCATGGTTTGCCAAGGCATTTGCATTTGAACAACTAATAAACTAGACAAAATTAAGCCAAAACCTGAACCAATTGCAGAACCGCTGTTTACAATTGCTGTAGAAAAGCTTCTTTTAGCTTGCGGAATATTTTGTGATGTTAAAGAATATGCTGCTCCATAAAATGAACCACAACCAATTCCGGCTAAGAAACTTCCTGCATAAATCATTCCAATACTTGTTGCTTGCGAGATTAAAAATGCTGCTATTGCAAATAAAATAAATCCTGGTAGTAAAACTTTTTTCTTACCAATTTTGTCGACTAGAAATCCAGCAGGAATTTGCATAATCACATAACCTAAAAAATAAAAACTTGAAATTGATCCTAAGGCGCTGTCAGAAATACCGCCACCTAACGAATCATTAATTTGTGGATATACTGGTGCTAATGCTGAACGATAAATCCAAATTGTCACCCAACCTGAACAAAGCAAAATAATTATTTTTTTCCAGTACTCCATACCAGAATGAACTGTTTTTGTTTCCATCCTATTTCCTCCATCCATGTAAATTGCTTTACAGTTAATTATTTTTATAGATTTTCGAGTAGTTTCATTGTATCGTCACATCCTCAGATATGAATATCTCAAAGAAAATATCAGCTAATACAACAAGATTAATTCATTCTCTCAAGTTTTAGACATATATTGTCACTTTTGCACAATTTGCGTCTAAAATGAGCGATTTTAACCAAAGAATAATTTGAGTCTCTACACCTTTTTTTATATAATGACCAAAAGGAGATGTTTTTGTGAAAACCTTAATCGATTTATTAACGATTCCTCGCTTTACAAATTTAACCTTACTTACCAATTCAGCAGACGCTACAAATGAAATCGAGAGCGTCGAGATTACGGAAACACCAGATATTGCACACTATATTCCTGAAAAAACCTTCATCTTAACAACAGCGATGTCTTACAAAGATAATCAGCAAGAGCTTTTAACACTCATTGATTCGTTAAAAGAAAAGCAGGCTGCTGGGTTAGGAATCAAAGTTGGACGATTTATTGAAGCAATTGATTCTGATGTTGTTACATATGCTAACCAAAAAAAATTACC
This sequence comes from Candidatus Enterococcus willemsii, assembly GCF_009933335.1. Classification (GTDB taxonomy): domain Bacteria; phylum Bacillota; class Bacilli; order Lactobacillales; family Enterococcaceae; genus Enterococcus_F; species Enterococcus_F willemsii. Next base: position 18,017 of record NZ_MAEL01000049.1, on the reverse strand, counting down.
TATTGTGCAAATACCTAGTACCATTCCGTTAGGTAGTTTGTTGCATCAATTGCTGAATTTATTACGATATACCAAAACTGAACAATTAAGTTATGCGCTAGATATTCAAAAGGAATTTTCTGATATGTTAGTAAATGACGTGAGTTACGAACGCTTCATTGATAGTTTTGGCGAATTAGTCAATGCACCAGTTATCTTACTGGATCCATGCAAGAAAATAATGGCTTATTCAAAGCATTTTTCTAAAATTACCGCATCTGCAAATTATTATGTTAGCCAATTATTACAACGTAGTTTCTCGTGGTTTCAAAAGAAAGAGCACTCATTATTAATTAAAGATTCAGATAATAAAAAATTGCAAGTTGCATACTATCCTGTTGAAAGTAATAGCTATTTTCCACACTACCTTATGATTTTGAATCCGGAACAAATACCTTATCCAGTCTCTGATTTTGCTATTGATCAAGCAAAATTAGTACTGTCATTTATGCTGTATAAAAACCAAAAAATTCAAGAGTCTTTAGATCATCTAAAAACTGACTTTTTGACACGCATGATAGAGTATCAACAATCCTCTTCTCCTAAAGAACGTGATTGGCTTGATTTAGGCATCAACTATGGATTAGTTAAAGCCCGACATTATCGTATTATTTACATCGCTATTCATAACTATGAGTCAAAAAAAATCCGCTATCAAGAAGAAGAAAGTCAAATTGCTTTTCAATGGTTACAAGAATCACTTACTCCGCAAATCAAAGATATGAGCTTATTTAAAATCAAAAATACCAATCATTTTGCCTTACTTATTCAACATAAGCTAGATAACGTAGAGGATATTTTATTAAAAAATATGAATGAACTAAAAGCAACTATTGGCATTCAACTAGTATTTGGTATTGGAAATGTCTACGATAATATTCAACAAGTAGCAAAATCATTCATTGAAGCAGAACATGCTTATAACGGACTATTAACAACATCGCTCACATTAGAGAAGCCAATTGCTTACTACCAACCACGCGGAATGCGCAATTTATTTGAAAAAATGAATATGACAGATATCCACTATTTTTGCGAGAGTACACTGAAAGAATTAGCATACCCTTCAGAAGATGCTTTTATCGAATTACGAAAAACACTCAAATACTATTTAGACTGTCAATGTGAAATTACTCAGACAGCCAAAGCTCTATTTGTCCATCGAAACACAATTAAATATCGTATTGAGCGTTGTTCGCAACTCCTTGGAAAAGACATTCATGACTCAGTAACTAGTCTTGACATTCGACTTGCCTTAGAGTTATCAGAAGAGACTTTGGAACAGTAATCATCTGAGAACAAGAGAAATCTTGTTCTCTTTATTCTTTTTCAGCAAAAGCGTTCGAGCCACCATATTTATTAAAGTGGACCGTATCACTTTTCAAATAATCATAAACACTGGTCGCAATAGGAATACCACTTTCCATATAATTTTCAAAATTCAATTGATTAATTTCACCCGGGTAATACACTTGTTTAAAACCTTCTGCTGTTGGAATTGCATGTAAATCATTTACCATTGTTTCAATATTTTCTTTAAATTGCGCTACATCTGTAAAACGTTTGGGATCAATTAAGATGAAAATTTGTCCTAAATCACGACCTTTTGTCAAATCGTTATACATAGACGACACATTCTTCCCAAAAGGTAACCCTAATAACATCCCCGACAAAATATCCACCATCATCATTAAACCAAACCCTTTCGGACCTGCAATTGGTAATAAACCATGAACATCATGAGGATTGGTAGTTGGTTTCCCTTCACTATCGACTGCCCATGTGTCTGGAATATCTTTGTTTTTAGAACGTGCATCTAAAATTTTGCCCCATGCCTGTACTGTTGTTGCCATATCAAAAACAACTGGATCACCAATTTTTCGTGGTGCTGCAAAAGCAATCGGATTTGTCCCAAAATAATTTTCTTTTCCGCCAAATGGCACAACCATTGGATCAGATTGGCACATCGAAATTGCAATTAAATCCTGTTGCGCAGCTTTTTTTACGTAATAAGAGAGCGCCCCGCTATGACTCATTTTATGAATACCAACGACTGCAACCCCCGATTCTTTTGCTACATCGATTGCATAGTCTAAACTCTTCAACGCCACAAATTGTCCGACACCATTCTCCCCATGAACGATTCCAGTACTTGGTCCCGTTTTTTCAAAAGTAATTTTCGGCTCAAGATTGACGCCACCTTTAGCGATTCGTTCAGCGTAATAATCTACACGAACAGCACCATGTGAATGAATCCCATTTGCATCTGCAAAAACAAGATGATTGGCAACTTCATTAGCATGCTCTGATTTCAATCCAGCCTTTTCTAATTTTGCTTGGATTAATCGATGTAATTCATTTGGTTGTACAGTAACTGTTTCTTCCATTTATATGCTCCTCTGCCTTAAATTTCAGGATCGCGGTTGCAATCTTTTGAATATACATAAGCTAATGGTTCTCCTCGACCAACAGCATATGCAGCTTGTTGTACATAAGAACCCATAAAAATGTAGTCCCCTTTTTCAACGGGGTACCATTCATTATCTAAGTTGTACATCCCCTTACCTGAAAGTAGGTAAGCACCATGCTCTTGATAGTGGGTTTCAACATAACCATGACTTGCACCAGGTTCAAATGACAAGATATGGAAATTCATATCAAAACCAAGGTCTTTAGGTAAGAAGTCCCATAATAAAACATCCTCCATCCCTTCATATTGAACAGGTTCAATATCTTCCATGTTACCTACCACTTTATGTGCTTCATAACCTTCTAATGGTTGATAACGTTTCTTATAAAGGAAAATCTCTGTTGGTTCCTCTTGGGCATTCTTCAAATACATCAATTGACTTACAGGAAAATAAGCATAACCACCCTTTGTAAGTTTATGCGTTTCTTTATCATCACGAACTTCCAATTCTCCTTGAATCACGTAGACAAATGTCTCCACACCTTCTCCACCAAATCCTCGATTATTTTCCCCATCTTTTTTCATTGTGATGATATAATCAACAAAATTTGCGCCAATTTGTTTAGAACCTAAAATTGAGCAATCACAGTTTTCAAATCCCGGAATGACATTATTTACTAAGCCATCGTGCGGTAGAATGGCAAAATTGTTTTTCTTAATTACCGCTCTGGATTGTAATAATCCATCTAAATATCCTGTGTTGTTGTTTTTGTATCCCATGTTTGTCTCCTACTTTCTACTCTTTATAAGCTAATTCATATAAGGTTTGTGCTAAGACTTTCACACCTGCAACTAAATCTTCATGTTTTGTTTCTTCTGCTGGATTATGGCTAATCCCTTTTATACTTGGCACAAAAATCATTGCAGAAGGGTAATGTGGTGCAATAATTTGTGAATCATGTCCCGCACCACTATGCATCACACGATAGTTCATTTCTTGTTCTTTCGCTGCTTGTTCAACTGCTGCAACGATTTCCTCGTTCATTGGTACAGGCGCTTCATCCATCCATAAATCAATATCAATGGATAAACCATGGTGTTCGGCCACTTCTTTCATTAACGCTTCGGCTTCTTCTGTGAAGTTTTTTAACACTTCTTTGTCCGTATGACGGCAATCCATGGTAAATAGCACTTCGCCTGGAACCACGTTGACTGTGTTTGGTTTTGGCTCCACTTTACCGAAAGTCACCACTAATGGGTCGCCCACTTCAACTGCACGATCAATAATTTCTGAACAAATTTTAGAGAACCCATAAACAGCGTCCTTACGGTAGCCCATTGGTGTGGTTCCCGCATGATTTGCTTCACCTTTTAAGACGATGGTGTAGCGTCGTTGACCAGCGATATTATTGACCACACCGATTTGTAAGTCTTGATTCTCTAACACATTTCCTTGTTCAATATGAATCTCTACAAAGGCTTTAATGTCGTCACGTTTTGCTTCGGTGTCATCACGGAAATCAAATCCTTGGCGACGCATTTCATCCACAAATTTTTTGCCTTCAAAATCACTAATCCCTTCGACATCTTCACGTTTTGCTTCACATACAAAGTTTTTACTTCCCCAGAAAACAGTTGGGAAACGGCTCCCTTCTTCTTCCGCCATCGAAATAACTTCCATTGAGCGTAAAGGTTTGCCATAAGTAGCTAATAAATATTGAATCGCAACATAAGCAGCAATCACGCCATATTGTCCATCTAAGGTCCCACCATTTACTACCGTATCAATATGTGATCCTGATAAGATGGTTTCTTCTGGATATTTGGTCCCTTCTACACGACCAAATAAATTTCCAACCGCATCAAAATGAGCAGTTAATCCTGCTTCAGTCAATTGTTTTTCTACATATTTTTGAGCATCTAACCAAGAATCGGTGTAAAGAAGTCTGGTCATACCACCTGTTGGATCGCTGCCAATCGCTGATAGATTAACAAGATTATCGGCTAATACTTTCTCTAAATCCATATTATTCAACATCTCCTTTGTTTGTTATCATCATTGTAAACGTTTTTTCACAAATTATCATTGTGCATTATTAACAAAAACAATTACTATTTTGTGCTAATTTGCTAAATAAAAAGCAAAAAAAAAGAGCTTAGAATATCTAAGCTCTTTTTTCTTAATCCGAAACAATAGTTGTTCCAGCATCATTTTGAATATTTTCTAAATTCTCAATTGAAGTAATCACGGCTTTGCGATTGCTTGCGCCTTTCACAAAGTCTAATGCTGCTTCAATTTTTGGTAACATGCTACCAGCAGCAAAATGCCCTTCTGCAATGTATCCTTCAGCTTCAGCAATACTGATTGTTTCTAAGGCTTTTTGATCCGGTTTGTTGTAATTGATATAAATGTTATCCACGCCCGTTAGTAAAATTAAACGATCTGCTTGAACATTTTCTGCTAAGACTTTTGATGTGAAATCTTTATCGATTACGGCTTCAACGCCCACGTATCCGCTATCTTGTGCAACAACTGGAATACCACCACCACCTGCACTAATTGTTACAACACCGCCTTGAATCATTGTACGAATCGCATCTTTTTCAACAATGTTTTGGGGTTGTGGCGAAGGAACAACTTTACGATAGCCTCGACCTGAATCTTCAATAAACGTTGAATTATCTTTTTTGGCTTCAATTTTTGCTTCTTCTTCTGTAAAGAATGGACCAATTGGTTTTGTTGGGTTTTCAAATGAAGGATCATTTACATCAACCTCTACTTGTGTGACAACCGATACAACTGGTTTTGTCACGTTGCGTTTAGAAAATTCATTATTTAACGCGTTTTGCAACCAATAACCAATACTTCCTTGGGTCATAGCTACACATGAATCTAGTTGTAATGCTGGATTCTTTTCACTTTCACCCGCTTTTTGTTGTAACAATAAATTTCCTACTTGGGGACCATTTCCATGGCAGATAACAACCTCTTCCCCTTTTTCTACAAAATCAACAATATATTTTGCTGCTTTTTTAATAAACTCTTTTTGACCAACATCTGTAGGATCGGTATCTAAGATAGCGTTACCACCTAATGCAATAACATTTAAACTCACGTGATTCTCTCCTTTTTCTCGTCATTACCCAGAGCCAACAATAAACCAAAACTTAAATCTTTCCCTGAGGAATGTCCAATTTTCATTATATGCTGTAGATCTTTTTTTATAACGGCTCTTTCTTTGTTTGCTTCTAAATCTACATAAAGTTGATAAACAAGCGAATTAACATAACCTTGAATCGAGTACCAAATATATTCTTTACTAATATCGGTAGTTGAAAGAGGCTGTTGCAAAGCAGTGAGAACTTCTTTTGCTCGGCTATCTTTCATGACATGTAGCATCACTAAATAGGCGACTAGAATATCATCCCCACTAGGCGTCAATCCCTTCCCTCTACCAACAAGATACGCAACAATTTCTTGCCATTCAAGTAGGGTTTTCCGTTTACTTTGACGCATTTTTTGAAAGATAATTTGCTCTTTGTTTTCTAAAGGTAAACCAATTTGTTGTTCTAAATTTGCTTCCAATAGAATTTCCTTTAGCAGTGCTTGTTGGGAAGTAGTTAATTGAAAATGTTTTACTTGTAGACTAACAATTTCATACTCTGTCCATGTAATTTTTTTAATTCCATCACGACTATACAACATCAATCCATTTGAGAAAATTTTCACGAGGTTATCTTGTTGTACATAAGGAGTCATCGCTTGGAAAAGATTATCTGGCAGGTAAATTCCAAAACTTGACAGGTAGCCCTCATAATTAGCAACATTCACTAAACGATTACCTACTTTAAGATTAAAAGAACGATCAAAAACGCTATGGATTTTTCCCATCTTACCAAATTGGTCGATGGGAAAAATGCCGTCGCTAATTTTTACGTTACTCAAAGTCGATTCCTAATTCACGTGCATAGGCTTCAAGAGCATTTTCGAAACATCCTAAAGGTGCGCGCACGGTACCAGCACCTACTTGTCCACGTCCTGCTTCTCTGTGAGCAATCCCAGTATTGATTAATGGTGTAATACCAGTTTCAACTACTTTACGAATATCAATTCCTAGACAAGTTCCTTTAAAGTCCCAAGTTGGAATCGTAAATGTTGGATTGTGCGTTACACAAATTTTAGCCATTTCATTAGAAATATCTAGCGCATCTTGGAAACCGCCCGCACCAACGAAACGAGTAACACCAGGAGCCGCTACCATTGCCATACCACCAACACCGACTGTTTCAGTGATTGCACTATCACCAATATCTGGATTACCATCTTCTTCTGAGAAGCCAGTAAAGTACAGACCTTTAGGCGTATTTACTGGTGCGTTATGCCAAGTATCACCGGTTTCAGCAATCCGAACCCCAAAGTCTACACCATTACGTGCCATGGTTGTCACGATTGTTCCTTTTGTATCTTTACGAGCACCATCGACAATTGCTTTGCCTGCAGCCATCATAATATTCAAGAAATATTGATCCGTATCTGCTAAGAATTTGATAACGTCATATTTATCTTCCTCAGAAATGTCTAATTTAGTAATTAAAGGTGCCATTTCTTTCAAGAAGTTCAATGAAGCAGCGATGTTACGTTGATGGAACTCATCCCCCATTGTAATCGAACGAGCCATTAATACATTTAGGTTCAAGCCTTCTTCTGTCGTTTGTAATGCCTTAGATAAGGTTGGTCCTAAGACGTTTTGAATCCAAGTTAAACGATCGACTACTTCTTGAGAATACGCACCAAATCGTAAAACTTTTCCGATACCTTCATTTAAAATACAGTATGCGCGATTTCCAGTTAAACGGTTTTCAACCACATTCATTGGCATATTTGCTGAAGAAATTCCACCCATTGGACCTACAGCTTGCACATGATGACAAGGGATAAATCGGACTTCGCCATTTTCAAATAAAGCTAGAGCTTCTTCTTCTGTTTCTGCCCAACCTTCATACAAAGCAGCTCCTAAACAAGCACCTTGCATTGGTTTTGTCATTGCATCCCACTCAATTGGCGGTCCTGCATGTAATAATGTTTTTTGTTCTTCATTTAATTCAGGAATAACTGTTTTAGCTGGCACAACGTCGATTAAGAATGGTTGCGCATTTTGCATCTTATCAATTACTTTTTGATTTTCAGCTGCAATTTCTTCTTCACGTTCTTCCAGTGCATCTAAAATACGAATCATTTTCTTATTCCCGCTTGCACGTGGTCTCCAGTTGAATTGCTCTGACTTACCGCCATATTCAACAATTGATTCGTTAAAACTTTGTAACCCAATGTTAATAATTCGTGGTTTTGTATTTAGTAATTCCATCACTTTTTCGCCAGCAGCAGGTACGTCAATGGTTGTTCCTTCATAAGGCACGACTTCTTTATCCTCTTCAGTGAATTCAATACCTTTTAATAATAGAGCTAAGCGAACTGCTTTGGCATTACTATCTTCAACATATACACCTGCATCTTTTAGGCGTTTAACAGTTTCATGATAGTTTTGAGGATCTTTTGTTGTTCCACAAACTGTTGCAACAAAATGCAAGTCACGTCCATCAGCTTTTGCTGTTTGGCGTGCTTCCTCAATCGCAGGTAATAATGCACTAGCCATGTCTTCATGCGCACCATAACCAATCACGACATCGAATAAAATAATTCCTGTCGCTGCATCAGTTGCATATTCACGAATTTTATTAATACGAACTTCTGGATCAATCATTGGGTGAGGTTTACCTTGTGTATAAATATCGTCTCCTAAATCCATCACTTCATAACCATGTGATTTTAAAACATAACCTTCTTTTTTCACTAATCCCTCTAACCCTAATGCTTCAGAAATCAACATACCTGCTTCAGAAGCCAATGTTCCACCAGAATATAAACCTTTTACTACCTTATCTTCTGCTAAGACAGGTGCATCTGGTTTAGCAATTGGTTCTAAATAATTAGCTTTTACAGCCTCTTCGTTTGCTAAATCAACCGCAATGCGTGCAGTTTCTTCTAATGTGTGTGCCAAGTAAACTTTACCTTCATGTGCTTCAGGTTTTTCACCTAAGAAAATAGCAACAACTGGTTTAGAAATACTTTGCAATAATTGCACAACTTCATCGCGAACTTCTTTTGCAGGTGGTTTAGAGATGACACATACCACATCTGTTGGCTCGTGATTTTCTAACGCAACGATGGCATCTTTCATTGTAATAGCGCCAACTTTATCACTTAAATCGCGTCCACCAGTCCCAATAGCATGCACAACTCCGCCACCTAGGCGATCAATAATTGTTGTTACTTCTTGAATCCCAGTACCAGAAGCACCTACTACACCAATGTTTCCTGGTGAAACAACATTGGTAAATGCGATAGGAATACTAGAAATGATTCCTGTACCACAGTCAGGCCCCATCATTAATAGCCCTTTTTCATGAGCTAATTTTTTCAAACGAACTTCGTCTTCAATTGGAATATTGTCTGTAAATGAGAAAACATGTAAATCATTTTTTAAGGCTTTTTCCATTTCAGGTGCTCCATATTCGCCTGGAATACTGAATAATGCAACATTCGCATCAGGTAAAGCTTCTAATGCCTCGGCCCAAGTAGTTGATGCTGCTTTTTCCTCGGAGCCACCTTTTGAAGATAAATCACTTAGAAATTCATCAACAGCCGGCAATACTTCGTCCATAATATTTTCTTCTTCACTGTCTACAACAATCATTAAATCATTGGCAGAAGCGGATTCTGCTTCAGGTGTCAACAAATCAGTATTACGTAAAATATCTTTGTTTGCATCTGTTCCCATCATAATTTGACTCATTGTTACGGTTGAAAATTCATTGATTTTGTTTGTTAACAACATCAAATTAATTGAATCTTGGTAGTTATTCTTTAAAATAACTGTCTTTAACATAATTCTTCCTCCTTTGATTACTTTCATCCTTATTGTAAAATATCTTGTTTGCGTTTACACTGGATAAAAGGCTAAATTTATTTTATCTTTTTTATCCAGAAAGCGCAAAAGAGGGAAAAATATGAAAATTAAAGAATTAATGGCACTCGAACTATTTCAATCATGTAAGTTATTAACAAAAGAGATTGGTTTAGATAACGAAGTTGATTCAGCAATGGTTTTGGAAGCCTTAGATATTGAAAATTGGAGCCAAAAAAATCAATTAATTTTAACTTCATTCTACGCATTTAATGATTTACCGGAATCAGAGTTTGCCACTTTTTTTGAAAAAATGAAAAAAGTTGGTGTTAGTGGCTTGGTTGTTAAAATGGATCGGTTAATTACGATGATTCCCGACTGGTTAATTGACTATTGTTTCATTTACGAAATTCCTTTAATTAAAGTAGAACAAGAAATCAGCTACGAAAAAATCATTCTAACAATCTATGAACCCTTATTAAATCATCGTGGCCATTTGCTTCGTACCTACTATGATGTACGCCAACGATTCACAAAAGTAGGTCGTAATGTGCATTCATTTGAGAATATTATGGAAACTTTTTACCAATTAATTCAGTTACCATGTTCATTAGATATTCCATCTCTAAACATCCATTTACATTACGATAGTCCGTTTGAAATTGCGAACATATTAGAGAGAAGCTATGTACAAACAAATGAGTTCACTAAAAACATTTACCAGCGAATTACTTTTAACACTAGCTCTGGCCAACAAATGACAGCTTTAGCATCCGAAATAGTGACACCTTTTGACCAATTATCAACCTTAATGGTGTACCAACAAGGTGAAATAATTACTGAATCACAAATGATGATTTTAGAAAACGTCATTGACATCATCTACGAACGTTTACAGACTGAATACTTAATAAAAAAAGACCGTTACACTCGTTTGAATAACTTAGCAGATGCTATTTTACAAAATACGCCAACCAGTCCAGATGAATTAAATAGCTTATTGGATGATGCAAAAATCAATCATCATAGATATTATCAAGGGATTGCTTTTTCTTCTAAAAATGGCGATACGCAGGCATTAGATCGCAATATTTTAAAACAGTTATGTGCACTACGTCCTAAACGCATCTTTTTTGAGCACTATAACTATACGATTATTTTATTCAACTTAGAAACACCTGAAAAAGAAATCCAAAAAAAGGAGATTCAAAAACTATTTGATACGTCTTTTATCAAAGCACATGAATTGACTTTCTCGATGAGTCTTGTAAAAGAAAAGAAAGGCTTAAAAGAAATTTTACTAGAATGCTTAGATGCGATTCGTTTCAATCAAGTTCTACAAATCGATCCAGTCGTCTCAATTAGCGATTTAGGTATCTTCCGCTATTTCATGCAAGAAGAGCAACTTGACCAATTGGAGCGACTTATTCCTAAACAACTAAAAAAGCTTTGGGAACAATCACCCGACCTTTTCGATACGCTGTATACATTTTTTCAATCTGGTCGTAATTATAAACGAACAGCCGAAATTCTCTTTCTCCATTCGAAAACAATCCGTTATCGTTTAAATAAAATCGAAGGGTTACTTAAAATTGATTTGACAAATCCGCTACAATTAGTTAATTATGAAATCGGAACTTATTTATTACATCAAAGGAGCGAAAATAATGACTAATCTTACCTTGTCTACTGGCGCAACAGTCACAGTTACCTCCCCTACGGATGATCAGCATAAATTTATGCTTTATTTTCATGGTGGTGGCTTTGTCTATGGTAGCAAAAATGATTTACCACAAGCACTAGCACAACACTTTTTAACAGCAGGTTACACTATTTTAGCAGTGGATTACTTATTGGCACCCAATCATTCACTGAAAGAAATTTTAACGTCAATCCGACAAACATTCGCTGAACTAAAACAAACAATGATTAAAGATGCCCCTTTTAGTTTCTGTGGGCGTTCCGCAGGTGGATACGCAATTCTATCCTTAACTGCTCATTTATTAGAAACCGAAGAAACATTGCCTGAAAATCTTGTAAATTTTTATGGTTATTATGATTTGGACTTTATCAACAACCCTCGCCAACTTTCTGATTTGACGATTACATCGGAGATGATTGCTACCATCGATCAAGAAAGTACAGTTTGGGATGACCCCTTACTACAACGCTCTGTATTATATATGTATGGTGTGCAGCAACAAAAAATGGCTGAGTTTTACCAAGTCACCGATGAATCGATGGACGATTTTGCTATTTCTCAAGAACAGTTGAAACAATTTCCACGGACATTTAGCACTGCAAGTACCACAGATGAGGAAGTTCCTTTTAAATACAGCAAATCTTTAAAACGTTTAATACCTAACTGTAAATTCGTCCCGGTTTATGATTTATCCCATGACTTTTTAAAACAACCAGAACATGAACAAGTCCAAAAAGTTTTTACACAATTAGAAAATTGGCTTCAATCGAACTAAGGCAAATATATTTACCAGTGAAAACGTCTCCGATATACTTATATCAAAGGAGGCGTTTTTATGTTTGATGCTATTTTAGCGATTGTTATCATCATTGTAATGTTGGTTGTTCTTCGAACGATTTTTAATTGGCGTATGAAACTTGCATTAAATCAGTCAATCAAACACGAAGAAAAAAGAGTTCCTTCACTTTCTGATGAAGCATTGCAGAAGCGAATCAGCCAAGCAGAAAAAATTCATGGAAATAAATTTTTGAATGGGTTTATTGGGTTATTCTTCGCTAAAGGTTATACAGCATATAAAGAGCAACTGATGCAATTGTATAGACAAGAAGCGACTAAAAGGGGTATTTTATAAAAAATTGAATAATGGAGGCGTTAACTATGAATGAGTGGTTATATATTATTGGGTTATTGATACTTTTGGTTGTTATTATGGTTGGTTTCCGTTTCTTAATGATGAAGATGTACAAATCTGGTCTAAATAAAGAAGAAACAAAAGTAAAGAATTATTCGGATAAAGTCTTATTAAAAAGATATAAAAATTTAGATAAAACACGCAAAAATAAATTTTTAGCTTGGTATACAATGGGATTCTTCTTTTATAAGGAATACCTCCAATACCTTGAGTCCTTATATCAAATTTATCGACAAGAAGTATTAAGTCGTGGGTTGATGGGACAATAATGCTAATTGATTCCGTAACAAAAAAGCTAGTTTGACTGAAATTATTCAGCCAAACTAGCTTTTTTACGTTATACTTATTATTTCATCTGGACAGATAACCTTGTTCCTAAGCGACTAAGGACTTCATTTGTTAGAGAGTCTGATTTTGATGCCAATTCTTCAAAACTATTGCCAATCGTTAAGTATGCATCGACTTCACAATCAGAGATATTGGTTAAATCCACCAGTAACATATCCATACAAATCCGACCAATTTGAGGAATTCGTTGCTTCCGATAAGTAAAATAAACATGTTGATCACCTAACATTCGCGTAATCCCATCTGCATAACCAATACTCACGATGCCGATGACTTTATCTTCATTAAAATACGTATCTAAACCATAACCAATCAGTTGACCTTTTGCGACTGTTTTTTTCGCAATTAGTCTGGCTTGTATCGATAGAATCGGTTTTAAATTTACTGGGATATTGGTCGCTAGCATTCGTTCACTGTGAACACCGTACAGTCCAATTCCTAAGCGAACATAGTCATACGCAAGATTCGCATAATTTAAAATACCGTACGTACTTTGTAAATGAGTAATACCGACAGCAACGCCCATCATTCGTAATTCTGCTAAGACATTATCAAACCGACGAATTTGACGCTCTGTCCGTTGAATAGCAGTTCGATCCAAACTGTCTGACGAACCAAGATGCGAAAAAATGCCTTGAATGTTTAAATAATCGGATTGATAGAGTCGATAGATAGCCTTACTATCTGGTGCAACGCCCAAGCGATGCATACCAGTATCAATTTCAAGATGACATTGTATCTCCACTTGTTGCTGTTGCAAGCGTTCCGCATACTCCTCGCTAATAATCGCTTGCGTGAGTGCATAATTTCTGATTTCTTTGATGCGTTCAACCGGTGTATAACCTAAAATTAACAGTTGTCCCTTAATTCCGCGCATGCGTAAATGAATCGCTTCATCAATTGTCGCTACAGCAAAAAAATCAATCTTTTCTCGTTCCAGTTCACGCGCGATGACGACATCTTCACAGCCATACCCATTCGCTTTAATGACCGGCATAATTTTGGTGTTTTCTGGAATAATCTGTTTGATTGTGTTTAAATTCGCTAGTAATGCACGGCAATCAATAACTTTTTGGGCACGCATCTCAGGTGAGAATAAAGTCTGCTTTACTTGATAAATTATCCGCACAATTGCCCGACTAATAAACATACGCAAAATAATTGAATGGAAGACAATCAATATTTTTGTTCGTAACTGCTGGCTCTTTTTTTGCTTCTTATTCATTACTTAGACACTTCTTTCAGATATTCAAGGTATTCTTCTAATACCCATCCTTGATTCATGATAATTTCACTATGGGGTAATCCTACAAAGCGAAAATGCCAAGGTTCATAGGCAATCCCCGTCAACTCTTCTTTATTTTTAGGATAGCGTAAAATAAAACCATAATACTTCATTTGACTTAAAAACCGCGCCACCACTGCTCCTTTATCAAAATTCGGACAAATCGGGTGGTGCTCTGCATCGGCCAAACCGATATCAATCGCCAGTCCGCTTTGATGTTCACTGCACCCAGGTAAAGCAACATATTTTCGAGTAAATTGTTCGCCATGTTCAAGCAATGATTGTTGCCACAATGCCGACTGCATCTCCTCTGTACGATAACCGTCCAACACCACAATTTGCTCAGTCGCGTCAATTGCTGTGATTAATTTTGTTAACTGTTGTGCTACGCTAGCATGGATTAATACATGCTCTTTTGCATAAGGAGCTGGGACAAATTCCTGCATATTGGCCGCTTGTATTATTGGAAACTCACGATTAATTAATTGTAGGTACTTGTTTGTTCGCATATTCTTTCTCCGCCAATTCAATTAGTTTTTGGACAATGTCTATATAAGTGACCCCTACTTTCGCCATCATGGTTGGAAATCTGGAATGTGAAGTAAATCCCGGCATCGTGTTTATTTCATTTAATAGAATTTGGCCCTCCTCAGTCAGAAAGAAATCAATTCTTGCTAGTCCCTTACAACCTAGCTGACGATACAATGTTTCTGCAGATTTTTTAATCGTCATCGAAACTTCTTCTGGAATTTGTGCGGGTATTTGAATCGTTGTCGTAACCATTTGATATTTCTCTGTGTAATCAAAAAATTCTTTGGTTAATTGAATTTCATCGCACTCACCAATAATCAACTGCTCATTTCCTAAAATAGCACAGCCGATTTCAACCCCTGTTACTTCAGTTTGAATAATAGCTTGCGTACCAAATTGCCAAGCGGTTTTTAAAGCATCTTGTAGTCCCAATAAATCATGGACTTTTTCAATCCCTTTAGACGAACCTGCTTCATTTGGTTTTACAAACAGAGGAAAACCATGCGTCAAAACAAACTGACTAATTTCAGCGAGTTGATAATGATGTTTTGATACCAACAAAGCAGGTGTGCTTTGAATACCGACACTTTTAGCAAATCGATGCAATAAATACTTATTCATACATAAAGCCGACACAGTGACACCACAGCCAACATACGGCAACTGCATTAATTCAAATAAGCCTTGGATACACCCATCTTCCCCAAATTTCCCATGTAATACTGGAAAAATAACATCTGGTGTAATTGTCACTCCTGCACAAAGAAAGCCATTGCCATTTAACAACGGGACAGCTTTTACACAATGCTCATCAGAAAACCAAAGATTACTCGCAATTTTATCTGTTTTACCGGCATAATGAATCCATTCTCCCTCTTCCGTAATGCCAATTTTAGTTATTTTATAGTCTAATTTTTCTAATACTTGAATCACAGCAGTTGCTGAAATTAAAGATACCTCATACTCCGCAGAGTTTCCTCCGAAAATGACGGCAATATTTTTCATCTTATTTTTCCTCACTTTTCAATTTTATATCGATGACACCTGTGAAATAGTGTTGTACATGGTCACTGCATCAGTAACGTTATATTGTTCGGTCAGTGGATTCCCATCGGCTCCTGTGCTGACCAATAAATAGACCTTGCCATTGATTTCAGCAATGGAAGCAAGACAAAGACCAGCCTTTTGGGTATAACCTGTTTTTCCACCAAGTATTTTTCCTTCTTTTAATGCTAAGTGATTACCTTCGCGTAATAAAGTACTCTTAATGTAATAGCCTTCTGGTTCGTACCTTTTTGCATCTGTCGTGTATTCTAATGTTGTAAACACTTCATAAAAGGCTTCGTTCTTCAATGCTTGTTCTAGCAAAACAGCTAAATCAGCTACCGTTGAATAATGATTGAGTGCATCTAATCCTGTTGCATTACTGAAATGAGTATTTTTCAACCCCAATTGCTGACCGTACTGATTCATTAACTTGGCAAACTCTTTTTCACTCCCAGCAATGAAATTCGCTGCGACAATTGAGGCATCGCCACCCGAAGGCAACATAATGCCATAAGCTAAATCTTTAATTGTTACTTCTTCATCACGTCCAAAACCGGACAAAGAGGCTCCTTCAGCGCTTAACTCATCAATGATTGCCCCATCAATTGAAACAACCGCATTTAGATTTTCTGCCTTGTCTAACAGAATATATGCCGTCATAATTTTGGTTAATGATGCTATCTCTGTTTTTTTATCTTCCTTTCGACTCACTAATACTTGATTTGAAGACAACTCTTTTAACAAATATTGTTGACTATGAATACCAGATACCTTGAATTGTTTTTGACTCGCTGTGTGATTCTCAATTTCCCACTGATTATTAACAAGAGCGTCTCTTTCAAAAGAACCTTCTTGCTTGTTAAATTGATAGAATGCTGCAGTTGATATCAGCGCCAAACTGACACCGATTGTTAATAATTTTCCTTTCATCTATCCTCACCTCAGGGAAAAATATAACAATAAAAACATATCTAGTTATAAAGTATTTATGTAGGAAATCTTATTTTTTATTAAGAATTTCGTTTTTTTGGCAAAAAAAACAAGCATTCTCGTTTCGAATGCTTGTCATTCCTATTTTTCTACACGCGGACTAAATCCATTTCGTGCAAAGTTTCAGCGATTTGCACAGAGTTCCATGCAGCACCTTTTAACAAGTTGTCAGAAACAACCCATAAATGGAAGCCATTATCAACGTCCACATCTTTACGGATTCGTCCAACAAACGTTTCTTTCTTGCCGATACTGTTCAATGCTTGTGGATAGATTTGTTGACTCGGATCATCTTCTAAAACTACCCCTGGTGCATTTTCCATTAAGGTACGAATATCAGCAACAGTCAAAGCTTCTTTGGTCTCAATATAAACTGACTCCGAATGCCCGCTAGCAACAGGAATACGAACACAAGTAGCAGATACTTTAATTGCATCGTCTTCCATGATTTTTTTCGTTTCATTAATCATTTTCCACTCTTCATACGTATAACCTTCTTCAGCAAAGACATCAATTTGTGGCAAGGCATTGAAAGCTAGTGGATAATGTTTTTTATCCCCACTACATGGAAGAATTTCAGCAGTTAATTCTTCTTTTGGTGTGCCATTCAAATAAGCTTGTGTTTGTTCTTCTAATTCTTTAATCGCACTCGCACCCGCGCCTGATACTGCTTGATAAGTTGAAACAATCACACGTTCTAAGCCAGCTTTTTGACGAATAGGTTCTAAAGCAACCATCATTTGAATCGTTGAACAATTCGGGTTGGCGATAATGCCTTTGTGTTTTTTCAATGCCTCTTTATTGACTTCTGGTACTACTAATGGCACTTCTGGGTCCATGCGGAAATGGCTTGTATTATCGACAACGACCGCTCCTCGTTTCACCGCTTCTGGGGCAAATTGTTTCGAAATACCGCCACCAGCACTAAATAACGCAATATCAATTCCTTCAAATGAATCGGGAACCAATTCTTCAATTACTAATTCTTTGCCATTGAATACAGCTGTTTTACCAGCAGAGCGCTTAGATGCTAATAACTTAACCTCTTTAATGGGTAATGTCGTTTGCTCTAACATCTCAATCATTTTTGTGCCTACTGCACCTGTAGCTCCTACAACTGCAAGACGATATCCTGAATCCATCTAAACAACTCCTTTAATTTTTACAGCATTTTCATCATTTTATCATATTTACAGGAAATGCCAAGTGTTCCAGTTCAAAAATATTTCGTAATCGCTTTTTATTTGGTAAATATCCAAAAATCAACATAAAAATTCATTTTTTCACCAAAATCATGGTCCTTTTTTCAAAATAAGTCGGTCTTTACACGAATATTTAATGAGAATTTTCTAATTATCAGATTTTTTCGTCATTTAAATGGTTTTTATTTGTGAAAAACCCCTTCCATGTTCTATACTTAGGGTAGGAAGAATTTTGGGGAAGATTCTTCGCAACGTGTATAGGAAGCTCTGTTCCTATTTAATAATGAAAGATAAAGGAAACAAGAA
>NZ_MAEL01000048.1 GCF_009933335.1 Candidatus Enterococcus willemsii | reverse complement strand
TAGGATTTATGAGTTTTTTTGTGCCAAAATTGTGTAAAATGCTTACTTATTTCTAGCAGTTGATTAACCAAGAATATTTGAAACATAGATATTTGGAGTGATATACTGAAGATATTCTAATGAAGAAGGCGATAAAATGAAGACAGCGAAAAAAATAAAAGTTTTGCAAGATGTTATTCAAATCAAATCGATTAATGGGAATGAAGCAAAAGTAGCTGACTATCTAGCAAATATTTTAAACGAATATGGTATAGCTAGTGAACGAATTCGTTATGCAGAAGGAAGAGATAACTTGGTTGCAACGCTCAGTCAAGGTGATTCTCAAACTGTTTTAGGTTTTACTGGGCATATGGATGTAGTAGATGTTGGTGATGAATCAGAATGGGTACATGCTCCGTTTGCTGCGGAAATAGTTGATGGAAAAATGTATGGTCGTGGAACAACTGATATGAAGAGTGGTCTGGTTGCAATGGTTCTTGCCATGATTGAACTGAAAGAAAATAATGTTCCATTTAACGGAACGATTAAGCTATTAGCTACAGTTGGTGAAGAAGTAGGAGAACTAGGTGCAGAACAACTCACAAAACTAGGTTACGCAGATGATTTGTCAGCACTATTAATTGGTGAACCGACTAATTATAATTTGATGTATGCACATATGGGATCAATCAATTATTCGGTGATTTCATATGGTAAAGAAGCACATAGTTCTATGCCGGAACAAGGCTTTAACGCCATCAATCATTTGAATGAATTTATTACAATGGCTAATGAAGAATTGCATAAAGTTGCAACCGATCATGTAAATGAGGAACTGGGGCGTACCATTCATAATGTAACTGTTATTAATGGTGGCAACCAAGTGAACAGCATTCCAAGTCGGGCAGTACTTCAAGGGAATATTCGGTCGATACCAGAATTTTCTAATGAACAAGTGATTGCTTTATTAGAAAATATAATTCAGCAATTAAATGAAAATAGTCCATATCATTTAGAGTTAGTGATTGATTTTAATAAAATTCCAGTCCAAGCAGAAAAAAATTCAGAATTGATCCAAAGTATTCAACAGCAATTTGAAACACCTTTGCCATTAGTGACTGCTGCAGGAACAACAGATGCAGCAGAATTTACGAAATCGAAAAATCAGTTTGATATTGTTGTTTTTGGGCCGGGCGAAGCGACATTACCACATCAAGTGAATGAATTCGTTGAAATTGATAACTATTTAGATATGATTGATAAGTACCAAGCAATTGCTAAAACTTATTTACAGTAACCAATGAAAGTGACTTGTTGAAAGAAGTTCTTCAAGTTACTTTTTTTGTAATAAATGAACAATAGCCTTCTCTGAATAGAGAAGGCTATCTGACGAAGTAATATTGTTATTTTAAAGTTGGTAGTGACTATTACTAAAAATTAACTATTTCTCATTTAAACGATGTATTCCCTAACCTCTAATACATCCTTGTAACCCTTTAGTTACGCCAGTGTGGATAAATTTCCTAAAAACAAATTAATCTATCGCATAAAAATATCTTTCGCGTTTCTATAGTATAACACATTTTTAGGTGAAAAGAAACTGTATCAATGATTAACTGTCATTTGGATTATTAAAAAAGAGAAAGTAAGGAATCCTCTTTTTTATAAAATAAAAAAGCGCATTCAATAATTAACAAAATCATGATAGAATTGATGAAAGGAGGTTGAATAATGCGTATAGAACATATAGCTATTTGGGTTCAGGATTTAGAAAAGATGAAAAATTTTTATGAAAAATATTTCCATGCCGTAAGTAATGAGAAATATCATAATAAAAAGACTGGATTTCAATCCTATTTTCTAACATTTGAATCAGGCGCTAGAATTGAACTGGCATCAAAACAATTTCTATCGAATCGAGTGGTCGATGCTCTAGGATACACACATGTGGCAATTTCAGTTGGTAGTAAAGAAAAAGTTGATGAATTTGTTGAACAATTTATAAAAGATGGATATCCATTGTTGAATGGTCCTCGGACAACAGGAGATGGCTATTATGAGGCTGTTATCCAAGACCCTGAAGGAAATTTAATTGAGCTAACGGTTTAAGTAAGGCTTAATATTTAGTATTGAATGAAAAAATATTAGTGCGAACCCCAAGCTCACAGAAAAACCCTAGGGGATTCGCACCAAATAAAAGCACAAAAATGATAAAATGATGAGAAAAAATACGATTAAATATGATTTTTCAACTAAAAATCTATCTAATTGGGCGATTATCATCATAAAAAAGTTGAATTTTACTTTTTTTCCTAAAAAATCGCCGTTGCAC
>NZ_MAEL01000047.1 GCF_009933335.1 Candidatus Enterococcus willemsii | reverse complement strand
ACAAAATAATGAAGCAATTGCTGATTTTGATTTAAGCTTTTTACGAACACTATTAAAAACAACGACTTCTTATGAGGTCAAAACACTTTCGACAGATAGTTTAACATTTGATATTGAATCAGAACAAGCAAACGTTAAATTGTTAGTGACGAATCTGTATGTCAATGATGTAGATTATATTACCGCTGACTTCTATCTATTTCTTTCTATCAAATAATATGTTTCCCTACATCTTGTTGGTGTGGGGATTTTTACTGTATTAAATTAAATTCGCATTATTTTACACATTCTACTTTACAAAGCGAACAAACATTCGTATAATATTCTTACAAACATTTGTTCGTATAAATTAAAGAGGTGAAAATAATGAAAGCTGTTCGTCGATTTGGTTTTATTATAGGAGTATTATTAATTGGTATTATTATCGGGAATTTTGGTATGTTAACTGCTGTTTTAATTGTTTGTCCTTTATTTATCTTATGGTTAATGCTATGGGATGATAAAAAATTCCGTCAAGCTGAACGCAGAAGAAATAATCATCAACTTCCCCCTGATTACTATGATTATTATCACTATGAGTAATCAATAGTTTATCAGAACACCCAAAAGTAGCTACAAACGCTCGGATATGAGACGTTCGTAGCTACTTTTTTCATTTCCTCTATAGTTGCTTAGTATTCCATCAATGTAAAAATATCATAGCCATCAATTTTATCACGACCATGTAAGTCCATCAATTCAATTAAGAAAGCACATCCTACAACAATACCACCTAATTTTTCAACTAACTCAATGGTTGCTTTAATGGTACCACCAGTAGCTAGTAAATCATCACAAATCAGTACACGTTGACCCGGTTTAATAGCGTCAGCATGCAATGTAAGTGTATCACTACCATATTCCAAGTCATAAGATACTTCGATTGTTTCACGAGGTAATTTGCCTGGTTTACGCACAGGCGCAAAACCAATCCCTAATTCATAAGCAACAGGACATCCTACAATAAAACCACGTGCTTCTGGTCCAACGACCATATCAATCTCTTTTTCTTTCGCATAGTCTACAATCTTTTTAGTTGCTGCACGATACGCTTCCCCATCAGCCATTAGTGGTGAAATATCACGAAAGATAACTCCTTTACTTGGATAATCCGGGATACTTGCAATATAATCTTTTAAATTCATTTTGTTTTTCCTCCTCAATTTTCTTCATTCAGTGGGACTGCTAACCAATCTTTCAAGGTTGATAGATCACTCAATAATAAAAATTCTTCTGTTTTAATTTTCTGCAATCGTTGTTGATACAATACACTATCCATCAATGGATGGTTCGTAGGATTCTCTACCTTACGCATGACACCATCAACAACAGTCACAAAACCTAATTCTGTAAAGACTTGAATCATAAACACCAATAATTTTTTTGGAATCTGCAAATACTGTGCAACCATGGATAATTTATAGCGCACATCGACTTGTGGTTGACTCGCAATAAACTTAAAGAATTTCGCATATTGCTCTCGTGAACCAATCCCATCCAAATAAGCATCATCTTCTGCTACACACATCATATAGACTCGTGATACATCAATACATGCCAGAACTTTTTTGAGCCAGCTTAATTCTATTGGACAATCGATAAAGACTACTTGCTGATAGCTTTTACCTGCCACTTGCTCTTGAAAGGTCTCTAGCTGTGTAACGGTCACAATTGGCTGTGCTACTTTTTTGGCCCATTGCTTTGCATTGTGTTCAGAAAAACAAATAAACAATGTCTTTTCTTCAAAATTTAATAAATGTTGATTCCGTTTTGGACGATAATCAAAGACTTGCAACGCATTAATTTGATAATCTTCCAACATTAATTGAGGAATTCGTTTCCCATTCCATTCATTAATTGATAATTGTCCTACAACGCTTAATTCATCACTTTGAAATTCTAAAGACTCCGAGCCAAAGCCAAAAC
>NZ_MAEL01000046.1 GCF_009933335.1 Candidatus Enterococcus willemsii | reverse complement strand
GAGACTTAAACATGTTACAAACTGAACGGCCTGATAATAAAAGATTTTCATGCACGTGCCATCCTCCTTTGAGATAGATCAAACTTTAACTACATAATATCATTGAAACAATTTAATGTAAACGCTTTTATATAAAGGAGGAGAGGTTGTTCATTATTTTTCTTTGTTGTTAAACACGAACTATTTAACTTTATTTAATTTTAAATATAAGGTTTTTGTTGACGTGAAGAAAAATTAATTGCTAGAATAACACTGTAGAATACGTGAAATACGTAAATTAATGTGAGGTGTGCAATGAAAAGAAAATCGTTATTATACGAAGGGAAAGCAAAAAAATTATTCCAAACAAATCAAGAAAACGTGTTATTAGTCGAGTATTTAGACCAAGCAACAGCACTCAATGGCTTAAAAAAAGATGCTGTGGTAGGTAAAGGGCAAATGAATAATCAAATTACTGCCATTCTTTTTGAAAAAATTACAGAAAAAGGTATTGCAAACCATTTTATTAAAAAAATCTCAAAAACCGAACAATTAGTGCAAGCAGTTACCATGCTTCCTTTAGAAATTGTGGTTCGAAATATTGCGGCTGGAAGTTTTTCAAAACGTTTAGATGTGACAGAAGGAACGGCTTTGCCGTTTGCGATTATCGAATTTTACTACAAAGAAGACCGCTTAGATGATCCAATAATTAATGAAGACCATATCAAAGTATTGGAAATTGCGTCAGACGTAGAGATTCGAGAAATTAAAAATTTGGCATTACAGATTAATCAAGTCTTAAAAGAGTTATTTGCAATGATTGCGATTGATCTTGTTGATTTCAAGATTGAGGTAGGTCGTACAACGGAAGGAAAACTATTATTGGCTGATGAAATTTCGCCGGATACTTGCCGTTTGTGGGATAAGGAGACCAATGCGCATTTAGATAAAGATGTGTATCGTCGTGATTTAGGGGATTTAATTTCAGTTTATCGTGAAGTGCTACAAAGATTAGAAAATAAAGGAGAGTCATCATGTATTTAGGAAAAGTGTATGTCACATATAAAGAATCTGTATTAGATCCACAAGGAGAAGCGGTAAAAGGTGCTATTCATCGATTGGGTTACACTGAAATTGAAGAGGTCCGTATCGGCAAATACTTTGAAATAAAAATGGCAACAGTGGAGCGACCAGAAGAAGTGATTGAAGAGATTTGTGATAAATTATTGGCAAATGTCAACATGGAAACGTATCGTTATGAAATTTTATCATTGGAGGAAGCCTAAACATGAAATTTGCAGTAATTGTTTTTCCAGGATCGAATTGTGATATGGATCTGCTTTGGGCGATTCGCGATATTATGGGGGCTCAAGCTGAGTATGTTCGACATGATGCGGAATCTTTAGCAGGTTTTGATGGGTTGTTGTTACCAGGTGGTTTTTCGTATGGTGATTATTTACGTTGCGGGGCAATTGCTCGTTTCTCGTCGATTATGCAAGAAGTAATCCGTTTTGCAAAAGAAGGACGACCGGTTTTTGGGACGTGCAATGGTTTTCAAGTGTTAACAGAAGCTGGTTTATTGCCAGGATCTTTACGTCGTAATGAGTCGCTTCATTTTATTTGTAAAACAGTTTCTTTAAAAGTAAATAATCAAACTAAATTCACTTCGGAGTATCAACAAGATGAATGTATTCAGGTGCCTGTAGCACATGGCGAAGGAAATTATTATTGCGATGAAGAAACTTTGCAACAATTAGAACAAAATAATCAAATTGTTTTTAGATATGAAGAAAACCTGAATGGTAGTGTGGCAAATATTGCAGGAATTTGTAATGAACGTGGTAATGTGTTGGGGATGATGCCTCATCCAGAACGTGCCATGGAAAAATTATTAGGTTCCGATGATGGCAAGAAGTTTTTTGCATCCATCTTGAAAAACTTTGGAAAGGTGTCTGTATAAATGAAAAAATTTGAACCAACGCCCCAACAAGTCAAAGAACAACGGATTTACGCTGAATGGGGACTGACAGACGAAGAGTATCGAATGATTGAGGAAGATATTTTAGGAAGAATGCCCAATTATACTGAGACCGGTCTGTTTTCAGTGATGTGGAGTGAGCATTGTTCTTATAAAAATTCCAAACCTGTTTTGCGAAAATTCCCCACAAGTGGTCCGCAAGTGTTACAAGGACCTGGTGAAGGGGCGGGAATTGTCGATATTGGTGACGGACAAGCGGTGGTCTTTAAAGCCGAGAGTCATAATCACCCATCGGCAGTAGAACCTTACGAAGGTGCAGCAACTGGTGTTGGTGGCATTATTCGGGATATCTTTAGTATGGGGGCGCGACCGATTGCGATTTTAGATTCCTTGCGTTTTGGTGAATTAGACAATGAACGAACAAAATATTTAGTTGAAGAAGTGGTTGCAGGTATTAGTGGTTATGGAAACTGTATTGGTATCCCGACAGTTGGTGGTGAAATTCAATTTGATGCTTGTTATGAAGGGAATCCGTTAGTTAATGCAATGTGTGTCGGCTTAATCAATCACAAAGATATCCAAAAAGGACAAGCCAAAGGTGTGGGCAATACGATTATGTATGTGGGTGCAAAAACTGGGCGTGATGGCATCCATGGTGCAACATTTGCCTCAGAAGAATTTGTCGAAGGCGAAGAACAACAACGCTCGGCTGTTCAAGTGGGTGACCCTTTTATGGAAAAGTTATTATTAGAAGCTTGTTTGGAACTAATTTTAGAGCATAGTGACATTTTAGTGGGCATTCAAGATATGGGTGCAGCTGGTTTAGTCTCTTCAAGTGCGGAAATGGCTTCGAAAGCCGGATCTGGTTTAGAGTTGTTTTTAGACGATGTTCCGCAGCGGGAAACAGGAATGACACCTTATGAAATGATGTTGTCCGAATCACAAGAACGAATGTTAATTTGTGTTGAACAAGGGCATGAAGAAGAAGTTGTGGCGTTATTTGCAAAATATGACTTAGATGCTGTGTCAATTGGCAAAGTGACTGACGATGGTTTATATCGTTTGTATCATCATGGCAAAGAAGTCGCTCATTTACCAGTGGACGCTTTAGCAGAAGATGCCCCAACATACCATAAAGAACGCCAAGAACCAGCTCGTATCAAGCAATTCGCTGAAATGGCTGATTTTGTGCCGGTAATTAATGATCCATCAGAAACGTTGCTGGCATTATTGCAACAACCAACGATTGCATCAAAGAAATCAATTTATGAAACGTATGATTCACAAGTTCGTACCAATACCGTTGTACCACCAGGCAGTGATGCAGCAGTGCTAAGAGTTCGTGGTACTGAAAAAGCGCTAGCGATGACAACGGATTGTAACAGCCGTTACTTGTATCTGAACCCAGAAATCGGGGGCCAAATTGCTGTTGCAGAAGCAGCTCGTAATATTGTGGCTAGCGGTGGAAAACCTTTAGCGATTACGGATTGTTTGAATTATGGTTCTCCGGATAAACCAGAAGGCTTTTGGGAATTATGGACATCGGCTGACGGTATTTCAGAAGCATGCCGTGTATTGGACACACCGGTAATTTCGGGGAATGTTTCTTTGTATAATGAAACGAACGGAAAAGCCATTTATCCAACGCCGATGATTGGGATGGTTGGACTGATTGAAAATCTTGCACACATTACGACACAGGAATTCAAACAAATGGGAGATTTAATTTATGTGATTGGGGAAACTGAGGCTGATTTTAATGGCAGTGAAATCCAAAAGTTACAATTAGGAAAAATTGAAGGCAAGTTGATGACGTTTGATTTGGCAGTTGAAAAAGAAAATCAAGCGGCTGTATTGCAAGCTATTCAAGCTGGTTTGGTTGCCAGTGCGCATGATTGTGCAGAAGGAGGTCTTGCAATTGCTTTAGCAGAATCGACTTTTAAAAATGAATTAGGTGTTGAGGTTACCTTAGATATGGCTAAGGAGCAACTATTTGCTGAAACACAATCACGCTTTGTTCTAAGTGTCCGTCCTGAAAAACAAGAAGAGTTTGAACAATTAATGGGGGAAAAGGCGCAATTAATTGGCCATGTTACGCAAAGTCACCTACAGATTTCAGCACAAAATGGAACGATTCTAGTAGAAACAAAAACGGCGAAAACATTGTGGGAGGAAGCTATTCCATGTCTTATGAAGTGAAAAGCTTAAACGAAGAATGTGGTGTATTTGGTGTCTGGGGGCATCCCGATGCTGCGCGCGTCACATATTTTGGTCTTCATAGTTTACAACATCGCGGACAAGAAGGAGCCGGAATTGTTTCGAATGAGTCTGGCAAACTACATGGGCATCGTGAACTGGGGTTGCTTTCAGAAGTCTTTTCAGATGAAACAAAACTACAATCATTGGCAGGAAATGCTGCAATTGGTCATGTCCGTTATGCAACAGCCGGCAATGGTAGTGTAGATAACATTCAACCGTTTTTATTTAAATTTCATGATAGTCAAGTTGCTTTAGCTCACAATGGTAATTTAACAAATGCAAAAACCTTGCGTCGGAACTTGGAAAAAGAAGGAGCTATTTTTCATTCCAATTCTGATACGGAGATTTTAATGCATTTAATTCGTAAAAGTCAGCAATCGACGTTTTTAGATCAGCTGAAAGAAGCCTTGAACCAAGTCAAAGGAGGCTTTGCGTATGTACTAATTACGGAAAATGCGATTATTGCGGCTTTAGATCCGAATGGTTTTCGTCCACTATCGATTGGGCAAATGAAAAATGGTGCCTATGTGATTGCGTCAGAAACCTGTGCTTTAGACACAGTAGGAGCGATTTTTATCCGTGATGTGCAACCTGGAGAAGTAGTCACAATTAATGATAATGGTTTACAAGTTAATCGTTATACAACACAAACCCAACCAGCGATTTGTGCGATGGAATATATTTATTTTGCCCGTCCTGATTCGAATATTGCCGGAGTGAACGTGCATACAGCACGCAAAGAGATGGGGAAACGATTAGCCGAAGAAGCTCCTATTGACGCCGATATGGTTATTGGGGTACCGAATTCTTCGTTATCTGCTGCAAGTGGCTATGCAGAGTATTCAGGTATTCCTTATGAATTAGGATTGGTTAAAAATCAATACATTGCTCGAACATTCATCCAACCAACACAAGAATTACGTGAACAAGGCGTGCGAATGAAACTATCGGCTGTACGAGGTGTTGTCGCAGGCAAACGAGTTATTTTAGTAGATGATTCGATTGTTCGAGGAACCACTAGTCGCCGAATTGTCCAATTGCTTAAAGAGGCAGGAGCTAAAGAAGTTCATTTGCGCATTGCTTCTCCGCCTTTAAAATATCCTTGTTTTTATGGAATCGATATTCAAACAAGAAAAGAATTGATTGCGGCAAATCACACAGTTGAAGAGATTCGTACGTGTGTAGCGGCTGATTCGTTAGCATTTTTGAGTGAACAAGGATTGATTGATTCGATTGGTTTAACCTTTGATGCACCTTATACAGGGTTGTGTATGGCTTATTTTAATGGTGATTATCCGACACCTTTATATGATTACGAAGAACAATATCAAGCATCACTAAAAGAGCAAACATCATTTTTTTAATGGAGGGAAGTACGTGACAAACGCATATGCAAAAGCCGGTGTAGATGTAGCAGCTGGTTATGAAGTAGTGGAACGAATAAAAAAACATGTGCAAAAAACAGAGAGATTAGGTGTGATAGGAAGTCTAGGTGGCTTTGGTGGTTGCTTTGATTTAAGTGCGATACCTGTCAAAGAACCGGTGCTAGTTTCTGGAACAGATGGTGTCGGAACGAAATTAATGGTTGCTATTCAAGCGGATAAACATGAAACTATCGGAATCGATTGTGTAGCGATGTGTGTCAATGACATTGTGGCACAAGGTGCCGAACCGCTCTATTTCTTAGATTACTTGGCGACAGGCAAAAATGTTCCTGAACGTTTAGAAAAAGTTGTTGCTGGTGTAGCAGAAGGATGTGTTCAAGCTGGAGCGGCTTTAATTGGTGGAGAAACGGCTGAAATGCCGGGAATGTATCAAGACAATGAGTATGATTTAGCCGGTTTTGCAGTAGGAATTGCCGAAAAAAGCCAGTTAATTACAGGTGAAACCATTCAAGCTGGTGATGTGTTAATTGGGTTACCTTCCTCTGGTATTCACTCGAATGGCTATTCCTTAGTCCGTAAAATTTTCTTTGAAGATCATCAGCTAGACAATCAAACAATTATTCCGGCACTGGCACAACCATTAGCAGATGAATTATTAACACCCACGAAAATTTACGTGAATGCGGTGTTACCATTGATTAAATCAGAACTAGTGCACGGAATCGCGCATGTTACAGGCGGCGGTTTTGTTGAAAATCTTCCACGAATGCTACCAGCTAATTTAGCCGTTGACATTCATTTAGGAACTTGGCCAATATTACCGATTTTTGAGGTGTTAGCAGCTTATGGTAAGATTCCGATGCTAGAAATGTTTGAAATTTTTAACATGGGGATTGGCATGGTGTTGGCTGTTTCACCAGAAAAAGTTGCAGATGTTCAGCAATTGCTAAAAGAAAATCATGAAACGAGTTATGTTATTGGGCAAGTAGTTGAAAAAACGACAAACGTGATTCATTTTACCGAGGTTTCAGTATGAGGATTGCTATTTTAGCGTCAGGTAACGGCAGTAATTTTGAAGCAATTGTCCAAGCGGTTGAAAGAGGCGAAATTCAAGGAGAAGTGACCTTACTTTTTTCAGATAAAAAAGAAGCCAATGTGCTAAAAAGAGCAGCGAAGTATCAAGTACCAGCGTATAGTTTTGCCCCAAAGCAATTTGATTCTAAAGAAAAGTATGAAGCGGCTTTATGCGAATTGCTAGTAAAGCAACAGATTGATTTGATTGTTTTGGCAGGTTATATGCGCATTATTGGCAGCCAACTATTGCAAGCATTTCCGCAGCAGATTATTAACATCCATCCATCGCTTCTGCCGAGTTTTCCAGGATTACATGGGATAAAAGATGCGTTTGAATATGGTGTGAAAGTCACAGGAATCACCATCCACTTTATTGATGATGGAATCGATACAGGACCAATTATTGCTCAGAAAACAATCGACCTTGACCCAGATGAAACATTACAAACGTTAGAAGAAAAGATTCATCAACTGGAACACCAATGGTATCCTAAAGTAATCGCAAATATAGTAAGAAGAAGGAGTAATCAGATATGACAAAAAAAGCATTAATTAGCGTTTCGGATAAAACTGGTATTGAAAATTTTGCAAAGGCTTTGGTTGATCAAGGCGTGGAAATCATCTCAACGGGTGGGACTAAAAAAGTGTTAGATGATGCAGGGGTTCCAACAATTTCGATTGATGAAGTAACTGGTTTTCCAGAGATGATGGACGGTCGTGTGAAAACCCTGCACCCTAAAATTCATGGTGGACTACTAGGTCGACGAGATTTAGACACGCACTTGCAAGCGATGGCTGATCATGAGATTGCACCGATTGATTTTGTTGTCGTTAATTTATATCCGTTCAAAGAAACTATTTTAAAACCAGACGTCACTGAAGAAGATGCGATTGAAAATATTGATATTGGTGGTCCTAGTATGCTCCGCTCAGCTGCGAAAAATCATGCCGCAGTAACTGTTATTGTTGATCCAAATGATTACGATGTGGTTCTTACTGAATTAGATGCAAACAATCAAACTTCGCTAGCGACCAGAAAACGTCTAGCAGCTAAAGTTTTTCGTCATACAGCGGCTTATGATGCCTTGATTGCCAATTATTTGACAGATTTAGTGGGAGAGACCGAACCTGAAAAATTAACGTTAACTTATGAATTGAAACAATCTTTGCGTTATGGAGAAAATAGTCATCAAGACGCAGCATTTTACGCGGATGCTTTACCGAAGAAGTATTCAATTGCTTCAGCAAAACAATTGCATGGCAAAGAATTATCTTACAATAATATTCGTGACGCAGATGCAGCAATTCGTATTGCACGAGAATATCAAGAACCGACAGTTGTTGCTTTAAAACACATGAATCCTTGTGGCATTGGTACCGCATCAACGATTTTTGATGCGTATATGTCAGCATATGAAGCCGATTCTGTTTCGATTTTTGGTGGAATTGTGGTCTTGAATCGTCCTGTGGATGAGGCGACTGCAGAAAAAATGAGTCATATTTTCTTAGAAATTATTATTGCGCCAGCGTTTGAGGAAGTAGCTTTAGAAATTTTGACGAAAAAGAAAAATATTCGTCTATTGACTTTAGGTTTTTCTGATACAACTTCGATTCAATCAGAAACTGTTTCTGTTTTAGGTGGTCTATTGGTTCAAGAGCAAGATATGATTTTGGAAGAGCCAACTGAATGGCAAGTAGTAACGAAACGTCAACCAACTGAAACAGAATTAGCAGCACTAGAATTTGCTTGGAAAGCAGTGAAACATGTGAAGTCAAACGCCATTTTATTAGCGAATGATAAACAAACGGTTGGGATTGGTGCCGGTCAAATGAATCGTGTGGGTTCTGTTAAAATCGCGATTGAACAAGCGGAATCTGCTGGCAAAATGGCGGGAGCCGTCTTGGCAAGTGATGCCTTTTTCCCAATGAGTGACAGCGTGGAATATGCGGCAAAACATGGGATTAAAGCGATTATTCAACCTGGTGGCAGTATTAAAGATCAAGAATCCATTGAGATGGCAGACCAATATGGTGTCACAATGCTATTTACAAAGGTTCGTCATTTCAGACACTAATTCTTAGGAGAACGCAGATGAAATTACTGGTAATTGGTAGTGGTGGACGAGAACATGCAATTGCAAAAAAATTACTAATGGATAAAGCTGTTACAAAAGTTTATTGTGCCAAAGGAAACCCTGGAATGATAGCTGATG
The DNA here is from genome assembly GCF_009933335.1 of Candidatus Enterococcus willemsii. Classification (GTDB taxonomy): domain Bacteria; phylum Bacillota; class Bacilli; order Lactobacillales; family Enterococcaceae; genus Enterococcus_F; species Enterococcus_F willemsii. Next base: position 103,546 of record NZ_MAEL01000046.1, on the reverse strand, counting down.
GTATTGAAATAGTAGCGATTGAAGAAGAGAATCATCAAGCATTAATTCAATTTGCTAAAGAAGAACAGGTTGATTGGACGTTTGTTGGGCCAGAAGTTCCTTTGTTGAATGGGATTGTAGATGATTTTCAAGCAGAAGGATTGAAAATCTTTGGTCCAAACCGAGCAGCTGCGATGATTGAAGGTTCGAAAGAATTTGCTAAAGAATTAATGGTTGCAAATTATATTCCGACTGCAGAGTATCGAAGTTTTGAAGATTTTGAGTTGGCCAAACAATATGTTTTAGCAAAAGGAGCACCGATTGTAATCAAAGCAGATGGATTAGCAGCGGGCAAAGGTGTGGTCGTGGCTGAAACCGAAGCGATTGCAATTGCAGCATTAAAAGACATGTTAGAAGAAAATCGTTTCGGTGAAAGCGGAGCAAAAGTAGTTATTGAGGAGTTTTTGGCAGGAGAAGAATTTTCTTTATTAGCATTTGTCAAAGATGAAAATGTCTATCCGATGGTGATTGCACAAGATCACAAGCGGGCATTTGATGGTGATAAGGGGCCGAATACGGGTGGAATGGGTGCTTATTCACCTGTGCCACAAATACCAGAGACAATGGTTAAACAGGCAGTAAGTCAAGTGTTACGTCCAGCAGCTCAAGGGATGGTCAGTCGAGGGACACCATTTACTGGGATTTTGTATGCTGGATTGATTGCAACTGCGGATGGACCAAAAGTCATTGAGTTTAACGCACGTTTTGGTGACCCGGAAACCCAAGTTGTTCTTCCTCGATTAGAAAGTAGTTTGGCTGAAATTATTACGGCTTTGCTTGTCAATGAAGAACCTGAGATTCGATGGAATGCAAGAGCAACCTTAGGTGTAGTTGTGGCAGCAGAAGGCTATCCGAATGAGTATAAAAAAGATGTCGTTTTGCCAATCATTGAAAATGATGAGGTAAATGTATATTACGCAGGTGTCAAACAAGAAGAAGTGCTCGTCAGTTCTGGCGGTCGTGTGTTTTTAGTTCAGAGCGAAGGTGAAACAATCAAAGAAGCACAAGAGAAGGTGTATCGCACTTTAGCGGAACATTCGTTGGAAGAATTATTTTATCGAACGGATATAGGTGATAAAGCTTTTAAGAAGTAGTATATAATATACTGCTTCTTTTTTAGTAATTTATCAAAAAGCGATCCTAGTCAGTCGATAGGATTCAATATTTGTATGAAATATACAAAATAAGCTTAAAAAACGTAGAAAAATGTTCTTTCTTCATTTATGCTTAATAAAAAGAGGATTTTTATGAAACATTAATCGTTAAAAAAATTAAAGTGGTGAATGACATGGAACACAATCGATTATTTTCTGTTCTTGAACACGAAGAGCAGCATACAATTTTGACTGCTTTTGCACAGTTAGAAGAAAGTGATGTGAAAGCAACAAATGAAAAAGGCCAAACCTTGCTTCATCTTGCAGTGCATAAGAACCAATTAGCTGTCGCTGCCTTATTATTAAGTCAAGGAAGCTTTCCGAACCAAAAAGATGCAACAATGCTTTCTCCGTTTATTGCTGCAGCTGCAAATGGTTTATCAGAAATGTTTCAATTGATATTACAATTTTCTCCTGATTTATTAGAAGTGAATCGATTTGGAGGAACAGCATTGTTACCGTCTAGCGAAAAAGGTTTTTTATTAATCGTCCAACAAGCGCTTGATGCAGGAGTGCCAGTTAATCATGCAAATCGTCTCGGGTGGACTGCGTTGCTAGAAGCTGTGATTTTAGGTGATGGTGGCTTTTTGTATCAAATGATTGTGGAAGAGTTGCTTGTACAGGGCGCAGATATTACGATACCGGATTTTGATGGTTATACGGCGCTGGATTATGTACAACAATCAGGAAATGAGAACATGATGACTTTGCTAAAACAAGGTCATATTATTTCGGATTTTTCTGAAATCAAGCAACTGATTCGTCGTGGTGACTATTACCAAGCATTAAAGCAATTGCTTGCGATGGGTGAATCTCTTGAAAGGTGTTACTACTTAGGATATACGTATGAATGTCTAAGTCAATATAAAACTGCAAAATACTATTACCAACAAGGGCTGAAAGATGATCCACAATTTGCGTATTATTTAGCAAATTTAGCCAAAAAAAGCAAAGATGTTGAACAAGCGTTGGTTTATTTTGACTTGGGCGCTAAGTCAAACAACCAAGTTTTCTTTCTCTATCATAAATCAAATTATTTACGTGAAATGAATCGACATCCAGAAGCGATTGCGATAATGAATGAATTACTTGTAAATGATCCAACTAGAGTAGATTATCTGTTTCATAAAGCGAATAGTTTACGAAGTTTAGGGAAGCACCAAGAAGCTTATGAAGCAATGATGCAAGCAAGACGACTTCAACCTGAAAATGACTTGTTTCGTGAACATGCAATGCAATCAAAAGAAATGCAGCAAATTACCAAATAATGATTCTTTCGGTGAAAAAAATAATATTGTCTAATTTATTTATTAAATACGTTAGCGTTTTCAAAAAGTTGTGTTAAAATGATACATGGAAGAAAAGAGGAGTGATACTTTTTATGAAAAACGTAAAATTTGGAACAACAGGTATTGATGTACCTAGCGTAATCTTAGGCTGTATGCGCATCAATAATGCAGAAAATCCAGTGAAAGTCATTGAAACGGCTGTCGAAAACGGCATTACTTTTTTTGATCATGCCGATATTTATGGCAAAGGAGAATGCGAAAGTATTTTTGCAGATGCTTTAACAAAAACGAATTTAAAACGTGAGGATTTATTTGTTCAATCAAAATGTGGTATTGTTCCGGGAGTTATGTTTGACTTTTCGAAAGAACATATTATTGCTTCAGTTGAAGGTAGTTTGAAACGTTTAAAGACGGACTATTTGGATGCTTTATTGCTTCACCGTCCAGATACACTAGTTGAACCGGAAGAAGTTGCAGAAGCTTTTGAACATTTAGCAAAATCTGGTAAAGTGAAGCATTTTGGTGTAAGTAACCAAAAACCGGGACAAATTGAATTGCTGAAAAAATACGTGGAACAACCATTAGTTGCCAATCAATTACAATTTGGAATCAAGCATACAGAAATGATTGATCAAGGGATTCATGTAAATATGAGTGATGCAGGATCAATTGACCATGATGGAGAGATTCTTGAATATTCACGTTTGAATGACATGACAATTCAAGCTTGGTCGCCGTATCAATATGGTTTCTTTGAAGGTGTCTTTATTAATAACGATAAATTCCCAGAACTAAATGCAGTTTTAAGCGAATTAGCGGAAAAATATAATACGACACCAACTGGTATTTCTTCTGCTTGGATTTTACGCCATCCAGCAAATATGCAAGTGATTGCTGGAACGATGAACTTGCAACGAATTGAAGAAATTGCCAAAGCATCGGAAGTAACTATGACACGTGAAGATTGGTACCGTGTATATATGGCGGCAGGAAATATTTTACCATAGAATACAACGGATTGTTCGTAATTTACGAACAATCCGTTCTTTATTTTAAGGAAAAAAGCAAATAGAGTTGCTTTTTATCGAGTATTCGGCTAAATTATTGAAGGCGTTAAAAATAAAATGCTAGTTAAAGAAGTAATGAGAGGGAGTTTTTCCATGTTTGATAATATGACGGTTTTTGATTACGAAGATATTCAGTTAGTTCCCAATAAATGTATTGTAAATAGTCGCTCTGAGTGTGATACGACAGTAACACTAGGAAAACATGAATTTAAAATGCCGGTTGTGCCAGCAAATATGCAAACAATTATTGATGAGTCAATTGCTGAATTCCTAGCAGAAAATGGGTATTTCTATATTATGCATCGTTTTGATGAAGACGCAAGAATCCCATTTATCCAAAAGATGCAAGCACGAAATTTAGTGGCTTCAATTAGTGTCGGTGTAAAAGAACATGAATATCCGTTTGTTGAGTCATTAGCAGAACAAGGTATCGTTCCTGATTACATTACAATTGATATTGCCCATGGACATTCAAATTCAGTTATTAAAATGATTCAACACATAAAAAAACATTTACCAGATACATTTGTGATTGCAGGAAACGTTGGTACACCCGAAGCAGTTCGCGAATTAGAAAATGCAGGTGCTGATGCAACAAAAGTAGGGATTGGACCTGGTAAAGTATGTATTACAAAAATTAAAACCGGATTTGGTACTGGTGGTTGGCAATTGGCAGCTCTAAGATGGTGTGCAAAAGCAGCAAGAAAGCCAATTATCGCTGATGGTGGGATTCGTACACATGGTGATATTGCGAAATCAGTTCGTTTTGGAGCAACGATGGTGATGATTGGTTCATTATTTGCAGGTCATGAAGAATCTCCAGGTGAAACAAAAGTAGAAGACGGCGTATTTTATAAAGAATACTTCGGTTCAGCGTCTGAGTTCCAAAAAGGCGAAAAGAAAAATGTTGAAGGTAAAAAAATCTGGGTGACACACAAAGGTTCGTTAAAAGATACCTTACGTGAAATGCAACAAGATTTACAATCTTCTATCTCGTATGCAGGTGGAAAAGACTTAGAAGCGATTCGTAAAGTCGATTATGTGATTGTTAAAAATTCTATTTTTAATGGCGATACAATTTAATAACAAAAAAGAGACGAATTCAAAATTGCTTTCGTCTCTTTTTTTTTATACAATAACATCGAGGTGAAGAAAATGACAATTAAAGTTTTTTCAGTATTTGGTACAAGACCCGAAGCCATTAAAATGGCACCGTTAGTCAAAGCATTAGAAAAGGATGAACGTTTTGATTCAAAAGTGGTTGTGACGGCGCAACATCGTGAAATGTTAGACCAAGTAATGGAAATTTTTGATATTCAAGCAGATTATGATTTGAATATCATGTCAAGTGGACAAACATTAACAGACATCACAACAAAAGTTTTACTAGAAATGCAACCTATTCTAATAGAAGAAAAACCAGATATGGTATTAGTTCATGGCGATACAACTACCACATTTGCCGCAGCGACAGCCGCATTTTACCAACAAATAAAAATTGGGCATGTCGAGGCTGGTTTAAGAACTTGGAACAAATATTCGCCGTTTCCCGAAGAAGCCAATCGTCAAATGACAGATGCGCTTGCTGATTTATATTTTGCTCCAACTACACAAAGTAAAGAAAATCTATTGAAAGAAAATCATCCTGAAAATCAGATTGTTGTGACTGGTAATACTGCGATAGATGCAATGGCGTATACCGTTAAAGAAGAGTATCAACATGTTGATTTAATGGCAGAAGGAAAGAAACAAATTGTGGTTACAATGCACCGTCGTGAAAATTTGGGTCAACCGATGACGAATGTCTTTTCCGCGTTAAGACGTGTAGCCGAAGAATTTTCTGATGTTCAAATGGTCTTTCCGATGCACAAAAACCCAAAAGTTCGTGAATTAGCGCAACAAACATTAGGTGATCTAGCGAATGTGCAACTGATTGAACCGTTAGATGTCGTGGATTTCCATAACTTTATTGCTCGTAGTTATCTAATTTTAACGGACTCTGGTGGGGTGCAAGAAGAAGCTCCTTCTCTAGGAGTACCTGTTTTAGTGTTACGTGATACCACAGAACGACCTGAAGGAGTAGACGCAGGTACTTTAAAATTGGTGGGAACCGAGGAAGAAACTGTTTATCACGAAGTTAAAGAATTATTAGAAAACGAAGCATTGCATAAACAAATGGCGCAGGCTAAAAATCCTTATGGAGACGGACATGCGAGTGAGTATATTTTGAATGCAATGGCTGATTATTTCGATAAATAACGTATAGTTTCAGTGGGTTTATTATATTAGTTGACAAAAATAGTTTAAAATACTATGATTAAATATAGTTATTGGGTTATTTAATAACTATAAAAAAACAAAATAATTGTTAGGTGAGGCTCCTATATGGACACAGGCTGCTGCCGCGAAAGAATCGAGAGACTCTTAGATGGTAGGACATGACTAATCGTTGAAGGTTAGTCACGAAGCAGCTGACAAGAATTTGTCTACGCCCTATAGTGCTAAAGCTCAACGATGAATAATACAGAATTTTTGCGTATGCTCATTGTTGAGTGTACGCATTTTTATTGTCCTCACTAGACAGGAAAGAAGGTTTGTGTAATGGAAAGTCCCAGTCCCGATCACCAGATAAGCAACAATCAACGATGTCTAGGAGAACAAAACTCCTAGATAACTACTAGGAGGTATAGAATAATGATGAGAAATGATATGAAACAACAAGAATTAAAAAAATTAGGCATGTTGTCTGAAAGAGAATTGTTTATGGAGCTTAGGACATCTTTAAATGGATTATCAGCGGAAGATGCTAAAGAACGTTTAGAAGAATATGGCTTGAATCAAGTAGATGCAGCTAAACCAATCTCTGCAATAGTTATGTTTTTACATGCATTAAAAGACCCATTTGTTTTAGTTCTATTATTTTTAATGGTTATATCAGCTGCGACGCGTGATTATGAAGCTGTGATTGTTATGGGAGTAATGGTCTTAGCTAGCACCATGATTTCCTTTATTCAAGAGTATCGTTCACAAAAGGCCAGTTTGGCATTGAAAGAAATGATTGAAAATACTTGCGCAGTGACTAGAAATGGCGAAACAGCTGAAATTCCAATGGATGAAGTTGTACCAGGAGATATTGTCAATTTAGCAACGGGAGACATGATTCCAGCAGATGCCGTATTAATTTGGACGAAAGACTTATTTGTCAATCAATCTTCCCTGACAGGAGAGTCAATGCCAGTTGAAAAAAGTACCAATACACATGCTGATGATAAAACGATTGCTACCATTGACAGAAGTAATCTAGTTTTTATGGGGACAGACGTATTAAGCGGGCAAGGAAAGGCAATTATCTTAAAGACTGGTCAAGCAACATTTTTTGGAGATATTGCAAAACAAGCAACGAAAAAGCGTGGAAAAACAACATTTGATACTGGTTTAACAAGAATTAGTAAATTATTATTACGTATGGTGGTCGTGCTATTTCCGGTAGTATTCTTGATTAACGGTTTGACCAAAGGAAACTGGGGAGATGCATTCTTCTTTGCCGTTGCCGTTGCTGTAGGGTTAACTCCTGAAATGTTACCAATGATTGTTACCAGTAATTTAGCTAAAGGTGCAATGACCCTTGCCAAGGAAAAAGTAATTATTAAAGAATTGCCTGCAATTCAAAATCTAGGCAGTATGGATATATTATGCACCGATAAAACTGGCACGATTACAGAAGATCGAGTTGTTCTCGTGCAACACTTAGATCCCTTAGGAAAAACAAATCAAAAAGTACTAGATATGGCTTTTTTAAATTCTGCTTACCAAACAGGCTGGCGAAATTTAATGGATGAAGCGGTCATCCAATTCTTTGAAGAAAATCAGCAAAAACTTCCTTTTGAAAAGGTTATTACTATTGATGAAATTCCTTTTGATTTTTCTCGTCGACGTGTGACTGTCGTAGTAGAAGCTGAAAATCATCAGCTAATGGTTACGAAAGGTGCTGTTGAAGAAATGGCAGCTATTTGTACATCGGTTGAAATCAATGGTGAAGTCCAACCCTTGACGAATCATTTAAAAAAACAATTAAGTCAAATCAATCAAGAGTTAAATAAGCAAGGGATGCGCGTGTTGACTGTTGCTATTAAAAAAGATGCGCATCGTGAGGCGATTTATTCAATCGCTGATGAATCTGAGATGACGATGATTGGTTTTATGGCATTTTTAGACCCTGCGAAATCATCTGCTAAAACAGCTATTCAATCCTTGCATGCACATGGTGTGAGTGTAAAAGTATTAACAGGAGACAATGAAATTGTAGCTGAGAAAGTTTGCCAAGATGTAGGAATTCAAGTGCATCATGCGCTTCTAGGAACAGATATTGATGTCATGACAGAAGAAGAACTTGCTATTGTCGCTGAGGAAACAAATTTATTTGCGAAATTAAATCCAATGCAAAAATCACGAATTATTGCTACATTGCAAAGTAAAAATCATACTGTGGGGTTCATGGGGGATGGAATTAATGACGCACCGGCTTTACGCATGGCTGATGTGGGGATTTCTGTAGATACAGCAGCTGACATTACCAAAGATGCTAGCTCAGTTATTTTACTGGAAAAAAGTTTAGATGTGTTAGCAAATGGTGTGATTGAAGGCCGCAAAGTGTTTAGCAATATGATGAAATACATTAAAATTACGATTAGCTCTAATTTTGGTAATGTATTTTCGATTTTAATAGCGAGTGCGTTCCTACCATTCTTACCGATGTTATCTATCCAGTTATTGGTTCAAAATTTAATTTATGATATGGCGCAATTGACTATTCCTTGGGATAATGTAGACGAAGAAGAGTTAGCGAAACCTGTTAAATGGAATGTTAGTAGTTTGTTGAAATTTACTGTATCGATTGGTCCGGTGAGTAGTATTTTTGATTGTTTGACTTTTTTAATGATGTGGTTTGTATTTGGCGCAACCACACCAAGTCAACAAAGTTTGTTCCAAACAGGTTGGTTTGCAGTTGGTCTAGTGACACAAGTATTAGTTGTTCATATGGTACGAACAAGAAAGACACCCTTCATACAAAGTTATGCTTCTAAATCAGTGCTACTTACAAGTGCATTGGCGATAATTATTGGTGGAATGATTATTTTAACGCCGCTAAGAGAATTTTTTGATTTTACGAGTTTACCAACCAACTATTGGGTATGGTTCATAGGTATTGTTGGTTTATATCTAATTTTGGTTGAAATTGCAAAATGTATGTACATTCGTATAACCAACGAATGGCTCTAATATAATATAGTAGAGAAGTCAGCAAATGTTAGTTTGCTGGCTTTTTGTGATCATTGGTAAACAAACTGTTACTTAAACAGATATACCCTGTACTAATTTTTCGCGGGAAATGGAAATCGCTTTCCTAGAAAGTGTCTAAAAACGAACAATGTGATAATGTTCACTAATATGTACTGTTGCATAAGGGATTGCGATAATAAGAAATAAAAAAATTGTAAACTTTATACTTGTTTTTCTCTCATAAAAGTGATAGTTTATTAACTGTAAATGATTCTAACAGTAATACAGAAATGATTGCCTGTTATAATCTATCATATTTTTAGATATGAAGCTAAATAGAGAGAGGAAAGTGTGACAAGATGGCAAAGAAAAAAACAATTGACTTTCAAGCACTGCTAGAAAATGTCGATGCTCAATTTCCAACTTATCAGGCGTTAGACCAAGATGGAAACATTGTAAACCAAGATTTAGTACCTGACTTAAGTGATGAGGAATTAGTAGAATTAATGACTCGTATGGTTTGGTCTCGTGTACTTGACCAACGTTCAACTGCTTTGAACCGCCAAGGTCGCTTAGGTTTCTTTGCTCCAACAGCTGGACAAGAAGCAAGTCAATTAGCAAGTCATTTTGCTTTTGAAAAAGAAGACGTATTATTACCAGGTTACCGTGATGTACCTCAATTGATTCAACATGGTTTACCTTTAACTCAAGCATTCTTATGGTCTCGTGGTCACGTTGGCGGAAACTTATACGCTGATGATTTACAAGCATTACCACCACAAATCATTATCGGTGCGCAATATGTTCAAGCAGCTGGTGTAGCTCTTGGATTGAAAAAACGTAACAAGAAAAACGTAGTTATCACTTATACAGGTGATGGCGGTTCTTCACAAGGTGACTTCTATGAAGCAATCAACTTTGCGGGTGCATACAAAGCAAATGCTGTATTCTACATCCAAAATAACGGGTTTGCGATTTCAACACCTCGTGACAAACAATCTGCTGCAACTACATTAGCTCAAAAAGCTGTTGCTGCTGGTATCCCAGGAATCCAAGTTGACGGTATGGATCCATTAGCTGTTTACACAGTTTCTAAAATGGCTCGTGACTGGTCTGTTGCTGGCAATGGTCCTGTTTTAATTGAAACATTAACTTACCGTTATGGTCCACACACATTGTCTGGTGATGATCCAACTCGTTACCGTTCAAAAGAAATGGACGATGAATGGACTGCAAAAGATCCATTGGTTCGTTTCCGTAAATATCTAGAAGCAAAAGGTCTATGGACTGAAGCAAAAGAAGAAGAAGTGATTGAAGCAGCAAAAGAAGAAATCAAAGCAGCAATTGCAGAAGCTGATAAAGCTCCAAAACAAAAAGTTTCTGATTTCTTGAAAAATATGTTTGAAGTTCAACCACAAAGCATTAAAGAACAAATTGAATTTTACGAAGCGAAGGAGTCGAAATAATCATGGCACAAAAAACAATGATTCAAGCAATTACTGATGCCCTAGCTTGTGAGTTAGCCAGCGATGAAAACGTAGTAATGTTTGGTGAAGACGTCGGTAAAAACGGAGGAGTATTCCGTGCGACTGAAGGCTTACAAGAAAAATTTGGTGAAGATCGCGTATTTGATACACCATTAGCAGAGTCAGGTATTGCTGGTTTAGCATTTGGTATGGCGCTAGAAGGTTTCCGTCCAGTGCCAGAACTACAATTCTTCGGTTTCGTTTTTGAAGCAATGGATGAAGTTGTAGCACAAATGGCCCGTACTCGTTACCGTATGGGTGGCACAAGAAACTTGCCTATCACAATCCGCTCACCATTTGGTGGTGGTGTGCATACACCAGAATTACACTCAGATAACTTAGAAGGATTGATTGCTCAATCTCCAGGTATCCGTGTTGTTATTCCATCAAACCCTTATGATGCAAAAGGATTATTAATTTCTTCTATTAGAAGTAATGACCCAGTTGTTTTCTTAGAGCACATGAAACTTTACCGTTCATTCCGTGAAGAAGTGCCAGAAGAATCTTACACTGTACCATTGGATAAAGCTGCAGTAACTCGTGAAGGTACTGACGTTTCTATCATCACTTATGGTGCAATGGTTCGTGAAGCAATTAAAGCAGCGGATAATTTAGCAAAAGAAAATATCAGTGTAGAAATTGTTGACTTACGTACAGTAGCTCCTCTAGATATCGAAACAATTATTGCATCTGTTGAAAAAACTGGACGCGTTGTAGTTGTTCAAGAAGCGCAAAAACAAGCAGGTGTTGGTGCACAAGTTGCATCTGAAATTGCTGAACGTGCGATCCTTTCTTTAGAAGCACCAATCGGACGCGTGTCTGCTCCAGATACAGTATTCCCATTTGGTCAAGCTGAGAATGTTTGGTTACCAAACGCATCAGATATCGAAGCAAAAGTTAAAGAAATCGTAAACTTCTAAGAATACAAGAGAGGAAGATATCAAAATGGCATTTCAATTTAAATTACCGGATATCGGTGAAGGAATTGCAGAAGGCGAAATCGTTAAATGGTTTGTAAAACCAGGCGACACAATTAATGAAGATGATACTTTATTAGAAGTACAAAATGATAAATCAGTGGAAGAAATTCCATCACCAGTTACAGGAACAGTTAAAAACATTCTTGTAGAAGAAGGGGTTGTAGCAAATGTTGGCGATGTGTTAGTTGAAATCGACGCACCTGGTCATGAAGACGACGCTCCAGCGGCTCCTGCACAAGAACAAACACCAGCAGCTCCAGCAGCTTTACCAGAAGCTGGCGGACAAGGTGTCTTCCAATTCAAATTACCAGATATCGGTGAAGGAATTGCAGAAGGTGAAATCGTTAAATGGTTTGTAAAAGCCGGCGATACAATCAAAGAAGATGATACTTTATTAGAAGTACAAAATGATAAATCAGTGGAAGAAATTCCATCACCAGTTACAGGAACAGTTGTACGTGTTGTTGTAGAAGAAGGCGTAGTAGCAAACGTTGGTGACGTGTTAGTTGAAATCGACGCACCTGGTCACAACGATGCACCTGCAAGTGCGCCAGCAGCACCTGCACCAGAAGCTGCAGCACCTGCCTCTGCACCAGCAGAAGCATCAGCTCCAACTGGTAAACCAAGCAAAAACGTGTTGGCTATGCCATCTGTACGTCAATTTGCTCGTGAAAATGATGTAGATATTACTTTAGTTACTCCTTCTGGAAAAGGTGGACGTGTAACAAAAGAAGATATCCAAAGCTTTATCTCTGGTGGCTCTCAAGAAGCTCCAGCAGCAACTGAAACAGCTGCTACTGAGTCAGCAACAGCGCAAGCAGCGAAACCAGCTGAAAAAGCAGAACCAGCTAAACCTTACCAATCTAACTTGGGTGAATTAGAAACTCGTGAAAAACTTACTCCAATGCGTAAAGCAATTTCTAAAGCAATGGTTAACAGCAAACACACAGCTCCTCACGTAACATTACATGATGAAGTTGAAGTTTCTAAACTATGGGATCAACGTAAGAAATTTAAAGACGTTGCTGCCGCTCAAAATACTAAATTAACTTTCTTACCATATGTTGTTAAAGCTTTAACTGCAACTATGAAGAAATACCCAGTATTGAACGCATCAATCGATGACGCTTCACAAGAAGTAGTTTACAAAAACTACTACAACATCGGTATTGCTACAGATACTGCGAACGGCTTATACGTACCAAACGTAAAAGATGCAGATCGCAAAGGTCTATTTGCAATTGCAGATGAAATTAACGGAAAAGCAGCTTTAGCTCACGAAGGTAAATTAGCAGCTGAAGATATGCGTAACGGAACAGTTACAATCAGTAACATTGGTTCAGTGGGTGGCGCTTGGTTCACACCGGTAATCAACTACCCTGAAGTTGCTATTTTAGGTGTAGGTACAATTGCTCAACAACCTGTTGTCAATGCAGAAGGCGAAATCGTAGTTGGACGTATGATGAAACTATCATTAAGCTTCGACCACCGCATCGTTGATGGCGCAACTGCTCAACAAGCAATGAATAACATCAAACGTTTGTTAGCAGATCCAGAGTTACTATTAATGGAAGGATGATAAACAAATGGTAGTTGGAGATTTTGCCGTAGAATTAGATACAGTAGTAATTGGAGCAGGACCTGGTGGCTATGTAGCTGCCATCCGTGCTGCTCAAATGGGCCAAAAAGTAGCGATTATTGAAAGAGAAAACGTTGGTGGCGTATGTCTAAACGTTGGTTGTATTCCTTCAAAAGCGTTAATTTCTGCTGGCCATCATTATCAAGAAGCACAACATTCAGAAATGTTTGGTGTGAGCGCTGAAGGCGTAACACTTGATTTTGCAAAAACACAAGAGTGGAAAACAAACGGTGTTGTTAACAAGTTAACTTCAGGCGTTAGCATGCTCTTGAAAAAAAATAAAGTAGAAGTTATTGAGGGAGAAGCGTTCTTCGTTGATGATCATACTTTACGTGTAATCCATCCTGATTCAGCTCAAACGTATGAATTCAAAAATGCGATTGTAGCAACAGGTTCTCGTCCAATTGAAATTCCAGGATTCAAATTTGCTGGACGTGTAATTGATTCAACTGGAGGTTTAGCTTTAACTGAAGTTCCTAAAAAATTAGTTATCATCGGTGGTGGAGTTATCGGTGCTGAACTAGGTGGCGCATATGCTAACTTAGGTGCAGAAGTAACGATTCTTGAAGGTTCACCACAAATTTTACCAACTTACGAAAAAGATATGGTTAAAATTGTTGAAGCTGAATTCAAGAAAAAAGGTATGACAGTTATTACTAATGCAATGGCTAAAGAAGCTGTTGACAATGGTGATAGCGTAACTGTTAAATATGCAGTTGATGGTAAAGAAGAAGAAATCACTGCTGATTATGTAATGGTTACTGTAGGTCGTCGTCCAAACACTGATGACATGGGCTTAGAACAAGCTGGTGTTGAAATCGGTGAACGTGGATTAATTCCAGTGGACGCTCAAGGTCGTACAAATGTACCAAACATTTATGCAATTGGTGACATCGTTCCTGGTGCTGCACTAGCGCATAAAGCAAGTTACGAAGCTAAAATTGCTGCAGAAGCAATTTCTGGTAAAAAAGTAGCTGTTGATTACAAAGCAATGCCAGCAGTTGCATTTACTGATCCTGAATTAGCATCAGTAGGTATGACAATTGCAGAAGCAAAAGAAGCTGGAATTGATGCAAAAGCATTCAAATTCCCATTTGCTGGTAATGGTCGTGCGTTGTCATTAGGTAAAACTGAAGGATTTATCCGTTTAGTTGCAACTACTGATGGACACGTTCTTATCGGAGCTCAAGTTGCTGGTATCAGCGCTTCAGATATGGTTTCTGAATTAGCATTAGCTATCGAATCAGGTATGAACGCAGAAGATATCGCATTAACTATCCATCCACATCCATCTTTAGGTGAGATTACAATGGATGCTTCTGAATTAGCATTAGGATTACCAATCCACGCTTAAGAATTTTAATTTAGCCATCGTTTTCGAACGATGGCTTTTTTGTGATTCACAAAATATCTAGTTTTAGCTAATTGTACATATTGGCATGACAGATTCGTAAGGCTTACGAAGACAAAAGTGGCAAAAATGTAAGTTTTTTTTCAGACTTTAGACGGAATGTTTTTAGAGCTTCTTTTTATAAACTAAGAGTATCAAAGGAAACAAATAGGAGGAAGTTATATGAAACTAATTGCAAAACTTGCTGGCGTGTTACTTATTTTAGGTGGAATGTTACTAGCATCGACAGTGTATACAAAAAATTCTACGAGTGAATTAGCAGGAGTGATGGATCAGTTAAATCCATTGGTTAAAGAAGGGCATGTTTATGTCAAAACAAAAGAGCCGGATAGTGTCAATGGTTATGGAACAGCTTACTATGAGCAAATGGCAGCAGATGAGAATGGTAAGACAAGAAACATTGCGTTCAATGGGATTTCCGAATTGAAAGAAGGCCGCTACTTAAAGTTGACGAATAAAGGAGCGCATGTAGAAACTTATGAGGAAATTGCAAAAGAAGAAGTACCAGCAGATGCATTAGCGCAAATAGATAAATAACAAAAAACTCTTCAGCAAAGATTGTTGGAGAGTTTTTCTTAAGGATTTTATTATTTCCTTACAATTCAATAGAACTATGATAAACTAAAATAGAGTTTATCAACTGGAGGTTATTATGAAAGAATATCAATATCCATTAAATTTAGATTGGACAACGGATGAAATGGTCATTGTCATGAATATGTGGGATGCATTAGAACAGTCTTATGAAAAAGGGATTTCAGCCGAATCGTTTATGAAGGCCCATCAAGCATTTAAAACTGTTGTTCGTAGTATTGGCGAAGAGCGGCGTTTAGGTAGAGAATTTGAAGAATTGACGGGCTATTCATTGTATCGAGCACTGCAAGAAGCAAAAGCAAATCCTACTAAGAAATTGAAAATGAAAGGATAGAAAACGATGCAAATTATGATTAGTGAAATCAAAAATTGGATGAAAGATGCTGGTGAAATAATCAAAGAAGCATTGAAAAAAGAAGGGTTAACAGTCGACACAAAGACGAGTCGGAAAGATTTGGTTACTAATTTAGATAAGCAGACACAGGACTATTTAATTAAACAGATTTTAGCGTTTGACCCAAATGCTAAAATTTTAGGTGAGGAGAATGGTAAAGATCAACTAACTGATTTGAGTGGTCGTGTATTTATTATTGATCCAATAGACGGTACAATGAATTTTGTTTTGGAACATGAAAATTTTTGTATCATGATTGCTGTCTATGAAGAAGGACAAGGAGTATTAGGTTTTGTCTATGATGTCATGAAGGAAGACTTCTTATGGGGTGGGAGAGACATTGGTGTCTTTTTAAATGAAGAACGCGTGCCTAAACCAAAAGATTGCGCACTGAACGAAGGCTTGTTAGGTATGAATGCCGTCATGTATGCGAATAATATCGGCAATGCTCGTATTATGGGCGAGCGTTCGATGGGGGTTCGTATGTCAGGATGTGCGGGTGTGGAATTAATGGGGATGGCATTAGGAAAACGTGTCGGTTATGTTTCTAATCTAGCGCCTTGGGATTATGCAGCAGGAGGTATTCTCATTCAAGCCTTAGGTATGAAGATGAGTAATCTATATGGTAAACCATTGCAAATGAATGGTAGAGAACAATTTATTGCGGGAACACCTCAAGTATACGAAGAATTATTAACCTTATCTATGGAATCCTTAAAATAAAATCAACCTTCAAATCAGCTCTTTTAGCTGTTTGAAGGTTTTATATTGAAAAAAACACAAATCTGAAAACTTTTCACTAGTTTTCAGAAAGAATATTTGTTATAATTACTCGTCAAGTGTAAAGCCAAATTAAAAGGAGCAGTTAAATTGAAACATAGAGATGATATCCGCAACGTAGCGATTATCGCCCACGTCGATCACGGAAAAACAACATTAGTTGATGAATTATTGAAACAATCAGATACATTGGATGCGCGTACACAATTACAAGAGCGTGCAATGGATTCTAACGCCATTGAAAAAGAACGTGGTATTACAATCCTAGCTAAAAATACAGCGGTAGATTATCAAGGAACACGCATTAATATTTTAGATACCCCTGGACATGCCGATTTCGGTGGGGAAGTTGAACGTATCATGAAAATGGTAGACGGCGTAGTTTTAGTCGTGGATTCATATGAAGGAACAATGCCTCAAACACGTTTTGTATTGAAAAAAGCATTAGAACAACGTGTAACACCAATCGTTGTTATTAATAAAATTGATAAACCATCGGCTCGTCCAGAGCACGTTGTAGATGAAGTATTAGAATTATTTATCGAATTGGGTGCAGATGATGACCAATTAGATTTCCCAGTAATTTATGCATCTGCATTGAACGGAACTTCTAGTTTGTCCGACAATCCAACTGACCAAGAAGAAACAATGGCTCCTATTTTTGATACAATTATTGAGCATATCCCAGCGCCCGTTGATAATCGTGATGAACCTTTACAATTCCAAGTATCATTGTTGGATTACAATGAATATGTTGGTCGTATCGGTATCGGACGTATTTTCCGTGGGAAAATTAAAGTCGGTGACAGTGTCTCATTAATCAAATTAGACGGAACAGTCAAAAATTTCCGTGTCACAAAATTATTTGGTTTCTTCGGATTGCAAAAAGTTGAAATTAATGAAGCAGTAGCAGGAGACCTAATTGCGTTATCTGGTATGGAAGATATTTTCGTTGGAGAAACAGTAACACCTTCTGATCATCAAGAAGCATTACCAATCTTGCATATTGATGAGCCGACATTACAAATGACCTTCTTAGTAAACAACTCACCATTTGCAGGCCGTGAAGGAAAATATATTACTGCACGTAAGATTGAAGAACGTTTGATGGCTGAATTGCAAACAGACGTTTCTCTACGTGTTGAGCCAATTGGACCTGATTCATGGACAGTTTCTGGGCGCGGAGAATTACACTTATCTATTTTGATTGAAAACATGCGTCGTGAAGGGTATGAATTACAAGTTTCACGTCCAGAAGTCATTGAGCGTGAAATTGATGGTGTGAAATGTGAACCGTTTGAACGTGTGCAAATCGACACACCAGAAGAATATATGGGATCAGTTATCGAATCTTTAGGAACTCGTAAAGCTGAAATGCAAGACATGATTAATACTGGAAATGGCCAAGTAAGAATTATCTTCTTAGCACCTGCTCGTGGATTAATCGGTTATACGAATGAATTTCTATCGATGACACGTGGATATGGTATTATGAACCACACATTTGATCAATACTTGCCAATGATACCAACACAAATTGGTGGACGTCATCACGGTGCATTAGTATCAATTGATACAGGTAAAGCAACTACGTATTCCATTATGAGTATTGAAGAACGTGGAACAGTCTTTGTTGAACCAACAACTGAAGTCTATGAAGGAATGATTGTTGGTGAGAATGCACGTGACAATGACTTAACTGTAAATATTACGAAAGCTAAACAAATGACAAACGTTCGTTCAGCAACAAAAGATCAAACATCAGTCATCAAAAAGCCTCGTATTCTTTCATTAGAAGAATCATTAGAATTCTTGAATGATGATGAATATTGTGAAGTAACACCAGAAAGCATTCGTTTACGCAAACAAATCTTAAATAAAAACGAACGTGAAAAAGCAGCTAAAAAACGTAAAAAAGCCGAGTAAGACGATTTTTAATGAGATGTATCTTCGAGATACATCTCATTTTTTGATATAACGGTCCATAACTATTTGTCAAGAGGAAATTAGTAAATTTATAAATCTGTGGGAAACTTTTACAAATATAGCAAAAAAGCTTGATAAACTAATATTTCATAAAAAAATACGTATTTAGATAAATAGGATAATGTTTCATATTTTGTGTTTGTTTCACAATTTAGAGAATTGAAGAAAATTCAAATGCGAATAAATAATGAAAAGGGTGAATAAAATACATGAAATTTCTTGTAAAATTAGAAGTTGCACAGAGTTTGTTCGTTTTTTTCTCATTTTTATTCAAACTTCGTGAATTGAAATAACCATTTCTAGTAAAAGTTGTGCTATAATAATGAAACGAAGAATAGGAGGGAGCGAAATGGAATCTATTTCTCCAGAATCAGCATTAGAAATTTTGCTTGAAGAAGCTGAGCGCATTCGCATGCTGATTCGCAATCAAAAAAATAGTTTGTGTATTTCTCAATGCAAAGCTTTTGAAGAAGTGGTTGATACGCAGATGTATGGTTTGTCTCGACAGGTCGCCTATGCGATTCGTTTAGGAATTGTTTCCAATAATCAAGGACAACAAGTATTGAGCGATTTGGAAAGGGATTTAAATCAACTGTACAATGAAGTTTATGAGGAAACAAAAGCAAATGAAATAGGCAAGGAGGTTTAGATCTTGCCTAATAAAATTAAAAAAAGGCATTTATTGGATTTAGGGATTATTATCCCATATCTTATTTTAAGCGTCATAGGTTTAATGATGGTGTACAGTACAACTTCATATGTGATGTTATCTAATGGTCAGAATTATGCAAGGCAAGCAATCTTACAGTTTGCATTTTGGATAGTTAGTCTTCTTATTATTGTGTTTATTTATAAGATGAAAACATCCTTTTTGAAAAACCAAGGATTAACCCAAACAGCAATGTTTATCATTAGCATTTTGTTATTGGTGGTATTTTTATTTCCGCCGGTCAATGGTGCGCGTGGTTGGATTAAGTTAGGCGCTTTGGGAACAATTCAGCCTGTAGAATTTTTGAAATTTATTGTTATTTGGTTTTTATCTGCTGCTCTAGCAAAACGACAACAATCGATTCAAAATGATTTTTGGCCAAGTACACGAGGTTTGTTACTGATTGTAGGGTTACAACTTGTGGTTATTGGACTATATCCCGATTTAGGAAATGCGGCAATTATTGTGCTACTTGTAATGACTGTTTTGTTAAGTAGTGGTGTAAACTACTTGCTTACACTATATACTGGAGTTGTTGCAATTGTAGGAAGTATTGTTACTGTCTTTTTAGTCAATACAGTCGGGAAACTATTTTTACCGAAATACGTGCTTGCTCGCTTTGCTATCTTCCAAAATCCGTTTTTGGATGAGTTCGGCGATGGACACCAATTAATTCATGGTTATTATGCTATGTTTAATGGAGGCTTATTCGGACGTGGATTAGGGAATAGTATCCAGAAAAAAGGATTTCTTAAATTTGCTGAAACAGATTTTGCTTTTACGATTGTTGTGGAAGAATTAGGTCTGTTAGCTGCAATTTTAATTTTAGGGTTACTCATTTATATGATTGCTCGTATCATACTCATAGGTATTCGCTCGAGCGATGCATTTAATTCCATGATGTGTATAGGAATTGGCGCATTGTTCTTAATTTCAATATTTATTAACTTAGGTGGAGTAACGGGGATTATTCCGTTAACGGGAATTACGTTCCCATTCATCAGTCAGGGTGGTTCCAGTTTACTGATGTTTTCCATTTGTATTGGATTCGTATTGAATATTAGTGCGGATGAAAAGAAAAAAACGTATCAATTAGATAATTGATTTAGAAATGAAGAGGAGTGGTTTGATGAAAAAAATTCTTGTTGCGAACCGTGGCGAGATCGCTATTCGTGTATTTAGAGCGTGTGTGGAATTAAAAATTAAAACAGTAGGTATCTATGCTGCAGAAGATGAGTATTCAGTGCATCGTTTTAAAGCAGACGAAGCCTATTTAATCGGCAAAGGAAAGCGTCCGATTGATGCCTACTTAGACATTGAAGATATTATTCGTATTGCAAAAGAATCCGGAGCGGAAGCCATCCATCCAGGTTATGGTTTTTTATCTGAGAATTTAGCATTTGCGAAACGTTGTCAGGAAGAAGGTATTATTTTCATTGGACCTACTCCATATCATTTAGATATTTTTGGGGATAAAATTAAAGCGAAAGAAGCCGCAATTGCAGCAGGAATTCAGTCTATCCCAGGATCAGATGGTCCAGTTGCGACTGTTGATGAAGTGTTGGCATTTGCTGATGAACATGGTTATCCTGTCATGATTAAAGCTGCTCTTGGCGGTGGTGGTCGCGGGATGCGTGTGGCGCATGATGAAAAAGAAGCACGTGATGGTTATGAACGGGCAAAAAGTGAAGCAAAGGCTGCCTTTGGTAGTGATGAAGTCTATGTTGAACGTTATATTGCTAATCCTAAGCACATTGAAGTACAAATTTTAGGAGATTCACATGGAAATGTCGTTCATTTATTCGAACGTGACTGTTCAGTTCAACGTCGTCATCAAAAAGTAGTTGAAGTTGCACCGTGCGTTTCTATGAATGATGAACAACGCGAAAAAATTTGTCAGGCAGCTGTTCAATTAATGAAACATGTGAATTACGTTAATGCTGGGACAGTTGAATTTTTAGTTGAAGGAGATAAATTCTACTTCATCGAAGTAAATCCTCGTGTTCAAGTTGAACATACGATTACAGAAATGATTACAGATATTGATATTGTTACGACACAAATTTTAATCGCTCAAGGGAAAGATTTACACAAAGAAATCGGCATACCTGAACAAAAAGACATCACTTTTAAAGGTGCTGCGATTCAATGTCGTATTACAACAGAGGACCCATTAAATGGTTTTATGCCAGATACTGGTAAAATTGATACGTATCGTTCCCCAGGTGGTTTTGGCGTCCGGTTGGATGTAGGGAATGCCTACGCAGGTGCTGTTGTGACTCCATATTTTGATTCGTTGTTAGTAAAAGTTTGTACGCATGGTTCTACATTCCAACAAGCGATTGAAAAAATGGAGCGTTGTCTGAAAGAATTCCGTGTACGTGGTGTTGAAACCAATATTCCATTTATGCGTAACGTCATTCGCCATCCACAATTCCGTTCGGGTGATGCGAAGACAATCTTTATTGATACCACACCAGAATTATTTAAGTTTCCACGTACTCGTGACCGCGGAAATAAAACAATGAAATATATTGGTGAAATTACAATCAATGGTTTCCCAGGAATTGAAAAACAACCAAAACGTTTCTTTGAAGACCCTCGTATGCCTAAAAAATTAGCGCATGTGGATAATCTCGTAACAGCTAAAAATATTTTAGATACAAAAGGTGCCGATGGTGTTGTTGAATGGATTAAAGAACAAAAGAATGTTCTTTTAACAGATACAACCTTCCGTGATGCGCATCAAAGTTTATTGGCAACTCGTGTGCGTACAAAGGATATTGCACGCATTGCTAGTAAAACAGAAGAAGCAATTCCACAATTATTCTCAAGTGAAATGTGGGGTGGAGCAACATTTGATGTTGCGTATCGCTTCTTAACCGAAGATCCTTGGGAAAGATTACGTATTCTGCGTAAAAAAATGCCAAATACGTTACTACAAATGTTGTTCCGTGGTTCAAATGCTGTTGGGTATTCAAATTATCCGGATAACGTGTTAGTTGAATTTATCAATGAAGCAGCGCACCAAGGAATTGATGTGTTCCGTATCTTTGATAGTTTAAACTGGATACCGCAAATGGAAAAAAGTATTCAAGCTGTACGTGATGCAGGTAAAATTGCCGAAACAGCAATTTGTTATACAGGGGATATTAATGATTCTTCTAGAGCAAAATACTCGATTCAATATTACAAAGATATGGCGAAAGAATTAGAAGCTTTAGGGGCACATACAATTGCCATTAAAGATATGGCAGGTCTATTGAAACCTCAAGCATCGTATCGTTTGATTAGTGAATTAAAAGAGACTGTTGATGTGCCAATTCATTTGCATACGCATGATACAAGTGGTAATGGTATCATTACTTACTCTGCAGCGGTAACAGCTGGTGTAGATATCGTTGACGTAGCGATGAGTGCTATGAGTAGTAATACTAGTCAACCAAGTTTGAGTAGCTTGTACTATGCGTTAGTCAACGGAAAACGTGTACCAGATATTAATATTGAAAATGTACAAGAGTTAAATCATTATTGGGAAGATGTCCGTATGTATTATCAACCGTTTGAAAATGGTTTAAATGTTCCTCAAACAGAAGTATACATGCATGAAATGCCCGGTGGACAATATTCTAACTTGCAACAACAAGCAAAAGCAGTTGGCTTAGGCGATCGTTGGGATGAAATCAAAAAAGTTTACCATACTGTTAATATGATGTTTGGTGACATTGTGAAAGTAACTCCATCGTCTAAAGTAGTGGGTGATATGGCGTTATTCATGGTTCAAAATGATCTGACAGAAGAAGATATTTATGAGCGTGGAGAATCAATTAGTTTCCCTGAGTCTGTGATTACCTTCTTCCAAGGTGAATTAGGTCAACCAACAGGTGGGTTCCCAGAAAAATTACAAAAAATTATTTTGAAGGGCAGACCTGCATTTACTGACCGTCCAGGTGCATTAGCGAAACCAGTTGATTTTGAACAAGTGAAAGCAGAATTAGCAGAATTAATCGGTTATGAGCCACAACATCATGAAGTATTGAGTTACTTGATGTACCCTGAAATTTTCTTAGCATATCGTAAAGCGTATGATCAATTTGCAGATATTAAAGTGCTAGATACCCCAACATTCTTCAGTGGTATGCGTCCAGGTGAAAAAATCAATGTTGAAATTGAAAAAGGGAAAAACTTGATTATTCGCTTAGATGACATTGGCGAAGCTGATGTTGAAGGTAACCGCACGTTATTCTTCAACTTGAATGGCCAACGACGTGAAATTTCGGTGAAAGATACTTCAATTAAGAGCACGGTAACTGCGAAACGTAAAGCAGAACCCACCAATAAAGAACAAATCGGTGCTACTATGTCAGGCTCTGTTTTACAAATTACTGTGAAAAAAGGCGATCGTGTGAGTCGTGGTGATACGTTAATGGTTACTGAAGCGATGAAGATGGAAACGAGTATCGAAGCACGTTTCGATGGTGTAGTCGATCACGTGTATGTTACTGAAGGTGAGGCAATTGCTTCAGGTGATTTATTAATTGAAATTAAAGAAAATTAATGAGAGGTTGAAATGAAAATGAAACATAGGGGAATCTTATTTAGTGTGATTTTTATAGGATGTATTATTCTCTTATATGGACACCCAATTTGGTTTCCTCAAGTTTCAACCCCGGCAACCGATGAAGTCAGAAGAGAACCTTCTCCTACCTCGTGGAACTATAATCCAATTCAAGCGGATGGTTTTGCGCATTGGATTGGAGAAGAGTTATCTGATTTTAACAAGGTTTATGGAAATCCAGAAGAGGCGTATCCTTCTGGATTTTCTTTTAGTATTCAACACTATGAGTTAGAGAATCACACGCATTTGGAAGTAACAACAGAGCATAATCGTGTGACGAGCATTAAATTCTTAGGTACTCAAGATAAAGAGATTACGCCATTTCAATATGGTATGACAATGAATGATTTAACCAAATTGACGATGGTGTATCCTAATTTTACAATTAATTATGAAAATCATACGGTTGGTTTCGAATTAATGGAAGATGATATGAATTATCGTCCACTAATTGCTTTTGATAATGGGACGTTTGCTATTTTATTTTTCAGCCAAAAGAAAACAGAGAGTGCCTTATATAGTGTCATGTACTTAGATAAAGCAACTTTGTTGAAATTAGCACCTTATCAGGTAACAGAAGGGTCCGTTCCACGTTTTTCTATGGAAGAAGATGCTGATTGGGATGTCATTAATCAGAGTAAACAACGGCAATCTAGACATATTTTTCAATATCTGCGTCAAACAGATAAGCGCCCAGAATTTGTAACTGATGTTGGCACACAAATGACAGCGGAGCAACTTTTAGGTGATTTTATTGCTCATTCGGAAGATTTTTTAACGACGGAAAAAGAACAAAAGTTACGTCTCATTCAAAAAGGTGGCGAAAGTGGTCAGTTTTCGGTTGGAAAATCAGAGTTGGCAGATTTGTTGGCGAAATATAAAATACAAGAAGCTAATGTGTACTTAGAGCTACCGATTTACGATCCCACGTTTACTATTTTAACTTGGTATAGCACTCCTTATTTGCATACTCGATTTATGCATCAGGAATTAGAGTCGTTAGGAATTGCCTTTTCAAAAGAAAATATGGTAGTCTTATTACAGAATGGACAAAATAAAGTAGAGGATAGTGACGACAATTGATTTATGATGATCAATTTTTTGAAATAGAAGACCAGATACAAGAAGTGCTAGTTTGTTTGCAACAAAGTAACACTTATCAAAATTATTTGGAAAATAAAAAGAAGTTATATGCAGATGAAGAGGTACAAATAGTCCGTGCTGATTTTTTGCAGAAAAAAGAAGCGTTTGAACGTATCGAAGCGTATGGTAGTTATGCACCAGACCATCGTGAAAAAAGGCGAGCGCTTCGCAAAGCTAAACGGGTACTAGATGTACATCCGCTTGTTGCGGAATTTCGTTTTTCAGAGACTGAATTACAAGGGATTTTAGATGAGATGACTATCAAGATTGCTCATTGCATTTCTGATGATATTAAAGTAGATACTGGTAATCCATTCTTCGAAACGAAATCAAGTTGTGGAGGAAAATGTCATGTTGGCTAGCACAGAAGAATTTACTATGCAAAAACGTCGTGGATTGGTGGTATGGGTCTATAGTTTACGTCAATTGAAAAATTTAAGACGTTTCGGATTTGTCCATTATGTTTCAAGACGGATGAAATACGTCTTGATGTATGTGAATGAAGAAAATGTGGAAGAGAGTATTGAAAAAATTACACGCCTGCATTTTGTTCGTGCGGTAGATCCGTCACATCGTCCAGATATTGAGA
Organism: Candidatus Enterococcus willemsii; assembly: GCF_009933335.1. Classification (GTDB taxonomy): domain Bacteria; phylum Bacillota; class Bacilli; order Lactobacillales; family Enterococcaceae; genus Enterococcus_F; species Enterococcus_F willemsii. The sequence continues at coordinate 78,348 of NZ_MAEL01000046.1, read as the reverse complement.
TGAATTTTGCTGAAAAAATAGGAACTAAGGCTGCGTTTCAAGTGACAGAAGAATCTCTGCATTTGGAAGAACAGTAAAAAAGGAAGGTCGGACTTTTATTACATAGACCGACCTTCTTTTTACGTGAAAACTCTGGAGGAGAAAGGGAAGAAAAAATATGCGTGTAGTATCAGGTGAGTATCGTGGCCGACGTCTTAAAAGTTTAGATGGCAACAATACACGTCCGACAAGTGATAAAGTAAAAGAGTCTATTTTTAATATGGTTGGACCTTACTTTGATGGAGGAAAGGCATTAGATTTATTTGCTGGTAGTGGTGGTTTAGCAATTGAAGCCGTTTCTAGAGGGATGGACTATGCAGTATGCGTGGACAAAAGTTATCCTGCAATGAAAGTGATTCAAGAAAATATTAAGTTAACCAAAGAACCAGAGAAGTTTCAAACACTCAAGATGGATGCCAATCAAGCATTGCAAAAGCTAGCACAAGAAGAGCAAGTCTTTGATTTGGTATTGTTGGATCCTCCATATGCGAAGCAACAAATTATCGCGCAAATTGAAAAAATGATTGAATACCAATTGCTAAGTGAGCGTTGTGTCATTATATGTGAGACTGATAAAGCCGTTCAGTTGCCTGAAAAGATTCAAATGTTTGAACAAGTGCGTCATCAAGTATATGGAATGAGTGCTGTGAGTATTTATAGAAACGAGGCGTAGAAATGGAGAGAATTGGATTATTTCCCGGAAGTTTTGATCCGTTAACCATGGGACATTTAGATACAATTGAACGAGGATCGAAACTCTTCGATAAATTATATATTGGTGTTTTTGTCAATACGAATAAGCACTCGTTTTTCCCAGTTGAAGAAAAAGTTAAACTGGTAGAAGAGGCAGTTGCTCATTTAGAAAATGTGGAAGTTGTTTCTCAAGAAACGGAATTAACTGTGACGACTGCTGAGCGTTTAGGAGCGAATTTTTTACTACGTGGTGTTCGTAATTTAAAAGATTATGAATATGAACGAGAAATTATGGAGATGAATCGTCATTTAGCTCCTTGGTTGGAGACGGTTTTCCTCGTATCAAAATCAGAATACAGTCATATTAGTTCAAGCTTGCTAAAAGAAGTGCTTATGTTTAATGGAGATGTGCAAAAATATTTACCTAAAAATGTGTACGCCGCAATTAGAAAGCGTGGCTACTAATGAAAAAAACATCCATTAAGTATTTTTTATTATTTATCGTAGCAACAGTTATTGCGGCTTGTGTTTTTGTACCGATTCCCTATTATATAGAAAAGCCGGGATCAACCATTGATCTGAAACAACTAGTAACGGTGAATGGCAATGAAGACAAGCAACCGGGGTCCTTTTCCTTAACTTCGGTCGGGGTGCAGCAAGCCACAGTGTTAACCGCATTGAAAAGTAAGTTTAGTTCCTTTGAACAATTAGTGTCAGAAGAAGAGATGTTTGGTGGTTCAAGCGGGGAAGAATATGACCAAATTCAACGGTATTATATGGAGTCTTCGCAAAATAATGCGATTGAACAAGCGCTAAAGCAAGCTGGTCGTCCGTATGATTTTGAATATAAAGGTGTTTACGTGATGAGCGTTGAGCCTAAATCAAATTTTTACCATGACATTTCAGTCGGCGACACAGTCACACAAGTTGATGGCAAACACTTTGAAAATAATCAAGAATTTATTGATTATGTCCAGAATAAAAAAGTGGATGATGAAGTGACGATTACCTTTATTCATCAAAATAAACAAAAGCAAGCAACTGGGAAATTAATTGAATTGTCAACGAAAAAACCTGGCATTGGTATTACTTTGGTTGATCATACAGAGATTGAATCGGACGACAAAATTGATTTTCATGTGGAAAATATTGGTGGTCCTTCTGCTGGATTGATGTTCACACTTGAAATTTACGAACAGTTGACCAAGCAAGATTTACGTAAAGGTAAGAAAATTGCTGGAACAGGCACGATTAATAACGAAGGAGAAGTAGGTCGCATTGGCGGGATTGATAAAAAAGTTGCCAGTGCAGATCAAGAAGGAATGGAAATCTTCTTTGCACCGGATGATGAATTAACGGCTGAAGAAAAGGCAGCTTATCCAGAATTGCAATCAAATTATGAAGAAGCAAAAGCTGCGGCTGAAAAAATTCATTCTAAAATGAAAATCGTGCCAGTTAAAACATTGCAAGATGCATTAGATTATTTAGAAAATATGTAAAAAAGCGACGGTCTTAGTAGACTGTCGCTTTTTGTTGACTAATAAAGTTCTAAATATTGTTCTCTTTCCCAAGTAGAAACGGACTGTTTATAACTGTCCCATTCCAAGCGTTTTGATTCAACAAAGTTGTTATAGATATGAGAGCCTAGCGCTTCAATCACTACTCTATCATTTTTTAATTCTTTTAAGGCGTTATGCAGAGTAGATGGTAAATCTGAAATTTGTGCTTCTGCACGTTCTTCTTCATTCATTGTGTAAATATTACTATTAACAGCTGGGGTTGGAACTAATTTGTTTGAGATGCCATCTAGTCCCGCTTGTAATAAAACTGCCATTGCTAAATAAGGATTTGCGGATGGATCCACTGAGCGTAATTCCAATCGTGTTGATAATCCGCGAGACTCAGGTACACGAATTAATGGGGAACGATTTCTGCCGGACCAAGCAACGTATACAGGTGCTTCATAACCTGGAATGAGACGTTTATATGAATTAACAGTTGGGTTGCAAATAGCAGTGAATGCTCGGGCATGATTTAAGAGACCAGCTAGAAATTGATAAGCCGTTTCGCTTAATTGCATCTCGCCATCTGCATCAAAGAACACATTCTCATTATCTTTAAACAAAGACATGTTGCAGTGCATACCTGAACCATTGATTCCATAAAGTGGTTTAGGCATAAAAGTAGCGTGTAAACCGTGTTTTCTAGCGATTGTTTTAACAACTAATTTAAATGTTTGGATGTTATCACAAGCTTCTAAAACATCGGCATATTTAAAGTCAATTTCGTGTTGTCCAGGAGCAACTTCGTGATGGGAAGCTTCGACTTCGAAGCCTAGGCTTTCCAGTTCTAAGACAATATCGCGTCGGCAATTTTCACCTAAATCAGTAGGGGCGAAATCAAAATAACCGCCTTGGTCATTCAAATCAGTCGTGATATTTCCTTGTTCGGTTAATTTAAATAAGAAGAATTCCGGCTCAGGACCTAAGTTAAACGAAGTAAAGCCGAATTCTTTCATTGCTTCGAGTGCGCGTTTTAAATTTCCGCGAGGATCACCGGCAAAAGGTGTGCCATCAGGGTTGTGAATGTCACAAATTAAGCGAGCGACTTTTCCGTACTCACTTTCCCACGGGAAAATCAACCAAGTATCTAAATCAGGAAAAAGGTACATGTCGCTTTCTTCAATACGAACAAAGCCTTCAATTGAGGAACCGTCAAACATCATTTTGTTATCAAGTACTTTATCTAGTTGACTAATAGGAACTTCTACATTCTTGATTGTTCCTAGGATATCAGTAAACATGAGACGTAAAAAGCGTATATTTTCCTGTTTGACAATTTCTTTAATGTTAGCTACAGTCTGTTTTTCTTTTTTCATAAGATCCCGCCTTTTTATAGTTGCTCTTAAATTAGAACGTCCGTGAATTTTTTATTTCTACTGGGAATATATCAATTATTTTTTTGTTTGTCAATCGTTTATGTTATAAAATGTAACACGTAAAAAGTTTTTTTATCTTTTTTAGCTAAAAATACAGAATTTGTGTTAGGTTTTGTTACATAAAAAACATTCAATCAAAAAATGATTGAATGTTTTTTGAAATTACCCTCTCAAATCATCTAAAAATTCCGTTTTTGTGAGTGTTTGTTCATCAACGTTTTTAATGATTTTTGCTGGTGAACCAGCAACGACTGTGTGGGCAGGAACATCTTTGGTTACGATTGAACCGGCGGCGATTACAGCACCTTCTCCAACGTGTACACCTTCTAAGACGACTGCATTTGCACCAACTAAGACATTGTCTTCAATAATAACGGGGCTTGCTGAAGGTGGCTCTAAAACACCAGCTAACACTGCACCAGCTCCGATATGTGCACGCTTGCCAACAACAGCTCGTGCACCTAGCACTGCACCCATGTCAATCATGGACTCTTCGCCAACGACAGCGCCAATATTAATAATTGCTCCCATCATAACAACAGCATTTTTTTGAATGACTGCTTGATCCCGAATAAATGCACCAGGTTCAATTCGAGCATCAACGGATGTTAAATCAAGCATAGGAACTGCAGAATTACGACGATCGTTTTCTAAATAATAATCAGTAATGTAAGTCTGATTATCCTTTAAGAAAGTTTGAATCGCCTCTGCTTCGCCAATAGCAATATTTCCGAATATTTTTACTTTATCGCTTGATATTTTTGTTAAATCGCCATTAAAATAAGCTTTCACAGGTGTTTGTTTTGTTGCTTTTTTGATAAACTCTGCTAATTTATAAGCATCTGTAAATTGTATGTTTGACATAAAATGTTCCTTTCTATTGATAGAATGATGGGAAAATGAGTAATTGGTAAAAATCATATTAAAATTATATACTATATGATAAGTAGATATCAAACATTTTACTGAAAGAAGTGAAAAAAAGATGAAAATTCCTTTTGAAATACAAAAATTAAGACACAATGTGACAAAATATCGTCGAGAATTACATCAAATCCCTGAATTAGGATTGAATGAAATAAAGACAGCACGATATTTGCGAGAAAAATTAACTAGTTTTGGGATAAAAGAAATCGATACGATGATTGAAACTGGAACGATTGCTGTTTTTCACGGGAGAAAGCCTGGAAAAACGCTTGCTTTTAGAACTGATATTGATGGATTACCAGTGACAGAAGAAACTGGTGTTGATTATGCTTCCCAAACGTTTGGGAAGATGCATGCTTGTGGACACGATGGACACATGGCAACCATGTTAGGTTTTGCGCAATATTTGAGCGAGCATCCAGAAATTATTAAAGGCACGATTGTCTTGATTTTTCAACCTGCAGAAGAAGGACCCGGTGGAGCTCAATTGATGATTGAAGCAGGATTAATTGAAAAGTATCAAATTGAACAAATTATCGGCTTACATGTTTTCCCTGACCTTCTTGAAGGCACAATTGGCTGTCGACCTGGTCCAATGATGGCGAGAAATGGGGAAGTAAATATCCAGATTAAAGGTAAAAGTTCACATGGGGCACAACCTCATAAAGGAGCAGATGCGATTTTAGCAGCAGCAGCAGTGATTCAAGGTTTGCATACTATTTTATCACGCAATATTAGTCCGATGGAAAATGCGGTTTTGACGTTTGGGAAAATTCAGGGCGGTGAAGCAATGAATATTATTCCTGGTGCAGTCTTTTTAGAAGGTACGATGCGTGCCTTTAATGATGATGTGTACCAGACAATGACTGATAAAATTGTGATGATTACTCAAAGTATTGCAGCCGGATACGGGTGTGAAGCGATAGTTGAGTTTAACCATATGTACCGTGTGGTTAAAAATGATACGCAAATGGTCAATGCACTGCAAGAAATTGTAGGAGAGAGTTATATAGAAGTGCCACCTTATATGTTGGCAGAAGATTTTTCTATGTATCAGCAAGTAGTGCCTGGTCTATTCTTTTTTGTAGGTATTCGTAATGATGAAAAAGGCTATACGTATCCATTGCACAGCAATAAAATGCAATTTGACGAAGAAAATTTATTGGCAGGTATTACTTGTTATGTCGCTTTGATTGATGCGCTTAATTGATTTTTTTCCTAGTCATTGAAAAAATACGGATAGGTTCCAACTAGAAATTATGTTATAATTTTTAACAAAGGGAGAGTGAAGAGTTGTGGAAATCAAGAGACAGAAGCCAGTTGTTGAAGCGTATCATTTTGATATGCGCACACCAGAAGATAATGTAGAACCAAAATTAAATGTGGGCTTTGCACCATTAAAAGCACCAGATGAAAACTATCCAAAAGAAAATAGCATTTTAGGTGCAAGATTACAGTTTCAAGTGGTCCTTGCTGAATTCATTATCCGTGGAACAATTGGACAAATTAACCATATTATTGGACGCCAAATCAGTAAATCGGATGATTTATCAAGAGAAGAAGCCAATGAGTTGGTTGAACCTTTGTTTGACATGTTGCAACGCCTGACCTATGAAGTAACTGAAATTGCGACAGATAAACCCGGTATTAAACTAAATTTTAATCAAGAAGAGGAATAAAAGACATGTTTACAACGAATTTTCAAGTAATGATTTATGTGGATGATGTACCTAAATCGGTTGCTTTTTGGGAAGCTTTAGATTTTGTGGTTATCGACAAACAAGAATTAGACGGTACTCTTGTAGTGGAGATTGCGCCAAGCAGTGATGCACAAGGACATTTTGTCTTATATGATCGTGAATTTATTCAACGTCATTCTCCAGAAGTTGCAACAAATTCTGCTTCGATTATGTTCAATGCAGAAAATATCATTGATTTATACAAAAAAATTACCGCTTTAGATGTTGAAGTCGGTGAATTAATCCAAATGGAAGAGCAAATGGTATTTAATTTTGCTGATCCAGATGGTAATTATTATGCGGTGTCTGGGAAGTAGACAAGTCAAAATACAGTATTATTAGTTACCCAAACGATGGGAAGGAGAGCCTTTTTAAATGTGGATCTTCATCTATCGTTTGGGTGTTTTTTATATATGGAAATGTTTAGTAGTGATTTTATTTAATAATTGTCGGAAATTTCGATTAATAGTATCATCAATTGTTGCTTTATTTTTCACTAAATAAATTGTACGAGATAATGGAATATCATTTAATTCTTTTGAGCAAAGCGCATGCGTCAAAATCTCTTCTTGAATTAAAAATTCAGAGATAAAAGCAATTGTTTGTCCGTATTCTAGCACTTTTTTCATAGTAGTTACCGAATCTAATTCGATGCCATTTAATTCTTTAATTGAATAATCTAACCATTGCTCCAGAATAGATTTACTAGAGCTTTGTTTTTTGTGAAAAAGAATTGCTTGGTTGAGAATATCCGCTTTGGTAATTGTTTTTTTCTGGTTAAATGGATGGGTGTTACCAAAGACTAATTTCAGTTGATCGGTTCCTAGTTTTTCATAAATAAGATCGGGATGTTTCTGTGGAGAGCCGATTAAAATACCAAAATCTAATTGGAAACTAGCAAGTAATTCTTCAATTTTCGGTGAAGTATCGGAAACAACGGACAATCTTATTTGTGGATACTGAGTTGAAAAGGCGTGGATAATTTCTGGCAAAAAAATTTGATTCGCCAAATCGCTAACACCCAAACGAAACATCCCGCGATTTCCTTGCTGGCTTGATTTAGCGAAATAAGTTAGTTCTTCATGTAAATGAACGATTCGCTGTGCATAACGCTGCACGACCTTCCCTTGTTTAGTTAAAATAAAATGTCCTGATTTTCGATAAAATAATTGCAATCCTAGTTCTTTTTCTAAGGACTGGATATGAAAAGAAACAGTAGATGGCGTAATGTCGAGTTCTTTAGCGACGATTGCGCCTTTTTGATATTCACATAATTTTGAAAAAACCAGTAGTTTAAAATAGTTCATAGAAAAATTCCTTTCAAAAATTCGAATAATTGATTCCATCTTCTAGTTTACCTTAGTAATTTTGATTTAATGTTAACAATACGTTAACGTTAAATCAAAATAGAACAAGTATCATAGGTGTTGAGGGAGGGATGAGTGTTAAATGACGATTGAGTTACGGGGAATTAATAAAAAATATGAAAATAAAGTAGTTTTAGATAATATTACGTTAACATTACGAGAAAAATTTAGCACAATTCTTGGAGAATCAGGTTGTGGTAAAACTACCTTGCTGAAAATTTTAGCTGGTTTAGTAACACCTGATAATGGAGAAATTATGCTAAATAAAAATAAGCTTTTTTCAAAATCGGAAAAAGTCAATTTACGCCCGAATCAACGAAATTTAGCAATGGTTTTTCAAGATTTTGCTTTGTGGCCCCATATGACGGTGTTTGATAATGTAGCGTATAGCTTGAAAGGTAATAAGGAAGAAAAAGCGGCGAAAGTAATGGATGCACTTCGGATGGTTCAATTGGAAGAATTTGCTCAAAGAAGACCAAGTGAACTATCAGGTGGTCAACAGCAGCGTGTGTCACTGGCTCGTGCCTTAGCGCCACGACCGAAAGTTATTTTATTTGATGAAGCTCTATCTGCTTTAGATGCGGTATTACGAGAAAAAATGCAGACAGATATTGTGCAATTAATTAGTCAAACAGATAGTCAGGCCGTTTTTGTTACACATGACCAACACGAAGCAATGTCCATGTCGGATCAAATTATTGTTATGGAAAAAGGCAGAGTAAGTCAAATCGGCACACCAAAAGAAATTTATGAAGAACCAGCTAATCACTATGTAGCAAACTTTATTGGAAAAATTAATCTCTTGGAGAAAGATGTTTTGATTCGCCCAGAATTTGTTCATGCTAGTAAGGGGGATTCGAAGCATTTACATCGGATATTTCGTGTCTTACGAAGTCAATTTACTGGTAATTGCTACATCATTCATGGTGAGGTTGATGGAAATCCTTGGCTTTTCTACTCTGAAACACCTTTTGTTCCTGGTGAACAATGTGACGTTTATTTTGAAGAACAACAGTTAATTAAAATTGGAGGCTATTAAAAATGAAAATGAAAAAATTAGGAATGTTAGCATTTGGGTTATTGGCGTTATCTGCATGTAGTACAGGAAAGACGACCGAGACATCTGAAACGAGTGACAAAAATAAAACCGAAACGAAAGAAACCTCAAAGGAAGCAACTTCACTGGAAGGAAAAGAGATTACCGTTTATTCCGCTGGTCCCGATGGTTTATCAGAAAAATTAAAAGTGGCGTTTGAAGAAAAGACAGGGATTAAAGTCAATTTATTTCAAGGAACAACTGGCAAAATTTTGGCTAAACTAGAAGCTGAAAAAGGGAAACCCTTGGCTGATGTATTAGTTTTAGCGTCATTAAGTTCAATGGATAGTTTGAAGCAAGCAGATCAATTACAAGCATACGCTGAAGCAATCGGTAAAGAAAACCTGAACGAAAACTGGTTGGATGCTGATGATTTCTATTTCGGTTACAGTGCATCGGCATTAGGAATTACGTATAACAGTAAAAATGTAGAAGAAGCACCAAAAGATTGGGCAGATTTAGCTGATGCAAAATGGCAAGATGCCTTTAATATTCCAGATCCAACATTATCAGGTTCAGCCTTAGATTTTCTATATGGTTATACAACAACAGAGCAAGGGTGGGAGACCGTCACCTCTTTGTTTGATAATGGTATGCAGATTATGGGTGCGAATAAAAGTGCGTTAGATGCTGTGATTACCGGTGAGAAAAATGCAACGGTATCGGGTGTAGATTACATGGCTTACAAAGCAAAAGCTGATGGAGAACCAATCGAAATTGTTTATCCAGAAAGTGGGACAGTGGTAAGTCCGCGTGCAGTTGGCATTACCAAAACAGCGAAAGAAGTGGCAGCATCACAAGCTTTTGTAGACTTTTTATTATCAGATGATGGTCAATCTTTGGTTGCTAATGCGTATTTATTACCTGGGAATAGTCATATTCCTGTGAAAGACCGACCAGCATTAGCAGATCTTAAACAAATTGATGTGGAGTGGCAAGACTCTGAAGAAAAACAAATGGATGTGCTGCAAAAATTCGCTAGCATTTCTCAAAAATAATAGTAGGTTATTTTATGATTACAAATAAAAAATATTTCGTAAGCATGATGCTAATCGTTGGATTTCTTACAGTATTACCAGTCATCTCGCTATTTCAGTATGCTTTTTTTTCTGAAAATCATTTTTCACTAAAGGAAATGACCACTATTTTAATGATGAATCAAACGTATCAATTACTGATTCAGTCGTTAAAATTAGGGGGCTGGGTTGTTTTAGGGACATTGTTAATTGCTTTTCCATTGGCATTGATTACAACTAAAACAACATTAAAAAAATACCAATGGCTGGATATTCTGTTTACTCTGCCTTTTATGACACCGCCTTATATCGGTGCGATGGGTTGGATTTTATTTATGCAAAAAAATGGGTTTTTAACACAGTTATTTCCAAGCCTTGCAGGGTTATCGACTCCATTTTTCTCCTTGTTTGGAATGGTTATGATTATGAGTCTGCATCTGTTTCCAACGTTTTATCTCATGTTAAAAAATAGTATGCTGACATTGGAAGGGTCTTTTCAGGATGCAGCGAAAATTTACGGAAAAAATAGTTTTGTAAACTGGTTGAAAATTTCGTTACCATTATTAATCCCCAGTTTTTTATTAGGTGGTTTATTTATCTTTGTCAAAACGCTAGCAGAGTTTGGTACCCCAGTAACCTTTGGCACACGAATTGGTTACCGCGTATTTACGACGGAAATTCATGTCAATCTTTCTTCGTGGCCCGTAAATATTCCGAAAGCCACGCAATTATCTTTTGTTCTATTTATTTTGTGTTTTATTTTATGGTTGATTCAAGTGAAAATCATTCAAAAATTTATCTATGGGACTGTTTCAGCATCAACTAGAGCACCTAGGATTGTCACAAATAAATGGATTCAAGGGTTGTCAGTTCTTTTTGTTATCGTGATTTTGTTATTTGCAATCGGTATTCCTTATTTCTCCATTTTAATGACTTCGTTGATGAAAATTAGAGGTGATGGTCTGGCTTTTAGCAATTTAAGTTTAGATGCATATATCCAACTTTTACAGAATCAAAATGGTGGCTTGTCAGCGTTTCTGAATAGCTTGTTGTTTGCTATTCTAACAGGAATGATTACAGCTACAATAGGATTCTTTGCGGGTATCTATATTTACAAAGGCACACGTTATTCTCAGAAACTTATCGATTTTTTTGGTTTAATACCGAATATTGTACCAGGAATTGTTATGGTTGTTGGTTTGATGTTATTTTGGAATGCTTCATGGTTGCCTGTCAGCTTTTATAACACACGAGCGATGGCTATTTTAACTTACTGTACTTTGTTTCTTCCGTACTCAATCCAGTATGTTAAAAACAGTATGTTGCAATTGAATGAATCGATTTTTGAAGCGACAGATGTTTTTAGTGAATCTTCACTTCAAGCTTTTATTAGGATCTATTTTCCGCTTCTAAAACGTGGTGTTCTAACAGGGATGATGATGACATTTATTATTTCAATGAGAGAATTAGTTGGTTCATTGTTAATTTTACCACCTTCAGTTGAAACAAGTGCGACGTTCATTTATCGCCAATTTGAGCAAGGAAATGCGAGTGCTGGCATGGCGATGGCGGTTCTCACAATTATTATGACTTGCTTCCTTATGATTTGGATTGAGAAAAATAAAAAATAGGAGGTGAAGAAAATTCATATTGAAATTTTAGGTGGTTGTGGAGAATACGGGCGCAATTGTTTTTATGTTGAAGAAAACCAGCAAGCGATTTTGCTGGATTGTGGGATCATGAATGATCAAAGCCAGCAGCTCCCTGATTTACAACTACGGCATGTCGAAAAATTACAAGCGGTGTTTATTTCGCATCTGCATAAAGATCATGTCGGAGCTTTGGAATATTTAGCTAAATTAGGGTATAAAGGTCCAGTCATTCTCTCTGATTTGACGTACCAATGGCTCCCCGAAAACGACTTATTTACCTTTTGTCCGTTTGTGACATCCGAGCAAAAATGGCAAACAGTCGCGGATAATTTACAATTTTTGTGGGGCTATTCTGGTCATGTCATTGGTAGTGTGTGGTATAGTCTGATTTTTAATCAACAAACAATTTTTTTCTCAGGCGATATTTCTTTAAGTTCAACATTGTATCCCGTGCATATGCCACCGTCATTGGCTTATGAATTAGCTTTTATTGATAGTGGGAATGCGGGGATGCAAATCAACAATTTAGTGAGTAAAGAGCAGATGCGCCGAATTATTACAGCAAATCCCAATAATATGTATCGTATCACAAGCAAATTTACTGCAAAATGCTTAGAAATCCTACTTTATTTATTTGAAACTACTACCGCAAAACTTTTTATTGATGAGGATATTGAGCGTTGGCTAACATTTCATCAGAAACACTCAAAAAACTTGTTGTATCGGACACAGCAAACAATGAATGCTCTTTTTGAAAGTAAGCGGCTATGTAAAAGGAATCAGCTAGAAGCAGGCATCTATTTTTTAACCAGCAAAAGCGAAATTCTTTCTACCGATATCGTAGGAACTTTGGATAATATACCATTTAAAAACCATTTAGATACAAATGAGATTTATTATTTACAAAATTATGTAGGGGCAAAAGAAACGATTTATTTTCATAGTGAACAATGCACACCGCAGACGACATGGTTAGAAATACTAGCGAATTCACATTAATTTTTTTGGAAAGGAAGTTTTTTTATGAAAAAAGTAACAGCTCTCCTAGGTACATTGTTTCTAGCAAGTTTGCCAATCATTGGGGGAACGACTACTGTGTATGGTGCAACAATTAATCCCGCTGTCGAAATTAAATACAACTTAGATCCTGCCCAATTCTCAAAGGAACAGATTAAAACAACCTTTTCTGCACAAGAGGACGAGCGTTTAAAAGTTTATTTCTTTGATACAGAGGAACGGACATTCTTTGCTAATAACGCTATTCAGCGTTTACGTGTATATGAAGGGAAAGATAAATTTGATATCACGTATAAAATACGTTTCCAAGACTTATCCTTAGAAGAGGCGACTGCTGAATTGGCTAATCATGGATTTACTGGTTCAGAAAGTAATTATAAATTTGAAATTGACAGTAAAAATGGACAAGACCCATTGTCTGTGAGTCGTAAGGAAAAAATAAAAAATACCAAACAAATCTCATATGATTTTGTGGATGCTAAAGCTGCATTACAGGCGGTTCAAGATAACGCGCCTAAAAAAATAAAAGAGTGGGTTCCAAATGGCTGGTTTAATTTGACACTTCAAAACAGCAAAATGACCGAACCAGCAAATGTTCAAACCTATGTTGGAAGTTATCAGGGGATTCCTGCTGAAATTGAATATTGGGAATATCAGGGGCAGACAATGATTGAGCTTTCAACGAAAACAACACAGGACATTGCGCCACAAATCAAAACAACTTGGCAAACAGAACTTGAATTAGCAGATTTCTTAAGTACGGATCAACGGGGAAAAACGAATTTTGTATTATTTTCAGAATAACTAAAAACATATTCAAATAATAGCTAGATTGTGGTCGAAAGGGAGAAGCTAGTTATTATTTGAATAGTTTTTTTTGTATAAAATTTAGTTTTTCTTATTTTCCTCAAATTCACTTCGCAACAAGCCGTAAATCAATAAATCATGGTAACGTCCAAAACGGAAAATCTCTTGTCGTAAGCGTCCTTCAAGGGTGAAACCAAATTTTTCGTATAAGTGAATGGCCCCTTCGTTAAACGCAAAGACTTCTAATTTAATCTTATTAATTGGTAAATAATCAAATATGAAGCGGGTTAATAGTTCTAAGGTTTCATAGCCGATTCCTTGATTATGCCAGTTAGAATCGATGATTAACCCAATTTCACAATGGGAATGATTGTGATTTAGCTGATACATACAACAACTGCCAATTAACAAATCATCTTTTGTATAAATACCAAGTAACACATCATCATTATTGGAACCCCAACGTTTTTCGAGTGTGGCTTTATCTAATGAAAGAGGCAATTCATCATCAGCGAATAGTCGGTTTGTTGCGAGATTTTCAATTTCTAACAGTCGGTCAATATCCTCTTCCGGAATTAGCTTTAGCGAAACGATGTTACCGCTTAAAAAATTAGTTGGTTGAAACATGTGAATCCTCCTTATGATGAATTAATGTTATGATGAGTATAACAAAACAACGAAAGGAAGAGTAGACATGAAACCATATATTTACGTATTAAGTGATATTCATGGGCGCTATGATTTGTTTCAAAAGCTACTAACAAATTTTGATCCTCAGCAACATCAGCTGGTTTTAATTGGGGATTTAAATGACCGTGGCAAGCAAAGCAAAGAATGTTTCTTGTTAGGAAAAGAATTGGTTGAGAAGTATGATGCTATCTATTTACGTGGTAATCATGAAGAATACTTTCTACAATTTCTGGCTTCCCCTGAAGACTGGTTACCAAGCTATGTACGTAATGGAGGAAAAGAAACAATTGATAGTTTGTTGCATAGAAATGCGCTGGATGAGTATTCTCCGACAGAAATTGCGATGATGATTCGTTCACGTTACAAAGAATTAATTGAATTTTTGATGGCACGTCCTCTGTATTTTGAATGGGAAAAATATATTTTTGTTCATGCTGGTGTTGATTTGACCCAAAAAGATTGGCATGATACTGATCCACGCGATTTTATTTGGATTCGTGATGCGTTCCACCAAGGGAAGAATACAACAGGAAAAACGATTGTCTTTGGACATACAATTACTCCGATGCTTCATGGGGATATGCAGACGACTGATTTGTGGTTATCAGATAATAAAATTGGTATTGATGGTGGAGCTGTTTTTGGTGGCTCTGTTCATGGGGTCATTTTTGATAAAAATGGCATTGTTCAAGATATTGAATACCAAAATTTGGATGGTCCGTGGCAACCAGAGTTTTAACTTTTCTAATTTATGGTAAAATAGAAAAGATGTGACAAGAAAGGTGAGAGCAACATACATGAACGAAAAAATTCTTCAAATGTTACAAGCGGAACTGACAAGTTATCGTGGTAATCAACTAAAAAAAGTATTAGAACTACTGAATGAAGGAAATACGGTTCCTTTTATTGCACGTTATCGAAAAGAAATGACGGGCAATTTAGATGAGGTACAAATTCGGGAAATTGAAGAACGTTATACTTACTTAGAAAATTTAGAAAAACGTAAAGAAGAAGTTGTGCGTTTGATTGATGAACAAGAAAAATTAACGCCTGAATTGCAAAAAAATATTCTTGCGGCGACTAAAATGCAACAAGTAGAAGATTTATATCGTCCGTACAAACAAAAACGTCGGACGAAAGCAACAATTGCCAAAGAAAATGGCTTAGAACCTTTTGCGAATTGGTTATTGTCGTTTCCTAAGGAAGACGTGTATCAAGAAGCGTCAAATTATGTCAATGAAGCAATTGAAACGCCCGAGCAAGCCTTACAAGGTGTCCATGAGATTTTAGCGGAACAATTTGGTGATTCGGCTGTTTTTCGCACGTGGATTCGTAGCTATATTTACAATAAAGGAAGCTATACAAGCAAGGTGAAAGACGGTGACAAAGACGAAAAAAGTGTGTATGAGATGTATTATAATTTCTCAGAACCAATTAATAAAATTGTCTCACATCGTGTATTAGCAACCAACCGCGGTGAAAAAGAAGGGATTTTAAAAGTTGCGTTACTTTCAGATGATGAAAAGGTGTTCAATTACCTAAACCGACAACTTATCAAAGATAGCTCTTCGACAGCTACGCCATTTATTATTGAAGCTTATCAAGATGCGTACAAACGCTTCATTGGACCGGCATTGGAACGCGAAATCCGCAATGAATTAACCGAACAAGCAGATGAACAAGCCATTGCCATTTTTGGTGAAAATCTACGGAATCTATTATTGCAACCGCCATTGAAAGGGAAAGTCGTTCTTGGATTTGACCCAGCATATCGCACGGGTTGTAAATTAGCGGTTGTTGATGCAACAGGGAAATTATTGGCAATCGAAGTCATTTATCCGCATAAACCGGCAAATGCAGAGAAACGTCAAGCTGCTGCTTCTGCTTTTGTGAAGCTCGTTGAAAAATATCAAGTCGATATGGTCGCTATCGGGAATGGTACGGCTAGTCGTGAGTCAGAACAATTTGTGGCGGAACAATTAAAAGCTATTACTCGTGATGTTTTTTATGTCATTGTTAATGAGGCAGGTGCTTCGGTTTATTCCGCAAGTGATACTGCCCGCCAAGAGTTTCCTGATTTACCAGTAGAAGAACGTAGTGCCATTAGTATTGCTCGACGTTTGCAAGATCCATTAGCGGAATTGGTTAAAATTGAACCAAAAGCAGTCGGTGTTGGCCAGTATCAACACGATGTCTCACAAAAACGTTTAGCAGAACAACTAGACTTTGTTGTTGAAACGGTGGTTAACCAAGTCGGTGTTGATGTGAATACAGCAAGCCCACAATTATTGCAACATGTTTCCGGTTTGAATAAAACAACGGCACAAAATATTGTGAATTACCGCGAAGAAAATGGTGCATTTACGCAACGAAATCAATTGAAGAAAGTACCGCGCTTAGGACCAAAAGCCTACGAACAAGCGATTGGATTTTTGCGTATTCCTGGTGGTAAAAATATTTTAGATACGACGGGTATCCATCCTGAAAGTTACGATGTAGCAAAAGAAATTTTACAAGTTGCTAAGGTGCCTTTAACTCAACTTGGCGAAGAACCCGCTAAAGAAGCTTTAAACCAATTAGACATCTCTCAATTAGCAACCCAGTTAGCAGTAGGGAAAGAAACACTGATTGATATTGTCAAAGCCTTAGTTCAACCAGGAAGGGACATGCGTGATGAAATGCCCGCTCCACTATTACGTAAAGATGTGTTATCGATGGAAGATTTAAAACCTGGTATGGAACTGAAAGGAACAGTCCGAAACGTAATTGACTTTGGCGCTTTTGTCGATATTGGTGTAAAACAAGATGGATTAGTTCATATTTCTAAATTAACGAAAAAGTTTGTCAAGCATCCAAAAGATGTCGTGGCAGTTGGTGACGTTGTGACTGTCTGGATTGATCAAGCCGATATTAATAAAGGTCGGATTAGTTTAACCATGCTTGACCCTGGCGAATCAAAATGACTCAAGAAGAATTACAAGCATTAGTGGAACAAGTGTCTTTGGATTCATTTGGGAAAGCATTTCGTCACCGTGCAGTCTTTAATGCACGATTAAAAACAACTGGTGGTCGTTATCATTTGAACGACCATCATTTAGATTTTAATCCAGCCATGTTACAACATGGACAGGAAGTATTTGTTGGCATTATTAAACACGAACTGTGTCATTATCATCTGCACCTTGAAGGGAAAGGGTATCAACACAAAGATGCTGATTTTAAAGCATTGCTTGCCAAAACAGGAGGCAGTCGCTTTGCTCCTTCTGTGACTAAAAAAGTAACGGTTCAACGCTATCAATGTCAAAATTGCAATACGGTGGTTGAAAGACGAAGAAAAATAAATACCAATCGTTATGGCTGTGGCAATTGTCGTGGGAAATTACTTTGGATAGATACCCGAACACTTGTTAGGTAAATAATGAGAGAATAATAAATCTTAGACAAACTAAAGTGAAACCCGTTGCTTTTTTTGATGTTTTATAAGATAATATGTCCCAGTTCGATAGTAATAGGTAGAAAAGTGGGAGTAAACATAGTTGATTCAGATGAACTAGTAAAAGAAACCACTAGATGTATGACTAAATTATTTCTACTTAAATTTTAATCAAGACGACGCACTGGGTGTCTTTTGAGAAAAGAGGATATTAAGTATGACAAATTCAACAGATAAAATTTATCATTTTGTAGGAATTAAAGGATCAGGAATGAGTTCGTTGGCTTTAGTGTTACACGAACAAGGATTAACGGTGCAAGGTTCAGACGTGGAAGAATATTTCTTCACGCAACGTGACTTAGAAAAAGCAGGGATTCCGTTGTACCCATTTGACGCAGAAAATATTCATGAAGGTTTAACTGTGATTGCAGGGAATGCCTTTACTGATGCGCATGAAGAGTTAGTTCGTGCACGTGACCTTGGTTTAGAAGTGATTCGTTACCATGATTTTATTAGCCAATTTATTCAAAACTTTACAAGTATTGCCGTAACAGGCTCACATGGAAAAACGAGCACGACAGGTTTATTATCACATGTCTTAACAGGGATTTGTCCAACAAGCTATTTAATTGGCGATGGTACAGGACATGGGGATCCCGATGCCGAAGTATTTGCCTTTGAAGCTTGCGAATACCGTCGTCATTTCTTAGCGTATTCACCAGACTATGCAATTATGACGAATATTGATTTCGACCATCCAGACTACTATAAGAGTATTGACGATGTCTTCTCTGCATTCCAAGTAATGGCAAATCAAGTGAAAAAAGGCATTTTAGCTTTTGGAGACGATGAATATTTACGTAAATTAGAAGCAGATGTCCCAATTTATTACTATGGTGTCAATGAAGATGACGATATTCAAGCACGTAATATTGTTCGTACGACACAAGGTTCAGCATTTGATGTGTATTTTCATGATAAATTTATTGGCCATTTCGTCTTACCAGCATTTGGTCAACACAATATTAATAATGCACTGGGGGTCATTGCGACAGCTCATTTAGAAGGCTTTGATATGCAAAAAGTTGCGGAAGAAATGTTGACTTTCCAAGGCGTGAAACGTCGTTTTAGTGAAAAAATTGTTGCGGATATGACAATTGTGGATGATTACGCACATCATCCAGCTGAAATTAAAGCAACTATTGATGGTGCACGTCAAAAATATCCTGACAAAGAAATCATTGCGGTGTTCCAACCACATACGTTTACACGTACAATTGCATTAATGGACGAATTTGCAGAAGCGCTAGATTTATCTGATCAAGTGTATCTATGTGATATTTTTGGTTCAGCCAGAGAATCTCAAGGCGATGTAAAAATTGAAGATTTAGGTGCAAAAATCAAAAAAGGTGGTCAAGTAGTGAAGGAAGAAAATGTATCACCGTTACTTGATCATGAAAATGCAGTGATTATTTTTATGGGTGCTGGAGATGTGCAAAAATTCGAACACGCCTATGAATCATTGCTAAGCAAAACAACACGCAACGTACTATAAAATCAAAACTGATTTATTAACGCTGGTTAGTAAATCAGTTTTTCTTTACTTGTTATATAAAAAAGAAAAGTAAAAAAGCCTAAGTGGAATTTCCATGCTTGCACTTTTCTATGCTTTTGATAAAATAAAAGAAAACATAATTTACATGGAGGACTGCTATTTTGATAGGTAAGCCGAGAAAACTAGGAAAAACGATTAATGAAATTGAGGAAGGAGACGCCCTTTCCGTTACAGAATCGATTGAAGATAATCAATTGTTATTGTATTTAGGATTGACCAATGATGCGAATCCATTGTACATTCAACATGATTATGCACAACAAACTGTGTATGAACGTCCGATTGTTCCTTCAGTAATGCTGATGGGAATTGTGACAAGTGCGATTTCAAAACACTTGCCTGGTCCAGGATCTCATGTAGTGAATTTTTCTGTGAATTTTGTAGAACCTGTTTATCATTATGAAACATTAACGTTTGATTTTGAAGTAATCAAAGTTGATAAAATGAAAGACGTCATTACGATTTCTGTTGAAGCAACGAATGCTGAAGAAGATCGTGTGTTAGATGCTGTGGTCATGGTTCAACCACCAACGAGAGTCGAAGAAAGCGAGGAAACAAATGAATAATCATCAAGTAATTGAAGCAAAAGGCTTGAATCAATTTTATGCCAAAGTGTATGGTATTTTTGGTTTAGGATTGGGTATTAGTGCCTTAGCAGCCTTTTTAGGCGCAAATGTCTTTTTAGAACAAACGTTGACTTTTATTCAACGATTCCCACTAGGATTAACTGGTATCTGGATACTAGAAATTGGGTTGGTTATTTTATTGAGTGCGAAAGCGAAAAGTAATCCAGCGTTAACAATTGCAGGATTTATTGTCTACTCCTTATTAAATGGTTTGGTTCTGTCAATTACCATTTTAGCTTACGGTGTAGATAATGCAGCCAAAGCCTTTGTCGTAGCGGCCACAACTTTTCTGGTTATGTCGTTTATCGGTATTTTTACCAAACGTGATTTAAGCGGAATTGGTCGTGCGGGAATTAGCATGTTATGGGGCGTAATTATTGCGACTATCGTGAATATTTTCTTGCAAAGTTCAGCTGTTAGCTACTTTTTAGATTATGTCATTGTTTTGATTTTTGTCGGTTTAACAGCTTACGACAATCAACGAATTCGCCAAGTCTACTTTGCGACCCAAGGGCAAGATAATTTAGGCTTTGCTGCTTTTATGGCATTGCAATTGTACTTGGATTTCATCAACCTATTCTTATCACTATTACGAATTTTTTCAAGAAATTAAGCAAAGAACGAATGCTGGCAAACCAGTGTTCGTTTTTTTTGCCTAATTAATCGCATTCCGTCGAATTGTTTGTTAAAATGAAGAAGAATGCTTGAAGTGAGGAGCTTATAAAATGACAAAAAATAAATTATTATTAGTCGATGGTAACAGTGTAGCGTTCCGTGCGTTTTTTGCGTTACACAATTCATTAGAACGCTTTAAAAATAACAATGGTCTACACACGAATGCGATTTATGCTTTTAACAACATGTTTGAAAATGTCATGGCGAAAGAAGAACCAACACATGTCTTAGTCGCTTTTGATGCTGGTAAAACGACCTTCCGAAACGCTTGGTATGATGAATACAAAGGGGGGCGAGCAAAAACTCCTGGTGAATTTAAAGAACAAATGCCCTATATTCGCGAATTGATTACTGGTTTAGGCGTCAAACATTATGAACTAGATAATTATGAAGCAGATGATATTATCGGTACCTTAGCAAATAAAGTTGATAAAGAACTTTTTGATGTGGTCATTTTGACGGGGGACCGTGACTTGACGCAATTAGCAACCGATGAAATCAAAGTAGATATTACGGTCAAAGGGGTAAGTGATATCGAATCTTATACGCCAGCTCATATCGCAGAAAAATATGACGGCTTAACACCTTTACAAATTATTGATATGAAAGGATTAGCTGGTGATGCATCAGATAATATCCCTGGTGTCACAAAAATTGGTGAGAAGACAGCGATTAAATTGTTAAAACAATATGGATCTGTTGAAGGAATTTATGAACACATTGATGAAATGAAACAAAGCAAAATGAAAGAAAATCTTATCAATGATCGTGAACTAGCCTTTTTATCCAAAAAATTAGCAACGATTAATATTGATTCGCCTGTCGATATTGCGATTGATGAGTTAAAATACGAAGGCAAAGATTTAGAGAAATTAATTCCATTTTACAAAGAAATGAATTTTAAAACTTTCCTTGAAAAATTAAATGTTGTAGACGATACAAAAGATATGGACGATATCTTATTTGAAGTTGTTGAACAAACTAGTCCGGAAATGTTTGAGGAGCATGCAGCTTTTTATGTAGAAACATTAGGTGACAATTATCATATTGAGGATATTGTTGGTGTCGCTTGGGGTACAAAAGACAAAATTTATGTCAGCAATAATGATGCGATTTTTGAAGATGAAGCCTTTCAAGCATGGTTGTTTGATGAACAAAAAACGAAAACAGTTTATGATGCGAAAAGCACTGAGGTTCTGTTAAATCGTTATATCGGCCGTCCAAAAGGGTTAGTATTTGACGTCTTATTAGCTGCTTATTTATTAGACACCAATGATACCAACAATGATATTGCTGGTGTTGCTGAACATTATGGTTATTCAGATATTCAATCAGACGATGCTATTTACGGTCGAGGCGCTAAAAAAGGACTGCCAGAAGAGGAAGAAGTTTTCTTTGGCCATTTAGCACGTAAAGTGAAAGCTATTGGATGGTTAACGGATAAATTAAAAGAAGAATTAGAAGCAAAAGGCCAAACGGCTTTATTTGATGAAATGGAATTTCCATTATCTAAAATTTTAGCTGAAATGGAAATTACAGGAATCCGAGTAGATGCTTTACGATTAAATCAAATGAAAGGCGAATTCGCCGAGCGACTACAAGAAATTGAACAACGTGTTTATGACCAAGCAGGCGAAGAATTTAACTTGAATTCACCTAAACAATTAGGTGTCATCTTGTTTGAAAAAATGGGCTTGCCGGTTATCAAAAAAACAAAAACCGGCTATTCAACTGCCGTTGATGTCTTAGAACAGTTAAAAGCACAAGCGCCAATTGTCGAAGATATTTTGACGTATCGCCAAATTGCTAAAATTCAATCCACTTATGTTGAAGGTCTATTGAAAATGATTCAAGCCGATGGTAAAATCCATACCCGTTATGTCCAAACACTGACGCAAACGGGACGCTTAAGTTCAGTTGATCCAAACTTACAAAATATCCCAATTCGTTTAGAAGAAGGACGCAAAATTCGGGAAGCCTTTGTCCCAAGAAAAGAAAATTGGGTCATTTATTCTTCCGATTACTCACAAATCGAGTTACGGGTATTGGCGCATATTTCTGATGATGAACATTTGAAAGCGGCCTTCATTGAAGGACAAGATATCCATTCAAGTACTGCCATGCGTGTCTTTGGAATTGAAAAAGCCGAAGATGTGACACCGAATATGCGCCGTCAGGCAAAAGCGGTTAACTTTGGGATTGTCTACGGTATTTCTGATTATGGTTTGTCTCAAAACTTAGGTATTTCTAGAAAAGAAGCCCAGCAATATATTGATACTTACTTTGAACGCTATCCAGGTGTCAAAGAGTATATGGAAAATGTTGTTCGTGAAGCCAAAGATAAAGGATATGTTGAAACGTTATACCATCGTCGTCGTTATTTACCAGATATCAATTCTCGTAATTTTAATGTACGTTCATTTGCAGAACGTACAGCTATTAACTCACCAATTCAAGGAAGTGCGGCGGATATTTTAAAAATTGCGATGATTGAATTAACGAAACGATTAAAAGAAGAAAAACTAGAAGCGACCATGTTATTACAAGTTCACGATGAGCTCGTATTTGAAGTGCCTGAACATGAATTAGAACAATTAGACCAATTAGTTCGTGAAGTCATGGAAAATGCAGTTACATTACATGTCCCATTGATTACAGATAGTAGTTGGGGCAAAACATGGTACGATGCAAAGTAAAGAGGTGAGACCATTTGCCAGAATTACCAGAAGTCGAAACTGTCCGTAAAGGGCTTGTTCGTCTCGTTCAAGGAAAGACCATCGCATCTGTTACTGTTCGATGGCCACGAATTATTGAACTGCCAGAAGTGGAACTATTTCAAGAACAACTAATCAATCAAACCATCGAGACGATTGAAAGACGTGGAAAATTTTTAATTTTTAAATTAAGTGATTTTGATTTAATTTCTCATTTGCGAATGGAAGGAAAATACGAATTTTCTCAAGAACCGCAGACGCCCGGCAAACACACGCATGTGATTTTTACATTTACTGATGGTTCGCAATTAAGCTATCATGATGTCCGAAAATTTGGACGCATGGCATTAGTACCGAAAAATAGCAGCTCATCCTATAAAGGTATTGTCCAACTTGGGCCAGAACCAATTGTTAGTGAATTTAAGAAAGAACGCTTTGAGCAACAATTAAAAAAATCGCATAAAGCAATTAAACCTTTATTATTAGATCAAAAATTAGTGACAGGTTTGGGAAATATTTATGTTGACGAAGCCTTATGGGAAGCAAAAATTCATCCAGAAACACCTGCCAATCTGCTTTCTGAAACGGAAGTGATTGCCTTACATCAAGCAATTATTGATGTGTTGGCACGAGCTGTTGAAGCCGGTGGAACAACAATCCGTAGTTATGCCAATGCTTTAGGCGAAGCGGGAAACTTCCAAGTTTCCTTGCATGTTTATGGACAGACAGGACTCCCGTGTAATCATTGTGGGATAGCGATTGTGAAAACTAAGGTTGCACAACGTGGCACGCATTATTGCCCGCAGTGTCAAGTAAGAAAGGGTGATGACTGATGAGTATGGTACTAGGAATAACTGGGGGTATTGCTACTGGAAAAAGTACGGTTGTCAATTTCTTACGTCAACATGGATTTCCAATAGTCGATGGAGATGTGATTGCTCGTGAAGTCGTCGAGCCAAATACTCTAGGTTTAGCAACGATCGTTGATACATTTGGTGTGGATATTTTACAAGAAAATGGTACGTTGAATCGAAAAAAATTAGGGGCGCTTGTTTTTAGTGATGAGCAAAAACGAGAACAGCTCAATGCAATTCTTGGTCCAATTATCCGTTTAGAGATTTTGAGACAAATCGATAACTATAAATCGCGGTCATCATTAGTGATTGCCGATATACCATTATTATTTGAATCCCATTATGAAGATGTAATGGATCAAGTAGCAGTAGTCTATGTTCCTGAAGAAATACAAGAGCAACGCTTAATGGCACGTGACCAATTGACCAAAGAAGAAGCACAACAACGCATCAAAAGTCAAATGCCAATTGAAGAGAAGAAACAACTGGCAGATGTTGTATTTGACAATCAAGGCAGTCAATTAGAGACCCAACAACAAGTTGAAAAATGGTTGAAAGAACATCATTTTTTGAAGTAAGTTAGTGAGAAAAGACCGTATGAAATCTACTTCTAAAAATAGATTTCATACGGTTTTTTTTACATGTTGGTTTTGTCTCAGGAATGACCATCGTCACTATTCTTGTTTCAGCGATTTTACGCAGTTTTACAATTTTTATGTCATAATATACGATAAAAGTAATGGTAACCTTTTTTGAAAAGGCTTACCATTGCTTTTTGTTTGTGCTATATTGAAAGGAAAGGAGTTGAGTCGATGAAAAACTATCAAGGTGTCGTATTTTTTGATTTAGATGGGACGTTATTAAATAAACAATCACAAATTAGCTCGAGCAATTTAAACGTATTGAAACAATTAGCAGAAAAAAATTATTTAACGGTAATTGCCAGTGGACGTTCGCCTATTGAAATTGAAGAGATTACCAAAGCAACAGCGATTCATTCGTATGTTAGCTTGAACGGTCAGTATGTGGTGGTAGAAGGGGAAATACTTGTTAATCACCGAATCGATACTGCTATTATCGAAAATGTGTTAGCTTTTGCTGAAGAATTAGGACATCCGGTATCCTGTTATACACCAAAGGAATATCGCATTAATTTTATTGATGAAGCGACAAAGAAGCTCTATAAATTAGACAATGCGCCGTTGCCTGAGATTGATCCGTTTTTCTATACAAAAAAAGAGATTAATATGCTGTATCTCTTCAGTGAAGAAATAGCACACGATGCTTTACTGATGGAACAATTTAATGATCAGTTGACTTTTTATCGAGATAGTCCTTTTTCGATGGCAATTGTTAATAAAAATCGTTCCAAAAAAGCTGGGATTGTCGAATTGTTAGAGAAATTAAATCTATCAGATTTGAATCAGACTTATGCATTTGGTGATGGCAATAATGATATTAGTATGTTTGAAGTTGTGCGACATGCAGTTGCGATGGGAAATGCTAATGAACATGTCAAAGAAGCTGCGACATTTATTACGCATGACCATGAAGCCGATGGTATTGAATATGCGTTAAAACAATTGAATGTTCTTTGAGAAAGTTGTATGAGGAGTGAGAAATATGATTAAAGCAATTGCAGTAGACATGGATGGGACCTTTTTAAAGTCAACCAATGATTACTCTCGGGAACGATTTGAAAAAATTTACCAGGAGTTACAAGAAAAAGATATCAAATTCATTGTTGCGAGTGGCAACCAATACGCGCAATTATCTTCTTTTTTTCCAAATCAAAGTGAGATTACGTTTGTTTCAGAGAACGGTGCATTAATCTTTGAAAAAAATCAGTTGCTCAAAAAAGCCACTTTTGATTCGATAACTGTCCATAGCGTGTTGAGATTTTTGTTACAGTTGGATGTATCAATTGGTATTGTCTTATGTGGTGCAAAGCAAGCATATATGCTGGAAAAACAACCAGAGGCATTCCAGCAATTTGCAAACAGATATTACTACGCACTAGCAGAAGTGGCTTCTTTTGATAATCTACCGGAGGATGAATTTGTCAAAATTGCTTTACAAGTTCCAGAACGAGAGGCAAAATCGCTAGTGGACCAATTAAATCAGCACTTTTCAAAGGATATTACGGCTGTTGTGAGTGGTCATGATAGTGTAGACTTGCTTATTCCTTCTGTCAATAAGGGGCAAGCATTGCTTTATTTGTTGAAGCGATGGCAAATTTCAGCGAGTCAATTACTTGCTTTTGGAGACAGTAATAACGATTTAGAGATGTTAAAATTGGCAGAATTTAGTTATGCGATGGCAAATGGCAGTGAAGAGGTACTTCAAACCGCTCGTTATGTGGCACCTTCCAATGATGATGAGGGTGTATTAACTGTCATTGAAACATGGTTAGCTAAAATGAGTGGGATAACATAGTGACGTAGATAGATGTTAATTTTGTACACTTTTTCGTCAAAAATACTTGACCTAGATGTTACTTTAGGTTGTACACTTACATCATAAAAAAGGAGGATGATATGTGTGAATAAACCTTATATATTTTGTCATATGGTAACATCGATTGACGGGAAGATTGATGGCCCTCACAAAGCTTTACCTGCACGCAAAGCAAGTGCAGATTTCTTTTATAATGTTGCTTTTGGACCGGATGCTTATTATGATACACAAGCTTGGTTATCTGGTCGCACGACTTCAGATGAAGCTTTTACCAAATACAAAGAACCTGAATTACCTGAAAATGCACCAATCGTACCTGAAGGAGATTTTATCGTCGAAACAAATGCGCCGAAATATTATGTATCGGTAGATCCTTCTGGCAAATTAGCGTGGGAATCAAATACGCTAGACTATCGAGAAACGCATGCGACGATTATTGAAGTCTTGACGGAAAAAGCGTAGCATGCTTATAAAGCCATGCTACGTGAACGCAATATTCCTTATATCATATGTGGTGAAGACACATTAGACTATGAAGCTGTAGTAGAAAAATTGTACCGTGAATTTAATATTCAGACATTAATGCTAGGTGGTGGAGCGGTATTGAACTGGTCATTCATTCAAGCTGGTTTATGTGATGAAGTCAGCGTTGTAATGGCGCCATTTGCAGATGGAAATGCGAAAACATCAACCTTCTTTACAGCAAAAGAAGGTGTGTCAAAAGATACCCCCGTATCGTTTGAATTATTAAATGTGGAAAGTGAACCAGATGGCACAGTTTGGTTGAGATATAAAGTGAAAAAAGCTGAATAAGGAATTGCTTTGTAAAACTGTCATTGAAAAAAAACAGGAAGTTTCTTCAAGAAACTTCCTGTTTTGTTCTACAAATGTGCATGGTCATAACATGCTTGAATTTCAGCAGGTAATTGATTCGGTAACATTGCCAGAATGTTTTCTTCTGTGCCATCATTCATAGCTGTTTCATAGTACCAGCATTTGTATTTGATCATATCTAATGTTTTTTCTAAATTACGTAGTTCGTCTTCAACGGCTTGTTTCTGTTTTTCAAAGAGTTCTTTCCGTTGCTGGAATGTTTCGCTACCTTGCATATTCCATTCCATAAATTGCTTAATGTCTTTAATTTCTACACCAGATTTTTTTAAACAATCAATCACTCGCAACGCTTCGAGTTCATTTTCAGAAAATTGTCTGATACCACCAACTCTTTGCATATCGGGAAATAATCCTTCTTTGTCGTAATATCGTAATGTTGAAATTGGTAACTGAAACATCTCAGAAACCTGACCAATTGTATACATCCTATTCACTTCCTCGTAAAAAAATAAAACCTCTTGACCTAAAGTCAGGTTTAGGGGATATGCTTATCATACATTCAAAATGAATGGTATGTCAAACAACCAAAAAGGAGAGGATACGATTGAGTAAAGAATTAACAATTACACAAGAATGGGACAAAGTTTTTCCAAAAAGTGACAAGATAAATCATCGAAAAATTACTTTCCACAATCGTTATGGAATCACATTAGTCGCTGATTTATATGAACCAAAAGACGCACAAGGGAAATTATCAGCATTAGCGGTTGCTGGACCATTTGGCGCGGTGAAAGAGCAATCATCTGGTTTGTATGCACAAACGTTAGCTGAACGTGGCTTTTTAACGATTGCATTTGACCCTTCATTTACCGGAGAAAGTGGTGGTACACCACGTTATGTTGCGTCACCAGATATTAATACAGAAGATTTCCAAGCCGCAGTTGATTTTCTATCCGTGCAAGACAATGTCGATCCAGAAAAAATTGGGATTGTCGGTATTTGCGGCTGGGGCGGTATGGCTCTAAATGCAGCGGCAATCGATACAAGAATTAAAGCAACTGTCGCATCAACGATGTACGATATGTCACGTGTCAATGCACAAGGATATTTTGATACAATGGACGCCGACGCAAGATATGAAGCGCGCCAAAGTTTAAACCAACAACGATTGGTTGATTACAAAAATGATTCGTATGAACGTGCAGGTGGTGTTGTTGATCCTTTACCAGATGATGCACCAGATTTCGTCAAAGATTACCACGCATACTATAAAACAACTCGTGGCTATCATGAACGTTCATTGAATTCCAATGATGGGTGGAACATTACGTCGTCACTTTCATTTATGAATATGCCATTGTTGCAGTATATTGATGAAATTCGAAGCGCAGCCTTTTTAATTCATGGTGAAAAAGCACATTCTCTCTACTTCAGTGAAGATGCTTATAAAGAATTAAAAGGAGACAACAAAAAATTAAAAGTGATTCCAGGAGCTTCACATACCGATTTATATGATCAAATGGACATTATTCCGTTTGATGAAATCACTGTGTTTCTGAAAGAGAATTTAAAGTAGTTAGTATTATTTAATTAAACTATCAAACAGCAGTGTTTAACGAGGAAACATAGCTGTTTGATTATTGATAAAGCATAATCATTAATGAAAGTTCCATTCTATCTCCAATGCTTTTAACACATATCTTAGTATGTGATAGGTGAAAATGAGAAACATGTCTGATATTGAATGCGCAATTTTTATTTAAGGAGTGAAGGCGATGGTTCAAAATGTAAAAATAAATGGGCGAGAGGTTTTCCCAATTGGCATTGGCACTTGGAATATTGGAAACAACAAACTAGATCAAGATAGAGAAGTCGAGGCGATGCTAAAAGGTATAGCTGCTGGTGCACAAGTTATTGATACGGCTGAAATGTACGGTAATGGACGATCTGAACAATTAGTCGGACACGTTTTAAAACAGGTCAATCGAGAAGATATTTATTTGATTTCCAAAGTTTTACCTGAAAATGCCTCAAAAAAACGACTAGCTCAAAGTTTGGAACGATCCTTAGAACGGTTAGATGTCCCTTATTTAGACATGTATTTGCTCCATTGGAAAAGTACCGTGCCGTTAGAAGAAACAATTGATGCGTTGGAACAAGTCAAAAACGATGGTAAGATTCGTGCTTGGGGCGTTTCTAATTTTGATACAATAGATTTGCAACACATGATGACATTACCCAATGGAAAAAACTGTCAAACAAATCAAGTGAAGTACAATTTAATTGATCGAGGGATTGAATATGATTTACTTCCTTATATGCAAACCCAACAATTGCCATTGATTGCATATTCACCAATGATTAAAGGGAATTTAAAAGGCTTGCTTTCTTCACAAAGTAAAGTACTTGAAACAATTGCGCTAAATCATCAAGCAAGTATTTCGCAAATTTTATTATCTTGGAGCATACGGAATCAGCAAACAATTGCTATTCCGAAATCGAGTAATCCAAAACATATGATTGATAATATCAAAGCAGCCGACATTCAATTGACAGAAACAGAATTACAACAAATTGATAAATACTTTAAGAAACCAATGAAGAAGCAGTCACTTGCTTTATGGTAATGAAGGGAAATGAATGAGAATGAAACCTTACGTAATTGTTCACACGCACACGTCTTTAGACGGAAAAATTAATAGTATGAAACTTCCTGAATTTTACTCTGCTAGTCAACAATACCAAGAGATTGCTTTACACCCAGATACCCAAGTTTTGGATATTAAAGGATACTTGAATGGGCGTGTCACAACAGACGATAATATGACCCACTACCAAAAACCAGAGTTAGATGAAAACGCAGAAGCAGTTCCTGCTGGGGATTATATTGTCAATGACCATGCAGATATGTATTATGTTTCAATTGATCCGTCTGGAAGATTAGGTTGGACAGTCAATGCTGTTGATTATGGGAAACGACATGCACACATTATTGAAGTATTAACAGAACGGGCATCAAATGCCTATAAAGCCTTTTTAAGAAAAATGAAAATTTCTTATATTATCGCAGGTAAAGACACTCTTGATAATGAGCTTGTCTTAGATAAATTGTATACATTGTTTCATATGGACCGAATCATGATAGGTGGTGGCGGCACACTCAATTGGGCGTTCTTACAAAATGGTCTGGTAGATGAAGTAAGTATTGTCATGGCACCAATTGCAAATGGTGATCCAGATATGCCAACCTTATTTATGGCGAAAGAACCCTTATCCCAAATTGCCCCTATGTCATTTTCGTTAATGGATGTCAAACCTTTAAAGGATAGTACTGTTTGGCTACGATACAAAGTAAACAAAGAATAGCTATTTCTTAGGATGATTGAGAAAATCAAATGATGTAAAAATCGTTAGTAAAATTCTTGACTTCATGTACACTTTAAGTTGTAAAATAGTGTCAGATTGTAATAGGAGGAGATTCAATGTACAACGTAAAAGCAAGAGCCGCTTTTGGTGCAACTGAACCATTTCAACAAACAGAAATCACACGCAGAGACTTAGATGAAAAAGATGTGTTGATTGAAATCAAATATGCAGGGATTTGTCATTCTGATATTCATACCGTACGTGGAGAATGGGGCGAAGTAGAGTACCCACTCGTTCCAGGTCATGAAATTGCAGGGATTGTGAAAGAAACAGGTACTGCCGTACAAAAATATCAAGTAGGTGACCGTGTAGGCGTTGGTTGTATGGTCGGTTCTTGTGGGCATTGTGAACATTGCCAAGATGGCGAAGAACAATATTGTGAAGGTTCGAATGGCCCTATTGACACCTACGCTGATGTGGATCAATATGGTGATTATACGCAAGGTGGTTATTCTACACATATCGTAGTGTCTGAAGACTTTGTGGTACGGATTCCCGATACTATTCCATTAGAAAAAGCTGCGCCTTTGTTATGCGCAGGCATTACAACTTATTCACCATTGAATCATTGGCAAGCTGCTGGTAAAAATGTTGCAGTTGTTGGCTTAGGTGGCCTAGGGCATATGGCAGTAAAAATAGCTCGTGCGATGGGCGCGAATGTAACAGTTCTTTCGCAAACACTTAGCAAAAAAGAAGACGGATTACGTTTTGGCGCAACCGATTATTATGCCACATCTGATTCAGAAACATTTAAAACGTTAAAAAATTCTTTTGATTTAATTATTAATACGGTAAGTGCGATTCTTGATTTTGATAGCTATTTAAGTTTATTGAAATTAGATGGTACAATGGTCAATGTTGGCGCACCAGCAGAGGCTGCACCGGTGCATATTGATAGCTTGATTTCTGGGCGTCGTTCGTTTGCCGGTTCTGCCATTGGTAGTATCAAAGAAACACAAGAGATGTTAGATTTTTGTGGAAAACACAATATTACACCAGAAATTGAATTAATTTCTGCAGACAAAATTGATGAAGCGTACGAACGCGTACTTCGTTCAGATGTGCGTTATCGTTTCGTGATTGATACAAAAACAATTTAATAGCTAAAAAACGTCTTGCCTATAAATAGTTAGGTAAGACGTTTTTTTGTACATAGCATAGCTATTATAATTCGATAATCGCTTTTGTGATCCCAAATGCTGGATAGTTTGCCAAAATTTCTGGCACGGATTCAAGTTGGATTTTGTGAGAAAGTAGAGGCGCCAATTGAATTTTCCCTTGATTTAATAAATGCACCGCTTTTGATAAAGTAAATGGGTTGATAAACGAGCTCGTAATTTTTAATTCTTTACTAAAAATATCAAATGCAGGAATCGTTAACTTTGTGTTAGGAGAAGGGACGCCAAACAATAAAATATTTGCCCCTTTGCTTGCAGTGGCAATAGCTGCTTCACTTGTTTCTTTTCTACCTACACATTCGATAACCAAATCAAAGCTCTCTGTTAATTCGTCTGTTGAACTGTAAACTTCATCGGCACCTAAAGCAAGAAGTTGAGCATGCTTTTCTTTATTTAACTCACAGACATTCACTTTGGCCGGAGAATACAGTTGCACTGTTTGTAAGAATAAAGAGCCAATAAAGCCACCACCGATAATTAAGACAGTAGTCTCTGGTGTGATTGGATCAATTTGATCAAATCCATGGAGGACACAACTTAATGGTTCGACCATTGCCCCATATTCGAAAGGTAAGTCTACAGCTAATTTCAAACAAGCATTAGCAGGAGCAGCGCAATATTCTGCCATTCCACCATTTCTTGTCACACCTAGTGCAGATAAATTTTCGCATAATTGTATGCGTCCTTGACGACAATATTGGCAATGGCCACAATACATATTCGGATCAACTGCAATATGGTCGCCTACTGCTAGCTGTGTGACATTTTCTCCGATTTTGACAATTTCACCTGCAAATTCATGTCCTAACACAACAGGTGGGGTTACTTCAGCCGACCCAGGTTCACCATTAAAGATGTGTACATCAGTTCCGCAAATGCCACAGTATTTGACCTTCACTAAAACCTCATCGGCTGTGATTTCTGGGATAGCTAAATCTTGTATCGTCATTGTTTGTTTCTCAGTTAAAACAAGAGCTTTCATAAACATTCTCTCCTCGCAAAATAATATTCTGCTTCATTATATAATAAAACGTTTTCTAATTGAAAGTTATCTTCATAAAAGGTTGAAAATTTTCGATTGTTACATCTCGTTTTACGTAAAGAGAATCCCATGTTTTGTAACGGAATGAAACGCTAAATATAATACTCCTTGCTAAATTATGACACAAACTGTGATAGCTACCGTTTGACATAATATAGATGAACGCCTATATTTATAGATAGATATCTATCTATATTAGGAGGAGAAAGATGGATTATGAAAAAACAGCTGGAATATTGAAAGCTTTAGCTGACTCTAAACGGCTAAAAATTATCGATCTTCTATCTTGTGGCATGATGTGTGCTTGCGATATTTTGGAACATTTTGATTTTACACAACCAACACTATCACATCATATGAAAGTGTTAGAAAAAGCTGGCATTGTTCAAGTCACAAAAAAAGGACTTTGGCATTATTACCAGCTCACAGAATCATTTGTTGAAGAATTTGATCAATCAATGACACAACTGTTCTCCGATGAATCAAGTTGTATTTGTCATGAGGCAAACCAATGTACTTCTAAAGAAACGATGGTGAGCATACATGAATAAAAAACAAGAAGCAACAGGTATTAACTTTTTTGAGAAGTATTTAACAGTATGGGTCTTACTTTGTATGGCGTTAGGCATTTTAATTGGGCAATTTTTCCCTAGTTTCTCGCAAGAACTGGAAAAAATACAAGTGGCAAATACCAATATTCCAATCGCTGTCTTAACATGGATTATGATATTTCCAATGATGATGAAAATCGATTTTAAGTCAATTTTAGACGTGCGGAAGAATTATCAAGGATTGGCTATTTCAAGTATTACAGCATGGTTAATTAAACCATTTCTTATGTTTGGTTTGGCGACCTTTTTCTTTTTTGTTGTTTTTCAAAATTTTATCCCAACTGATTTAGCAAGAGATTACGTTGCTGGAGCAGTATTGTTAGGAACAGCGCCTTGTACTGCGATGGTATTTGTCTGGAGTAACTTAACAAAAGGTGACCCTGCACATACACTGGTTCAAGTATCGATTAATGATTTATTGATTATTGTGTTATTTGTTCCAATTGTCTCTTTATTACTAGGAATTAACAATGTCTTTGTTCCTTGGGGCATTCTTTTTGCTTCTGTCGCCTTGTTTGTTTTGGTTCCTTTGGTTGGTGGTGCGTTAACGCGCTATTTCGTGATTAGATATAAAGGACTTACTTATTTTGAAACAAAATTTTTACCGAAGTTTGATCCCATTACGACAATTGGTTTGCTTTTAACTTTAATCATAATTTTTACGTATCAAGGAAATATTATCATCAGTAATCCTTGGCATGTCTTAATGATTGCGGTCCCTTTAGTACTACAAAATGTTATTACCGCTAATTTTGCTTATTTTGCTTGTAAATTAACTAAACAACCACATAATGTGGCAGCTCCAGCAGCCTTAATTGGTGCGTCAGATTTCTTTGAATTATCAGTTGCTGTGGCGATTACCTTATTTGGTGTTAATTCACCTGTTGTTCTTGTGTGTACAGTTGGAGTGTTAACAGAAGTACCTGTGATGTTACTTCTTGTAAAATTAGTTAATAAAACTCGTGGGTGGTTCCATCCAGCGAAGAATTGAGGAGAAAAAATGAAAAAAGTTTATTTTTTATGCACAGGAAATTCATGTCGTAGTCAGATTGCCGAAGGGTATGGCAAAAAATATTTAACTGAGAATGGCTACGAAGTGCGAAGTGCAGGGATTGAAACACATGGTTTAAATCCAAGAGCTGTTAAAGTAATGGCAGAAGATGGCATTGATATTACCGTTCACACATCCGATTTAATTGATCCAGCGTTTTTCAATGAAGCCGACTTGATTATCACGCTTTGCGGAGATGCAAAAGATAATTGTCCAGTGATTCCGCAAACAGCAACCCATATTCACTGGGGATTAGAAGACCCAGCGAAAGCAATTGGGACGGAAGAAGAAATTATGGATCAGTTTAGAGCAACACGTGAGATAATCAAACAAAAAATTCAAGAGCTGATGTGAAAAAATCTATTATAGTTCTGAAGATATGCTTAAAATGTCTGTTTATCGTACCGATACAGAAGAATGAGTATTCAAAAAAACTGTTTGAATTAGAATGAAAAAATAGTTATTTTTAAATATGAAAATAACAAAGAAATCTATCTTTGTGAAGGTAATATTAATTTCATAGAAGACTAGGTTGGGCGTAAGCTTTCAAGACACATTCTCCAAGGGAGAAGAGAATTTTGTTTGCTTACGCTCTTTTTGTGTTCTATAGAAAAAGAAAGGGACTTTTTATCAAGAAACAAGGGAGAAACTAATTAAAAATTGATGCTGGCGCAAAGAAGAGTTTTAAGCATAGATGGATACTTTTCGGTGAAACGTTTCTGTAAAATGTTTTTAGATATTATTTTTCTATTATAAAATACAATAGTAAAAATACCTTTTTATATTGTATACAGCGTGTTTAAATACTTTTACAAAAAATACAAAAAGAAAGGGTTTACATTTTCATGGAGGAGTTGTATAATCTTCTATAGAAACGTTTCACTAAAAAGAAAGGAACCCTGTATATGAAAAAACTAAAAAAGTTTTATGATCAACGACAATTACATTGGATGGTGCTTCCGGGGGTAGCATTTATGATTGTCTTTAACTATATTCCGATTTATGGAATTATTATTGCTTTTAAAAATTATACGATTATTGATACAGTCTCTTCTGCACCATGGGTTGGACTTGAAAACTTTCGAATCATTATGGAAGATAGTTTTTTTTGGGAAGCGGTTCGTAATACCTTAGCGATTAGTTTAATGAAACTTTTTTTAGGATTTGCGATTCCAATTATATTAGCGATAATGATTTTTGAAATGAGAGATGGGTATTTAAAAAAGGTGATTCAGACGATTTCATATATTCCTCATTTTTTTTCTTGGATTGTGTTAGGAGGCATGTTGATTTCGTGGCTTTCAACAAGTGGTTTTATCAACCAAATCATGATGTCGTTAGGCTTAATGAATCAGGGTGTCAATCATTTATTAGATCCTGATAAGTATTGGTGGATTGCTGTTCTTTCTGATTTGTGGAAAGAAGTAGGTTGGGGAACAATTCTCTATCTTGCTGGCATGTCTCGCATAGATCCAACGTTTTATGAAGCGGCGAGAATTGATGGTGCTTCAAAATTAACACAAATCCGAACGATTACTTTGCCCCTATTAGCGCCGATTATTTCGTTGAACTTAATTCTAAATGTTAGCGGTTTATTGGGATCAAACCTAGATCAAACGTTGGTTTTAATGAATGCTCAAAACCAAAACAAATCAGAAGTAATTAATTCATTTGTTTATCGTATGGGGCTAACACAAGGGGACTTTTCTTATGCGACAGCAGTTGG
Source organism: Candidatus Enterococcus willemsii (assembly GCF_009933335.1). Classification (GTDB taxonomy): domain Bacteria; phylum Bacillota; class Bacilli; order Lactobacillales; family Enterococcaceae; genus Enterococcus_F; species Enterococcus_F willemsii. The sequence goes on along the minus strand of NZ_MAEL01000046.1, from coordinate 42,125 downwards.
TTTAGGGATTTCTGTTATTTCAATTGTTTTATTAGTCATTACAGATCGCATTACTAGAAAAATGAACAATGGACGGTCGGTTATTTTATAAAGGAGGTAACAGCTGTGATTAAAAGAAAATCAAAAGAAAACAAATGGTTTTACTTTTTTAATACGTTAATTCTTGTGTTGTTTTCTTTATTAATTATCGTGCCAATTTGGAATATTTTAGTTTCCTCAGTTTCGTCAAGTTCGGGCTTAGCCGGCAAAGGCTTAGTTTTATGGCCGAAAGGATTTACGCTAGAAAATTATCGGAAGGTTTTTTCGGATAGTAGCATTCCGCGAGCATTTTTGATTTCTGTTTTAAAAACAGTCATCGGTGCGTCGACGCATACGCTGTTCTGTGCGATTGTCGCCTATGGACTTAGTAAATCTAGATTAGTCGGGCGTAATATCTATACAACGATGGGCGTTATTACAATGTACTTTGGTGGGGGTATGATTCCCACGTATCTTTTGATTAAGTCATTAGGACTCTTAGATACCTTCTGGGTATATATCATTCCAGCTTTATTTAGCTATTATGATGTGGTTATCTTAATGAACTTTTTCCGAGAAATTCCACCATCTTTAGAAGAATCCGCCAAAATAGACGGAGCTAGTGAGTTTCAAATTTTTTATAAAATTTTTTTACCTCTAACAAAACCGGCATTAGCCACCATCATTTTATTTAATGGGGTTGGTCAATGGAATGACTTTATGACCACGAAATTATACATTACCAAAGAATATTTGTATCCATTGCAGATGAAAATTTATGAGATTATTGTTCAATCTAACTTGAGTACCATGACAGAGAGCGGCAGTACAGATATGGTGGTGCAGGCAACAACGCGTGGTGTTCAACTTGCAACAATTGTTATTACAACGATACCAATTTTAATTATTTATCCATTACTACAAAAACACTTTATCGGCGGTATGATGGCCGGTGCAGTAAAAGAATAAAGAAAGTAGGGAACAATATGAAAAAAGTTTTAGGCGGTTTATTAGTGGCAACGGCGGTCGTTAGTTTAGCAGCATGTAGCGGTGGGGAAAAGAAAGCTAGCTCAGATGTCTCTATTAAGGATCGGTATGAATTAGATGAAAAGACGCCTGCTTGGAAGTTAGATAAGAAGAAAGAGACTACTAAAATTAGATGGTATATTAACTCAGATTGGACGTCGTTACCTTTTGGCAAAGACGTGACGACTGCACAAATTAAAAAAGATTTAAATGTAGATATTGAATTTATTTCCGGCGATGATTCAAAATTAAATGCTATGATTTCAAGTGGAGATATGCCTGATATCGTGACATTAACTGAAAAAACTGGACAAGCAGCATTGAAAGCAGATTCTTGGGCCTATTCTTTAAATGATTTAGCTAAAAAATATGACCCCTATTTAATGAAAGTTGTCAACCAAGATACGTTTAAATGGTATGCCTTAGAGGATGGAAAAACATATGGTTACCCTAATTACTCTAATACAAAAGCGGATTATGAAAGTGGAAATATCCCAGTAAATGATAATTTTGTTATTCGTGAAGATGTCTATAATGCATTAGGCAAGCCAGACGTTTCAACACCAGAAAATTTTGAAAAGGTCATGCAACAGATTAAAGAAAAATATCCTGAGATGACCCCAATGGGCTTCACCACAGTGGGCGATGGTGCAGGACCATTTTTAGACAAATTACAAGACTTCCTAGGTGTTCCTTTAGAGGATAAAAATGGTAAATACTATGATCGAAATTTAGATAAAGAATATTTAGAATGGTTAAAAACATTTAATGATGTTTACCGAGCAGGCAATATTAGTGATGATAGCTTCACAGATGATGGGGCGACGTTTGATGAAAAAGTGAAACAAGGAAATTATGCAAGCATGCTCGTTGCTGGAACCAGTGGTCAAGGTGGGAACTTTACAGAATTTATGAAAAAATCTGGCACACGTTATATAGCCATTGATGGACCAAGTAGTACTTCTGGCCGAAAACCAACATTAAATCAAACCGGCATTTCAGGTTGGTTAAGTAATTACATTACGAAAGATGCGAAAGATCCAGCGAAAGTCACTCAACTATTCACATATTTAATTGATGAACCGGGACAAATTTTAACAAAATATGGCGTTGAAGGAGTTACTTATGCGTACAATGATCAAGGGAAAATTGATTATTTACCAGAAGTGAAAAAATTAGAACAAACAGACAATGATGCCTATAACAAAAAATATGGCATTAGTCGTTTCCTATACTTTAACAACGACCGTGTCAATAAACTAAAAGTGCCAATGGAAAGTGCTTTAACGCAAATGCAAGAATGGGGCAAAGGAAAATTAGTCCCACATTTCGTAATTGAAAATATTAATCCAGATGCGGGAACGCCGGAAGCTCGTGCGAATGAAGCGATTGAAACCAAACTAAATACAACCGTTATTTCAATGATTCGTGCGAAAGATGATAAAGCCTTTGACAAATCTTTAGAAGACTACAAAGCATTCTTAAAATCAAATAAATGGGATGCAATTGAAAAAATAAAATCTGAGAAAATGGCTGAAAACAGAGACAAACTTAAGTAAGAGAGGAGGAGAGAAAAGCGGATAAAGCAACGAGAAATCCGCTTTTCTCTTTTAATATGAATAAGCTATTTGCATATGAAGGTTGGTATTATCGGATTTTTTCTTTTATTGCCAACCTAATCATTATTAATTTTCTCTTTTTAATTACCTGTATAACAGGCATCTTTAGCGGTGTCGGCTTAATTGCGTTGTATCGAACAATCTATCGTTTGTATCGTGAAAAAGATATTCCTGTTTTGCGAACGTTTTGGACAGCGTTAAAAAATAATATCATGCGAGGTTTTATTTTAATAGGTGTCTTGTTCGTTGCTTTTTTACTGGGCGGTATCGTTGTAACAAGTTTATTTAAAATAGCCACCCGTTTAGGTTTCTTAGCTATTTTTCTATTAAGTTTTGTTGCATTATTTTTGACGAGTTTTCTTTTTCTCTTTTCCGTTTTTAATTGGTCCGTTAAAAAGACACTGGGTGAGACGGTTTATGTGGTCTTAAGTAATAGTGCCAATGCGATTATTTTGTTTATTTTACCTCTTTTAACGTTTGTTTTTTTCTATAAGCTTAATTTGTTTTTATATATTGCGTTAGGATTCGGGACAACGGCTTTTCTTCAAGTAGCGTTTTTTCAGAAAGTGTTAGGTGTAGAACATGAATGAGTATTTTGAGTTTTGGCAAAAGACCAAGGAAGAACTTCAAAAAATACCGCTAGATATCCATCGGCGGGTCATTGACTATCCATTGGAAAATGTTCAAGTTGAACAGGTCAACTTTTTAAGTTTCTTAGGTGAGCGCATCTTTGGCTATTTGTTACTTCCTAAAACGGCGGGGAAACAGCCAATAGTGATTGATTGTTTAGGCTATATGAATCATATTCAAGAACCTTGGCAATTTGCTCATTGGACACAAATTAGTTGTGCTTGTTTTGTCATTGATAATCGAGGTCAAGGGGGATTAACCAAAGATCGTGTGCCATATCAAACAATTTGGCATGAAGCACCAATGGGACGAGGATTTCTAGACAAAGAAGATTGGTACCAACGACGCTTGTTTGCCGACCATTTACGTAGCGTAGAAGTGGTGCGGACTTTTACTGAAATTAATCAGGACCAAATCATTCTTCGTGGTGGTTCCCAAGGGGGTGGCGTAGTGTTAATGGTGAACAGTTTAGTTGACTTCCCGATTTTAGCTACTTTTGCAGATGTTCCAAGTCATTCTTGTTTAGAAAATCGAGTAGCAGAAGGAACGGGTTCGTATCAAATTATTCATCAGTACTTACAAGAGCATCCTCAAGCGCATGAAAAAATTGCCGCGGTTCTTCCTTATTTTGATAGTCGTCACTTTGTTTCGCAAATTAAAAATCCAGTCTTTGCTTCTGTTGGGAGTCACGATCCGATATGTCCAATGAAAGATTTTTTCCATTCTTATCATCAGATAAAGGCAAGAAAAGCAGTCAGAGTGTATTGGAAAAAAGGCCATGGTGGCGGTGAAACAACCCAAATCCGTCGTGAGATGCGTCAAATTCAACAACTATTGCAGGAGGTTAAAAATGAAAATAGCTACGTATAATGTCCGGGTAGATACAGAGTATGACCAAGATTGGCAATGGTCTTTTCGTAAAGAGGCTGTTTGTCAGTTAATCAATTTTCATAATTGGAGTCTTTGTTGTATTCAAGAAGTACGACCGAATCAAGTCAGGGATTTAAAGGCGTATACAACATTCACCTGTCTTTCTGCGGAAAGAGAAGGGGATGGTCAAGGAGAAGGACTAGCGATTCTCTATAACGAACAAAAAGTTCAGGCTATTGATACAGGGTATTTTTGGTTATCTGAAACACCTCAGCAGCCAAGTATCCATCCTGAAGCTGGCTGTCCAAGAATTGCTTTGTGGGGACTATTTAAGGAAACGACTCAAAATGAGCCTTTTTTAGTCATCAATGTTCATTTGGATCATCTTTCTGCTCATGCTCGTTTAGCAGGAATGACCGTTATCTTAGAGGAGTTACATGACAAAATTGCACAGTATCCAACCTTGTTAATGGGCGATTTTAATGCAGAGTCGGGGGAAGAGGTTCATCAACTTGTTCAAAAAAAATTTCAAGATAGCAAAAATTTAGCTACTCATTATGGCCCAAGAGGAACATTTCAAAATTTTACTTACACAAAACCTTGGGCGGAACTAGAAGAAATTGATTATATTTATGCAAAAGGTTGGCAAGTGCAGCAAACCGCAAGTTTAACAGATAGTATCGATGGACGTTTTCCCTCCGACCATTTTCCTTTAGAAGCAGAAGTATGTATTGAAGAAAGGTGAGAGTATGAAAGAAAATCAACTGATTCAATTAGTCGAAGAAATGACGATTGATGAGAAAATTAATCAATTATTACAATTAGCAGCAGCGTTTTATTCAGATAAAGCAGAAGAAAAGACCGGCCCTATGTCAGAGCTAGGACTAAGTCAAGAAACGATTGATACGGCTGGGACAACACTGGGTGTTTCCGGTGCAAATGAAGCAAAACGTGTTCAAAAAGAATACATGCAAAATCATCGATTAAATATTCCAACACTTTTAATGGCGGATATTATTCATGGTTTCAGAACCATCTTTCCGATTCCTTTGGCTTTAGGAAGCACTTGGGATGAAGCAGCGGTTGAAAAAATGGCGGAGATTTCAGCAAAAGAAGCTGCTGTTTCAGGATTACATGTAACCTTTTCGCCAATGGTTGATTTAGTGCGCGATCCACGTTGGGGACGTGTAATGGAGTCAACAGGTGAAGATCCATTACTCAACAGCCGCTTAGCTGCTGCAATGGTTAGAGGTTACCAAGGAGAAAATTTAAAAGAGGACAATTGGCGAGTAGCCGCGTGCGTCAAGCACTTTGCGGCATATGGTGGTGCCTTAGGTGGTCGGGATTATAATACGGTAGATATGTCTGAACGGCAGCTAAGAGAAATGTATTTACCTGGCTATAAAGCTGGATTAGATGCGGGTGCAAAACTTGTCATGACGTCCTTCAATACAGTGGATGGGATTCCTGCTACAGGCAACCAATGGCTGTTTAGAGACGTATTACGAAATGAATTTGGCTTTGAAGGAGTTGTGATTTCAGACTGGGGAGCGATTAAAGAATTAATTTCTCATGGTGTTGCCAAAGATGAAAAACAGGCAGCAGAATTGGCTATCACAGCTGGTGTAGATATTGAAATGATGACCACGTGTTATCCAGATTATTTAAAAGAATTACTTGAAGAAGGCCGGATTGCTGAAACACTTATTGATGAAGCAGTTATGCGAATTTTAAAACTAAAAAATGAGCTAGGCTTATTTGAAAATCCCTATCGTGGTGCGGATGAACAAGCAGAAGCAGAAGTGATTTTAAGCAAAGAACATCGAGAAATAGCTAAAAAGATTGCTCAAAAATCAATGGTTCTTTTAAAAAATGAAAATATTTTGCCTTTTACACCGCAAGAAAAAATCGCGCTTGTCGGTCCAGGGGCCCAATCACAAGATATTTTAGGGGCTTGGTCATGGCAAGGAAAGAAAGAAGAAGCCATTTCCCTCGTGGCTGGGGCCAAAAAATTAACCACAAGTCTTCTAGTTGCCCAAGAACCCTTTGATTACTTTGAACCGACCGCGGCGGCCATTGAAGAGGCTTTAACGTTAGCTAGTCAAGCAGATAAAGTAGTAGTGGCACTAGGCGAAACAGATTGGATGAGTGGGGAAGCTGCCAGTCGCAGTGATATTCGTCTACCCGAAAAACAGTTAGCAGTAGTGGCACAAATTATTGAGAAAAATCCCAATGTTGTTGTCACGGTCTACAGTGGCCGGCCCTTAGATTTACAAGGGATAGATGTTGCAAAAGGAATTGTGCAAGCTTGGCAACCTGGAACAGAAGGGGGCAATGCGCTAGCAGAAATTTTGTGGGGACAGTACAATCCAAGTGGTCGTTTAAGTATGTCGTTTCCTGAAACGGTTGGTCAAGTGCCAATTTTTTACAATGTCGACAATACTGGGCGTCCTTATGAGTCAGCACCAGAAGAAAAATATGTTTCTAAATATTTAGATGTCTCTAATTACGCTAAATATCCCTTTGGATTTGGCTTAAGTTATAGTCATTTCTCTTATCAACCAATTCAACTAAGTGCATTAACATTTACCGAAGAACAACCAGTCACGGTCTCTGTTTTAGTAAGAAATGACAGTCCAATCGCTGGAGAGGAAACCGTGCAATTTTATGTACGTGATTTGGTGGGACAAGTGGTTCGCCCAATTAAAGAGTTAAAAGATTTCCAAAAAGTTTGGCTGGAACCAAAGGAAGAAAAAGAAGTTCAGTTTCTTCTTTCAGAGGATATGGTGCGCTATGTTCATTCAGATAATCAGGTAACCAGTGATGCAGGTGAATTTATCGTAATGATTGGTGGAAATAGTCGCGATGTACAAACCGCAACAGTCACGTTAAATGAATAAGATGGGAAGGATAAGTTATGCAGATAAAGAATCTTAAGCAAGCAGACACAGTCGCTACATTTCTAGAGACAGGTGATTTAAAAGAATTGAATAGCTGTGGTATGATGATTAATCAATTAGAAGGTAATCCTTTAGACGGTAGTATGAATCAACTCTATTTGCGGATAATTACAGGGGACACAATTAATTATCGACCAATGATTGGTTCCAACAGTCAAAGTGATTTTTATCTTTCAGATAACCAATTGACATGGCGGGGCGAATTTGAAGCGGTTCGTTACCAAGTTGACTTTCGTTTGGGACCAAGCAATCAATGGTTCTGGCGGGTTAATGTCACTGGAACTGGCTTAGTAGATATTGTTTATGGTCAAGATATTGGCTTAGGGACAAAAGGAGCCGTTCAGTCAAATGAAGCTTATGTGTCGCAGTATCTTGATCATCACATTTGGCAAGAGGGCGAAGAGCTGGTTGTTTTATCAAGACAAAATCAACCGCAAAATGAGAAGTTTCCAGCCCTTATTCAAGGAAGTTTTCAAAAATTAGCAGGCTACTCAACGGATGGCTATCAATTTTTCGGGCGTTCATTTAAACAAACGAACACACCAGAAACATTGAGGAAAAGATATTTAGCAAATGAAGTCTATCAATATGAATTTGCTTACACCGCTTTACAAACGGAAGCCGTCCAATTAACGAATGAAAGTAAGGAATTTGTTTTTTATGGTGCGGTAACAGAAACACATCCGCAAGCATTAGCTGAACCTTTTTTATCGAAAGAAGCCTTACAAGCTATTTATGAAACTGTGACATTCGATTCATTAGAAGAAACAAAGGACTATCCTACGAAACTTTTAGGAGAACCTATCACAGGAAATCCATTAACAGAAGAAGAGTTGGCCGCACTTTATCCCATTCAGACACAAATTGAAAAAGTAGCAGGTCAGACGTATTCTTTTTTCACGGAAAATTACCATCACGTTGTTCTTCAAGAAAAAGAAATTGCCATGGAAAGAGCGCATGGCCACATTTTATTAAGTGGTAAAGGCTTAACGGTTGACGAACCTTTGCTTAGTACGACAGTGTATATGTATGGCGTTTTCAATTCACAAGTGGTCTTAGGGAATACAACCATGAATAAATTAATGAGTAATAGCCGAAACGCTTTAAACGTTATGAAACGCTCTGGTCAACGAATCTACATTTTAGAGGATGGCTTATGGCGCTTACTAACAATGCCTTCTGCTTTTGAAATGGGGTTGAACTCTGCTACGTGGTATTATAAGTTGCCAAAAGATACAATTCGTGTACGCACCTTCACTTCGCCTGATTCAAGAGTGATTCAATTGGAAGTTACCAGTCAAAAGGATGCATATATGTGGGCTGTTTCTAACCATTTGTTATTAGGACCTGAAGAAGTACCAACCTATCAATTAGAACAAACTGGCAAGACGCTACGAGTGACGGGAAATCATTCTGCCACAAAAAACTATTACCCAGAACTAACCTATGTATTGACAGTCGACAAATCATTTCAAGTAACCGATAGCACATTATTTGGTGGAGCTGAAGCGGACTTATTAGTCTTAGCAATCGAAAAGACCCAAAAATTTTCACTACTTATTTCGGGAAGTATAGAGGACCAAGCATTAGTCAATATACCATTAGATTTTGAAAAAGCAGAAAGTCAATATTTGGCATTCATTAATGGCTTGTTGCATCATTTTGAGTTAAAACACACAGACTCAAGTGTGCAGCAAATGAATCAATTAACCCGTTGGTATACTCATAATATGCTCGTTCATTATTTGTCGCCACATGGCTTAGAACAGTATGGCGGAGCAGCTTGGGGCACACGTGATGTATCGCAAGGACCGACCGAATTTTTCTTGGCGACGCAACAGCCTAAGATCGTGGCCGCCATTATTCAGCATCTATTTGAAAATCAATTTGAGGACGATGGTAACTGGCCACAATGGTTTATGTTTGACCGATACGAAGAACAAAAAGCCAGTGAAAGCCATGGTGATATTATCGTCTGGCCATTGAAAGTAGTGACTGATTATTTGGAGCAAACTGCAGATTATACAATCTTAGCTACGGAAATCCCTTATACAAGTCGCAAAGATAATCATAAAACAAAAGAAACAGCTTCCTTATTTGAACATTTGAAAAAAGAAATAAATTATATCGAACAACATTTTTTACCAGAAACTTTTCTATCCTGTTATGGCGACGGCGATTGGGATGACACGTTACAACCTTATGATAATCGTCTTAAAGAGCAAATGGCTAGTAGTTGGACCGTTGCTTTAACGTATCAAGTGTTGAAAAAATTTGCGGATTTAATTACGGAAATCGATGCTACTTATAGTCAGCACTTAACAATTTTAGTCGCAGGAATAAAGAACGATTTTCAAAAATATATGTTGGCGGATGAAACGATTCCAGGGTTTATTTATATGGAAACGCCAGAAACTTTTGAACAAATGATTCACCCAAATGACCAAAAAACAGGGATTCAATATCGATTATTGCCAATGACTCGTAGTATGTTAGCTGAATTATTAACAGCGGAACAAGTAAGTCATCATTTAGAAATTATTGAAAAAGAATTAACGTTTCCTGATGGCGTGCGCTTAATGAACAAACCGGCGAACTATCAAGGTGGTGTGAGCACTAATTTTAAACGAGCAGAACAGGCGGCTAATTTTGGTCGCGAAATTGGCTTACAGTATGTACATGCGCACATTCGCTATACAGAAGCGATGGCGAAAATTGGTCAGCGAGACAAAACCTGGCAAGCGTTAATGCAAATCAATCCAGTTCAATTAAAAGAAGTGGTTCACAATGCAGAGTTCCGTCAAGCGAATGCCTATTTTAGTAGTTCCGATGGCGATTTTAAAACAAGGTATGAATCACAAGAAAATTTTGGTAAACTAAAAGATGGAAGTATTGGGGTAAAAGGTGGCTGGCGAATTTATTCAAGCGGGCCGGGAATTTATTTAAATCAATTAATTACAGCTGTTTTAGGGATTCGGCAAAAGGCCCAAAGTGTGGTTTTCGATCCCATGTTACCAGAAAAATTGTCTGGTTTAGCACTAACTTACCAATTGTTTAATAAACCTGTCACGTATAAATTTTACCCAAATCAGTCAGCGAAAATAGTTATCGATGGTCAAGAAGTTCCGTTTAAGTTTGAAGAAAACCCTTATCGAGAAGGGGGAATGGAAGTTCAAAAAGACGAGGTGCTTTCATTATTAAATGAAGCAAGTGTTATAGAAATTTACCATTAGAAAGGAGAGTAGTCCATGGTAGGAATTAAAGATATTGCAAAAAAAGCAGGCGTGTCAATTTCAACTGTATCTTACGCTTTGAATGGTAGTTCAAAGGTAACCGAAGAAACTAGAGCGCGTATCCAAGCCATTGCTGAAGAGCTAAACTATGTTCCTAACATGGCCGCTCGTACATTAAAACGTCGTCAAACCAATATTATTGGTGTTTATTTAGCCGATTACGGTGGTAGTTTTTATGGTGAATTATTGGAAGGAATAAAGAAAGGGTTAGCGCTATTTGATTATGAAATGATTGTTTGTAGTGGTAAAAAGTCACATCTTTTTATTCCAGAAAAAATGGTAGATGGGGCAATTATTTTAGATTGGACATTTCCAACAAAAGAAATTGAAAATCTTGCTGAACGAGGCCATTCTATTGTGGTTCTCGATCGAACAACTGAGCATGCAAACATTCGACAAGTTCTCTTGGACAATCGCGGAGGTGCCACACAAGCGATTGAACAATTTGTTAATATGGGTTCAAAAAAGGTTATTCTGATTTCTGGTTCAGAAAAAGGATATGATAGTCAGGAACGACTGGCTGTTAGTATACGAGAATTGACTCGTTTTAGAATACCATATGAAATTATTCAAGGAGATTTCACTGAACCTTCTGGCTATGAGGCGGCAAAAAAAATTCTGAGTCAATCTAAGACAGAACCAATTGATATATTTGCTTTTAATGATGAAATGGCAATAGGTGTTTACAAATATGCAAAAGAAAGAAATTTAGTTATTGGAAAAGACATTCGAATTATTGGTTTTGATAACACTGCATTGGGGGCGGTCATTCAACCTCGATTAGCAACAATTGCTTATTCAAAGCATCGTTGGGGCATGATTGCTGCAGAAAAAATTATTAAATTGAAGCAAGGGGAAGAAGTGGATGATGAATCTATCTATACTACTTTTATTCCAGGAGAGTCATATCCAGTAAACAATGTATAATAGATAGAGAGTGAATATTAGTTAATGAAAAGCATACCATGGAAAAATTTGTCGTATAATTATTTCCATGGTATCTTTTTGTTATGTTAAGAGAATTACCCATTCGTAAGGGAGAAATGATATGGAAAAGAAACTTTTGCGAGAAAAATGGCAGCAATATAGTCGTGAAAATATCATTAATTACAGCACTATCCAAGACAAAGAATTAAATCAATTTCCGATTCGGCATTTTGAGCCCAATGAGACAATGGTTATGCGAGGTGACTTTCCCTCCTCAGTTTATTTTATTCTTAATGGTGTAGTACTGGGTGTTCGTAATTATGAAAATGGGAATGAGTATAGCTATTTTCAATTAGGTAAGAATAACGGTAGTGTGGGATTATTGGAAGTACTCGCACAGAAAGAAGAAATGATTGCGACAATTACTTGTCTAACTAAAGTTGAGGCAGTACAGGTCCCTTCAACAATTGTCTATGATTGGATTATGCAAGATGTTGAATTGTTGCGATTAAGCATTAATCTTTTGGCAAGCGATCTTTATGCACGTTCAGGCAATGATGGACTTCTTTATCGTTATGAAGGCGTCGACCGTTTGCGCTTCTTCTTGATTTCATATTATGAAGAGCATGCAAGTGATAATCAACGACTTGAAGTAACTGAAACAAGGGAAAAAATTGCGAATACATTGGGGATGAGTATCCGTACTGTCGGGCGTTCGTTGCTGAAGCTACGTCAAAATCAAGAAATTATGAATGAGAAACGAAAAATTTATCTTGGTGAAGATGAATATCAGCGCTTAAAAAAAGCTATTCATTTATAGCAAAAAATTCCTGCGAAGGGACAGATGTCCTTTCGCTTTTTTTGATTTCTTCATATACTAAATATGTTAAGAAAACTCTTACATTTTAATGAAAATAAAGAGGAAAGTAGGAAGAGAAATGAAACGAGGAATCAGGTATGATTTTGGCCTACAAGCATTAATGCTTGTACCAGTAGGGGTATCGTTAAATGTCGTGGGCTATCAGTTATGTACGATTTTAAAGTTGCCAGTATTTATTGATCAGATTGGGACGTATCTAGTTGCGATGGTCGCCGGGCCTTGGGTGGGATTAGTTACAGGACTTTTAGGAAATATTGTCAATGGTATGTTGAATCCAGTAGCTATTCCATTTGGTTTAGTTTCGGTAAGTATCGGATTATTTGCCGGCTATTTTTCACGTTTTAAATTTTTCAAAAATATTCTTGGTATGATTGTTGCCTGTATCATTTTAACGATTGTTTCTGCGGGCGCTGCAGCAATTGTCACGGTCTTTATGTTTGGTGGAGTCACTGGTGCAGGAACTGATTTGGTAACAGCTGCCTTTTTAGCTGCGGGCAGTCAATTATGGAACTCGGTTTTTTCTACAAATATGATTACAGGTACGATTAATACGGTGTTAAATTTTGCAATTAGCTATTTAATTATTAAACGTATCCCACCAAGATTTTTAATCAAACTAAATTATGGGGCTACTTATATTAAAAAGGAGGCGTTGAAGCATGTCTAGTGTAATCGGAAAATGGTATCCTTCGACAAAATTAGTGATTTTGTTAACGGTCATTATTATTAGTATGTTTTCAACTTTGCCAATGGTTCAATATGTGCTTTTCGGTGTTGCTCTTATCTTAAGTGTCGCAGCAGGAACCATTTCTCGTTTTTTAAACACCTTTTTTAAATCAATCTTTTTAATCGTTCTCTTTATCTTTTTAATTCAAGTATTTATTGTCAAAAATGAAGATAGTCAGTCAATCTGGTGGTTTATTAGCTATTCTCAGCTAGGCTTGGATAATAGTATCAACTTATCATCACGGATTGTTGCCATTAGTTCCATCATTATTTGGTTTTTCCAAGTAACCAGTGTGAAAGACATTATTTTTGCTTTAGAGAAAGCACGAATTTCGAAAAAAATTACTTTCGTGATTGCTGCAACAATTCAATTAATTCCGCAAATGACTAAGTTGTCGCAAACGATTACTGATGCGCAACGTGCACGTGGGATTGAAACAGAAGGTTCCGTGCTCACGCGTATCAAAGCTTTTATCCCGATGATGGGACCATTAGTTCTAACCTCAATTCAGCAAACAGATGAACGAGTATTAACATTAGAAGCAAGAGGCTTTTCTTCTTCAGCCAAGAAAACAGCGTACTATTCTATCAAAAAAACAACCCTTGACTATACGATTGTTTTGCTTTGTCTCATTGTATTAATCATTTATTTTGTAGGAGGTCCATTATGAGTATTATTGAGTTAAAAAATGTGACATATAAATATCCATTGGATGAGATACCTGCAATCAAAGACCTTTCTTTGTCTATCGAACAAGGGAAGGTATACGGAATTATTGGTGGCAATCAATCTGGTAAAACGACCCTATGCAATATTATTAGAGGGTTTATTCCAGCAATCTTTTTAGGTCAATTAGATGGTGAGGTACGTTACAAAAATAAATCTGTACAAGATTATAATATTGGTTCATTAGCTTCTGAAATGGGCTATTCATCGCAAAATCCGTTTACCCAAATTTCAGGTGTCAAAGATACAGTAGCAGAAGAAATTGCCTATGGCATGGAAAATATTGGGGTATCTTCAGCGGACATGCACGAAAAAGTCGAAGAATTGATTACCTTATTCAAATTGGAAGAATTAAAGGATAAAAATCCTTATGAATTATCGGGTGGACAAAAACAGCGAGTAGCCTTGGCTTCCGTCGTTGCACTTGATCCAGAAATTATTATTCTCGATGAACCAACGTCGCAATTAGATCCACAAAGTACCGAAGAAATTTTTCAAATTGTCGATAGGTTAAAACAAGCAGGAAAAACTATTCTTATCGTGGAACATAAAGTCGATTTATTAGCAGAATATTGTGATGATATCATTTTATTAGAAGATGGTTACCTACGAAAATGTGGAACGGTTCATCAAGTGTTAAGTGATTCTTCTATTTTAGAATATGGGGGTTCGTTGCCTCAAGTTGCGATTTTTTATCTTGAACAATTACGACAACAAGAATCTGTTCCAATTACGATGACAGAAGCGATTGAAAAATTAAAAGGAGATAGATTAGTATGAGCTTTTTAAAGTTAACTGATGTTGGTTTTACTTATCCGAATGGCTTTGAAGCCACCCAACATGTTTCTGTCGCGTTTGAATTGGGAGAAACTGTTGCGATTGTGGGTCAAAATGGTGCAGGGAAAACGACGACTGTCAAATTAATGAATGGCTTATTACGACCAACAAAAGGTGAGCTATTCATTGATGGAAAACCAACGAATACAATGACAACAGCCCAAATGTCAAAATATGTAGGCTATGTTTTTCAAAATCCGGACGATCAAATTTTCCAAGAAACAATTGAGAAAGAAATTGCTTTCGGACCGAAAAGACAAAAATTAGCGCCAGAAGTAGTTGAAAAACGTGTACGAGAAGCAGCAGCGCTATGTGGTTTATCCGATGAGTTGAAAGAGCATCCGTATAATTTACCTTACTCTAAACGAAAATTTATTACGATTGCTGCAGTCATTGCAATGGATCCGGAAGTCATTATTTTAGATGAACCTACTGCTGGACAAGACCGCGAGTCAAGGCAATTATTAGGTCGATTAATGAAAGAATTATCGGCACGTAATAAAGCTGTAATTACAATTACCCATGATATGGAGTTTGTTGCCAAAGAATTTCAACGTGTGTTAGTTTTTGCAAAAAAACAACTACGAAAAGATGGTACACCAAGAGAAATTTTTTGGGACGAATCATTACTTGAATTAAGTGCATTAAAGCAGCCGTATATTTGTCAGCTAGCAAAAGCAGTGGGGATTCAAGATGTGTTAACGATGGAGGAATTAGGAAAGAAGGTTTTAGCAAATGAAAAATATTCTGATTGATTGCGATCCAGGGCATGATGATGCGTTAGCAATTATGGTTGCTCTTGCCCATTCAGAAGCAGTAAATGTGCTCGGAATCACGACAATTGGTGGCAATCAAACGTTAACGAAGGTTACCCAAAATGCCAAAAATATTTTGCATTTTCTAGATGTAACGATTCCTTTGGCTAAAGGACAAGAAGGCCCATTAGTCAAAGCGTTAAAAACTGCACCCGAAGCACATGGTGAAAGTGGGATGGATGGTCCTTACTTTGACGGTGAATCGTACCCTGTAAGTGACTTGACTGGTGTGGAATTTTTATATCAAATGATTCAAGCATCGACTGAAAAAGTGACTTTAGTTGCGTTAGGTCCGTTAACCAATATTGCTTTGCTTCTTAAAACTCATCCAGATATTGTCCCAGCAATCGAAGCCATCTCTTTAATGGGTGGTGGAATCAGCCACGGCAACCAAACAGCTTTGGCGGAATTTAATATCTATGTTGACCCAGAAGCTGCTGAGATTGTTTTTCAAAGTGGCATACCAATTATTATGGCAGGGCTAGATGTAACTGAAAAAGCTGAAATTACTGTTCAAGAAATTAATGCATTACAAAATGGTGGCAAAGTCAGTAACCTAGCGTACGAATTACTCTCATTTTACAATCAATCGGGTCGTCAATTTGGTTTTATTGATTCTCCTATCCATGATTTATGTGCGATTGCCTATCTATTAAGACCGGATATATTCAATGGAGTCCAAGCAGATATTCACGTAATTACAGATAATTCACCAGCTAGAGGATTAACTTATGGTGACTTCCGACGAATTGCAGAAGAACCTAAACAGACGTTTGTGCTTCAAGAAGTCAATCGTGAAAAGTTTGTTGAATTACTCGTGGACTCTTTGAAAAAACTAGATAGGCAGGTGGAAAATAGATGAGCAAAATTTTAGTTGTGGGTTCGATGGCAGTCGATTTAACTGTTGAAGCTACGCGGATGCCGAAGCAAGGAGAAACGATTAAAGGACATTCTATCGAAACTTTTTGTGGAGGCAAAGGTGCCAATCAAGCAGTGGCTATTGCACGTCTTGGTGGTCAAGTTGATTTATTAGGTTGTGTAGGAAAAGATGCATACGGTCAGACGATTTTAGCTAATCTAGAAAATAATCTTGTCGGTACACACTTGATAGGCATTGACGAGCAACGTTCTTCGGGTACTGCACATATTTTTCTGGTAGATAATGACAATCGCATTATTGTGGTAGCGGGTGCCAACGAATCAGTAACGCCACAATTTGTTCATGAACAACTAGGCAATCAATGGCTGAACTATGATTTAGTTGTGTTACAAAATGAAATTCCACATGAGACGATTGATTATGTAATGGACTGTTGTCAGCAAGCGCAAGTACCAGTTCTTTATAACCCTGCCCCAACAGATCTTAAAGCGAATCAACTGATGGACAAACTCACCTTTTTAACACCAAATGAAACAGAATGCCGAGAGTTATTTCCAGAATTGTCCTTAGAAGAGGCAGCAAAAAAATATCCTAATAAATTAATCATTACATTAGGGGCAAATGGAGTGATGTTTCACGATGGCAACGAGATTCGTCTCGTACCAGCTGAAAAAGTTGTACCTGTCGATACGACAGGTGCAGGGGATACATTTAATGGTGCCTTTGCTTTAGCAATTGTTCAAGGGAAATCCATCGATGAAGCCATTCAATTTGGCAACAAATCCGCTGCACTTTCTGTAACTAAAAAAGGTGCACAGGAAGGGATGCCGAGGTTAGGGGAAATTATAACTATCAAATAAATAATATTAAATTACTAGATAAATTTTAGTGTTGAAAGAAATAATTTCAGTTTCTTTCAACACTTTTTTTTAGTTATAGACTCTATTAATTAAAATGATAACCACTAACAACCACTTGACGAATAGCTAAGATTCGCTAAACTTGAAAATAAGAAATAAGTTGAGGGAAAAGGGTAGAAGGTCTCAAAAAGGAGCAAGGGAATATGCTGACGTATCGCCAATTACTAATCTTATCTTACATTGCAAGTATGACTGATGGCATTCAGTTAAAATACTTGATGAATGTATTACAAACATCAGAAAAAACAGTTAAAAATGAAATAAAAGGACTTAATCAGTTGCTTTCGTTTGAAGAACAGATTACGTACGATTCGAAAAAAGGCTACTCACTTAACCATATCAGCTCACAGACACAACAGTTAATCGAGCAATCTTTTCAGTTAAATCAAGAAGAATACATTGACAAAGATCGGACGAATCAAATTTTGATGATTCTACTGTTTGAAAGAGATTATATTAGTATGGAAAATTTAGCCAATCACTTATTTTTATCAAAATCGATGTTGAGTCGTCATTTAGATAAATCTTGGCGTTTACGTAAATATATTGAGGTGTCTTCTATAAAAGGATTACGTATACCATGGTCCGAGTTACAAAAAAGAAATTTTCTTGCTAAATATTTCTTTTTAAATACAAGTACTTTGCCATTGCTAGAAGACGGTTTTGACTTGAACCGTGTGATGGATCAACTATACTCAATTGTGCAAGAATTATTTATTAAACATGATTATTATGTCTCTGGGTTGGCATTTACAACTTTCTATAATTTTTTGTTAATTACGATTGTTCGAAATCAACAGCAATTTTTATTTGATGAAAACATTTTACCCATTCCTGTTTCAAAATTAATGTTAGAAATTTATGATGCAGTGCAAAAAGATTTAGGTTTTACATTGACAGAATCGGATTTATGGAGTTGCCAAAGAAAATTAAATGAATTAAATGTCATCGATACAGAGAAAAAACTACTAAGTCATAACGTATTGGAACAACAATTGATCCTATTTTGTCAAAAGATATCCGATGAGTTCGGGCTGGAGATTAAAATGAACGCTCACCAAAAAAAGCAATTCTTACTTCATATGCATAAATTGAAAATCCGCCAAGAAAACGATATTGATGTGGCTAATTTTGAGAAAAGAACAATCAATAATAGCTACCCTTTAACTGCCCAGATTATTCGAGATTATTTTTTACCAATTTTTCAACTAGATATCCATGAATCAGAAATTGCTTATATTATTCCCTACTTCGCTAGTTTTTTAGAGCCTTCAAAAGAAACTAAAAATGTTTTATACATTAGTGATAGTACTCCAAGTTTGATCCATGATAGCATTCAAAAGCTAGAGGCTATTACTCAAGATAGGCAGATTTCATGGAAGGTATTCCCACAATATTATTACCAAGCTAGAAAAGAAGAGCTCCAAGTAAATACCTTGATGGTAGTTACGACAGAAGTTCCCGTCATCGTCAATAACCCGCAAGCGTTACTAATCTCCAAAATGCTTATGAATCAAGACATTGATTTAGTAAAACTATACTTAGATGGATGCTTGAGACGAGAAGACCAAATGCAGTTACTTGAAGATGAAAGAAAATACGTATTACCAACTATTCAAGTGCAACTGAAAGTAAATCTGCTTGATGTTTTACAAAATGAATATCTAGGGAATTATCAGACATATGATTTGGTATTAGAAGGAGAGATTGGCTATTTTGCAGCATTTACTGAGAAAAGCCAGATTCAGATATATGAATTCGCCCATTCTGTTTTATACAAAGATCATCATTTAAAGAAAGTGATTGTTGCGAATTATTGTATCCAAGATAATAAATTAAATAGATTTTACCAAGTTGTCCGTAAATTATTAGCTACTGATTAGCTGTTTACTCTTTTTCTGTTTTTGATGGAAAAAGAGTGAATGGCTCTTTTTTTTGTTTCTTTTATAATAAAACACATCAGACATGTCATAAAAGAAAAATAGGAGGATAATGATGTATCATAATCGATTAAAACAATTTCCAGAAGAATTTTTATTTGGAGCAGCAACATCCGCTTTTCAAGTAGAAGGAGCAGCAGATGTAGATGGACGAGGGATTGCTGTTCATGATATCCAACCTAAAAAGAAAGGAATTACTGATTTTTCTGTTGCTAGCGATCATTATCATCATTACCAGGAAGACATTGCGCTTATGAAAGAATTGGGATTAAAAGCTTATCGCTTATCACTTTCGTGGGTACGAATTATGCCTGATGGTAAAACAATTAATCCAGCAGGTATTGACTTTTATAAAAAATTATTGGATGAAGTGACTGCTAATGGCATGGAACCGATTGTAACAATTTATCATTTTGAATACCCGCAAGCATTGGTTGGTAGATATGGTGGATGGGCATCACGTGAGGCAATTGATGATTTTGAAAGGTTTGCCGAAGTATTATTCGAGAATTTTGGTGATAAAGTCAAGTACTGGTTGACGATTAATGAGCAGGATCACTTATTGAAAATTCCTAGCCGTTTAGGTATTTCAGAAGAAATAGAAGGAAAAGACTATTTAAAATTAGCTGAACAGATGAACTATCACATGTGTGTAGCGACGGCTCGAGTGATTAAACTTTGTCATGAATTATTGCCACATGCGCAAATTGGGCCAGTCATCAATCCAATGTATGCGATTCCTAATAGCAATCGACCAGAGGATACATTGGCAGCAATGGAATTTAATGAATTATCAACGTACTATATTACTGAATTACATTGTCGTGGACGCTTTGCTCCGTTGCATTGGAAGTATATGGAAGATCGTGATATTTTACCAGAAATTGAATCAGAAGATATGGAATTAATGAGAAATAACACACCTGATTTTTTAGGGATGAATTATTACTTAAATCAGACCGTAGCTACAAATAAAAAAGAACAATTTTCATATCACGAGAAGACGGTATTTATTCAAGAAGAACCAGGAATTTATGAAATCACAACGAATGATAACATTACTCAAACAGATTGGGGATGGAATATTTGTCCAGAAGGAATGAAATTAGCGATTATGGATTTTTATAACCGCTATCAATTACCTATTTTAGTGACTGAAAATGGGTTAGGAGCATATGACGTATTAGAAAATAATCAAGTAGAGGATGATTATCGCATTGAGTATATTCACAATCATCTATCACAAATTAAAGATTGCTTAGGGTTAGGTTATCCAGTATTAGGCTATTGTGCCTGGTCATTTATCGATTTGGTTAGTGGGCGTGAAGGCATGGACAAACGTTACGGATTTGTTTATGTCAATCGTGATAATGAAGAGTTGAAAGACATGAGACGTATTAAGAAAAAAAGCTTTTACTGGTATCAAACGATTATTAATGAAAGAGGGGAATCGTTGTGAATAATGAGGAATTAGCAAAGAAAATATTGAGTCAAGTTGGTGGAAAAGAGAATGTCCAAAATGCCACACACTGTGCCACTCGTCTTAGATTAAATGTTCAAAATGAAGAATTAATAGATTTAACGTCTTTAGAAAAATTACCTGATGTCATTCGTGCTCAGTTTAGTAACGGTCAATTACAAATTGTTTTAGGCGGAAAAGTCACCGGTGTATATGGTGCATTTTCAACACTATTACCAGAAAGTAATGATGTATCTGGAGAGACAGAGAAGAAAAAACTCTCATTTGGTTTGTTTATTGAAACGATTGCAGGAATTTTTAGCCCAACTTTGCCTATTTTAATTGGTTGTGGGATGGTGCAGTCTGTTAATGCAATCTTGACAAATTTTCAATTGATTTCACCCGAATCAGATGTCATCAAGTTGTTGCAAATGACAGGCGATTTAATCTTCTATTTCTTACCATTCTTCCTTGCTGTCAGTGCTGCAAAGAAATTCAAAACAAATGAATATATGGCAATCGCTCTAGCAGCTGCTTATATGTATCCTACGATTCAAAATGGAGCGTTGCAAGCAGCAGAAACTGGGATTCAAGCCTTAGATTTCTTTGGTTTGCCATTGTTGTTTGTCAATTACAAGTCAACAGTTTTCCCGATTATTATTGCCGTTTGGGTGATGAGTTATGTCTATAAATGGATTGAAAAAGTTATGCCAGACATGCTCAAAATTTTATTGGTTCCTTTACTAACGTTGTTCATTATGATTCCTTTGCAATTAGGTGTATTAGGACCGATTGGCTCTTATCTTGGTATTTATATCGCTCAAGGAGTGAATTGGTTATATAATACTGGTGGATTAGTTGGTGCGTTCTTGCTTGGTGCACTTCGACCTGTATTGGTCATGTTCGGTATGCATTATGCAATTACACCGATTATGGTACAAGAAGTTGCAGAAACTGGTAAAACAGTTATTATTCCTGCATTATTAGCAGGAAACTTAGCGCAAGCAGGTGCGGCATTTGCTGTTGGCTTCAAATTAAAAAATAAAGTTGAAAAAACAGGAGCGTTCACTGCAGCAACAACAGCATTCTTAGGAATCACAGAGCCGGCAATGTATGGCTATAATTTAAAATATAAAAAGCCATTTTATGCAGCTTTGTTATCAGCAGGGGTTGCAGCAGCTTATTTAAGCATTTTCCATGCATATAGTACTGCTGTGGCATTACCAGGGATTTTGGCAATTTCAACGTATTCTGCTACAAGCTTTATTCATATTTTGATTGGTGTGTCTATCGCTTTAGTTGGTGGATTTGTTTTGACGATGATTTTAGGTCTGGATGGGAAGGTAAATCAAACTGTTGATGAAATGGAGCAAGAAGAATCAATTGTATCCGAAGTACAAGAAATTCTACTCCCTATTAAAGGTGAAAAAAATTGACTTAAGTGAAGTACCAGATGAAATGTTTTCTCAAAAATTATTGGACGATGGGTTTGCTATTCGTCCAACAGAAGGTAAAGTCTATGCACCATTTAATGGCACAGTCGAAATGATATTTGATACGTACCATGCCATAGGTTTGAAATCTGACACTGGTACAGAATTATTGATTCATATTGGTATTGATACAGTGAATTTGAAAAAGCAAGGTTTTGTACCAAAAGTCCAAGCAGGAGATACCATTAAAGTGGGCGATTTATTAATGGAATTTGATATTGATCAGATTAAGAAAAGTGGTTATTCAATTGAAACACCGATTGTAGTGACAAATGGGCGGGAGTTTCGAATAGTGGAATAATAAAAAATGGTAGTCCTTGAAAGAGGATTACCATTTTTAAATTGTTTGATAATTAAGCACTTCATAAATGACCATTCACCTAATCTTGAATCATTTGAAATAGCAAATTGATATCTCCAGAAGAAGAAACACCAATTACTTTGGTTTGGTCAAAACTTACACGTTTATTTAAACTTTCAAGAATATTATTTTGTGTAATGACAACATCCGCATCGTCAATAGCATGTTGAAGTCTCTCTGTGGAGACTTCTTTTGTATCAATGGAATCAATAATGGCATTGGTACTATGTGTAATTTCATCGATATAGAAGCGACAAGCGCTTTTTTTACATTCGATGAATAGGTAACGTTTTTTGTTTGATTCTGAGAAATCATAGAGCTGGTTATATGCGACACCAGATAAAAGAATATTTTCAACCGCATATTCAGAAGTAGAAACTTTCTCTACAATTTCTTGAACTAAAGCGAGGTAAGTATCATCTTTAAAATGTTTTGCGATTTGTTGCTCATTGGCTACACGTGTGCCAATGCCTTTTCCTGTTTCTAATAATCCTTCGTCTTTTAATTGGGTATAGGCTCCAAGGATGGTGTTTTTATTTAAAGATAATAATTGGGCTAATTGATTTGTGGATGGGAGGTAATCACCTGGTTGTAAAAACTTTTTAGCAATCAATACTTTAATCTGTTCTTTAATTTGTGTATTCACTGATAAAGGTAGAGAAGGTTGAATTTTTAAAGGCAATTCCATATGTTTCATAGGATAAACCAACTTTCAATAGTAAATTATATGTTTTATAGTAGTCAACCTGAAACAAAAGGTCAAGAGACCCACATGTTTTATATAGTTGACAAATCTAGTATAACTCATTTAGAATATAGTTGTCTAGTTAACTAGACAACTAATTGTGTGCAACCTAGAAAGAAGGATTTGAAATGAATAATTTAACAAAAGATAATTTTAAAGAGACGATTACAACAGGCGTACAAATAGTAGATTTTTGGGCTGTATGGTGTGGACCTTGTAAAATGCAAACACCAATATTGGAAAATTTAGCAGAAGAATATGCTGGAACTGAAGTTCAAATTTATAAAGTGAATGTGGATGATGAACCAGAATTATCTGCACAATTTGGAATTCAAAGTATTCCAACATTACTCTTCTTTAAAAATGGTAACTTAGTGGATCGTTTAATTGGCGTTCGAATGATTGAAGAGTTGAGAGAAACGGTTGAAGAACTACGTTAAATAAATATATATTAGACAAAAAAGGGAGGGAAGTCCCTTTTTTGTTTACACATCTAATTTAATTAGATGTTACATACTTTAAATAAGATAGTATTATAATTGAAAGCGTTTACATCGTTGCCCTCTTATGATACATTCATTGTTAGAAAACAAAAAATGATTCCTAGCGCCGTAGCTTTGAATCAGAGTATGTTACTGATACGATCAGGCAGAACTCAAGAAAGATATGAAGAGATTCTCTTTGTATCCTTTCTTGGGTTCTTTTTTTGAAGGGAGGGAATTTTAGTCTTGTTGTGGAATTAGTGGTTACAAAAATATAGTTACTTTTAGGAGGATAAAAATGAAAAAAATATCAAGTTATCAGTTATTGCCTTTTTAATAATCTTTTTATTAGGTGCATGTGGTAAAAATAATGAAAAAACAGAGGAAGCTAAAGAAGAGCCAATTACTATTTATTTAGTACGTCACGGAAAAACATTCTTTAATACTACTGGTCAAACTCAAGGTTGGAGTGATACCCCATTAACCGATGTCGGGGAAAAGCAAGCAGAACAAGTAGGCAAGGGTTTGAGTGAAGTCAAATTTGTTACAGCATATTCTAGCGATTTAGGAAGACAGCGTAAAACAGCTGAGCTTATTTTGAAGAATAATGAAAATAAAGTACCTGAATTGCAAGAACATATTGGATTTAGAGAGTTTTTTTATGGAGGTTTTGAAGGCAGTACAGATGAAGAAGTGATGCAAATAATTACTGAAAAAACCGGGATTGCCAATTGGGAAGAAGTGACTGCTGATGATATTGCAGCAGCAGATGATTTGGGTTTAGCTGAGACAACAAAAGAGGTTAACAAGCGAGCAAAAGAGGCGATGACACAAGTGATAGAGGAGGCTGAAAAACTTGGTGGTGGTAATGTATTGATTGTTTCATCTGGTGGGATGATTCCGGTCTTACTAGAGGCAGTTCTGCCAGATAACTATCAAGGGGAAAATATTGGAAATGGTAGTGTTACTACTTTAACTTATCAAGATGGTAAATATGAACTATTGAAGATTGGTGATGAAAGTTACGTGGAAAATAATCAATGAATTTGGCGTTGATGACACCTATAGGAGGAAACTATGAAAAAGTATTTGAAAATAATTGTTTGGGGAGTGGCTATATTTATAGTTGCAGGATGTAGTAATCAAAAAGACTCAGTATCGAAGGAAAAAGTAGAGGATACAACCTTGTATTTGGTTCGACATGGAAAAACTATGTTCAATACAACTGGTCAAGTTCAAGGTTGGTCGGATACACCGTTGACTGATGAAGGACAAAAAGTTGCTGAGTTATTAGGAAAAGGCTTACGCGAAGAGCAGATTCAATTTGATCATGCTTATTCGAGTGATTTAGGTCGTGCAATCTCCACTGCGAACATTATTCTCAAAACTTCGGACAATCAGAAAATAGAGTTAAATACTTTATCTGGGCTAAGAGAATGGGGCTACGGTGGTTATGAAGGTCGGAATAATGCTGATATGTGGACCCCAATTTTTGAACAGTATGGACTTACTTTTGATGAAGAATGGTCGCAATATCCAAAACTAATGGAGAAGATGGATGATGAAGCGATTGCGAATGAAATAGCTAAAAATGACGAAACCGGTACTGCTGAAAGTTATCAAGAAATTGTTACACGTTCAAAGAAAGCAATGGATCAGGTTATTAAAGAGGCCTCTGAAACAGGAGGAAATGTGCTAATTGTTTCTCATGGTAGTGAAATTCCTACTATTTTAGAAATTCTTGCTCCGGGATCTTATAAAGGAGAAGATATTGGTAATTGTAGTGTCACTAAAATAGTTTATAAAGAAGGGGTATATACTGGTGAATCGATTGGCGATACTCACTTCTTAGAAAATGGAAATAACAAGGATTAAAAAAATAGTATGATAATATGGATTGAAAAGTGGGATGCTTTCCAATCCATATTATTATCTACAGTGACTATTTTTGAAGTATAACGATTTTCTAAAATATCTCTTACGATGTTAGATTCACTTTAGAAAAACAGGAATGATAAGTGAAGAAAATGAGATATGTCTGTTTTTTAACAAATTAAGTATTTTTTTTGTTTACAAACATAAACAAAAGGTGTAAGATAATCCTAGAACAACAATTACAAACGTAAATGAATGGAGGAATCATAAGTTATGAATACAACTTATTTAGTATCAGATATGTCATGCGGACATTGCAAAGCAAAAATCGAAAAAGCAGTCAATGCTTTAGCAGGTGTGCAATCAGCTACTGCCGATGTAGAGTCAAAAATTTTATCGGTTACTGCTAAGGAAGATGTCAAAAATGAAGCAATTGTTGCAGCTGTCGGAGAAGCGGGTTATACTGCAGAACGCCAATAGTCAAAAGTAATTCAAAGGTAATGAAGTACCTACTAATAGACACTTCATTACTTTAAAAAATCATATTTTTTTAACTGTATCGTTTACAAAAGTAAATTTAAAATATATAATAATTATAGAAAGAGAATCTCACAATTGTTGTGGAATTTAATTATATACTAAGAAATAAAGGAGATGAATGAATTGGTAAAAGATACGTATGCTATCGAAGGAATGACCTGCGCTTCGTGTGCGCAGTCAATTGAAAAAAGCGTCAATAAATTAACCGGCATTCAAAATGTATCAGTTAATTTGGCCACAGAAAAAATGAGTGTCGCGTATGATGGCGATTCATTATCTAGCGATGAAATTGAAAAAGCTGTCGAAGATGCTGGCTACAAAGCAGTCAAAAATGTTGCTACACAAGGATTTGAAATAGAAGGAATGACCTGTGCCTCCTGTGCACAAACGATTGAAAAAAGTGTCAATAAATTGGCAGGCGTAACCACTGCTTCTGTCAACTTAGCCACAGAAAAAATGAGTGTCTCTTATGATGAAGATGCGCTATCAACAGGTGATATTGTACGTGCTGTTGAAGATGCGGGCTATAAAGCAATACCTGAAACGGCCTCACATACAGATGATAATGGCACAGAAAAACGTTACGCACACATGAAGGAATTATGGACACGTTTCATTTGGTCAGCGGTATTTACTGTGCCATTACTTTATATCGCAATGGGACCAATGTTGCCATTTGGCGGACTACCTTTACCAAATTTTCTTGATCCAGTGCATCATACCGTCACTTTTGCTATCACTCAACTTATTTTGACACTACCAGTTGTTTATTTAGGTCGTTCATTTTATACAGTTGGTTACAAGGCATTATTCAAAGGTCATCCGAATATGGATTCGTTAATTGCGATTGGGACAACCGCTGCACTCTTACAAGGAGTTGTCATGACGGTGTTATTAGCCACTGGTCGTGTGGAAGTGCACCATGGTCACCCCGATTTATATTTTGAATCAGCAGCGGTCATTCTAGCATTGATTACCTTAGGAAAATATTTAGAAGCTGTTTCAAAAGGCAAAACCTCTGAAGCAATCAAAAAACTGATGGGCTTAGCGCCAAAAACAGCCCGCGTTGTACGTGATGGGCAAGAAGTTGAAATATCGATTGATGCAGTCGTAACTGGTGACATCTTAGTTGTTCGTCCAGGAGATAAAATTCCTGTGGATGGTGTGATTGTAGAAGGAAATTCTGCCGTGGATGAATCAATGATTACAGGTGAAAGTATACCGATCGAAAAGAATGTAGGCGACAATGTTGTCGGTGCAAGTATCAATAAAAATGGTTCATTCCGTTTTAAAGCCACGAAAGTCGGAAAAGATACCACACTTTCGCAAATTATTAAGTTAGTCGAAGATGCACAAGGATCCAAAGCGCCGATTGCCAAATTAGCGGATAAAGTCTCTGGTATTTTTGTTCCAATCGTGATGGGAATTGCAGTTCTTTCTGGCTTAGCGTGGTTCTTCTTAGGCCAAGAATCTTGGGTCTTTGCTTTGACCATCACCATCTCCGTATTAGTCATTGCTTGTCCATGTGCCTTGGGATTAGCGACCCCAACCGCCATTATGGTCGGTACTGGAAAAGGTGCCGAGAATGGCGTGTTAATTAAAAGTGGGGATGCGTTAGAAGAAGCACAAAAGATTCATACAATTGTGTTTGATAAGACCGGAACGATTACTGAAGGGAAACCTGTGGTAACGGATATCGTCAATTACAATGGCTATTCAGAAGAAGAGGTGTTAGTGATTGCGGCATCCGCAGAAACAAGTTCAGAACATCCGCTAGGTGAAGCGATTGTGGAAGGCGCAAAAGAACGCAACCTTTCATTAAAAACAGTCAAAGCGTTCCAAGCCATTCCTGGACATGGGATTCAAGTTACCATTGATCAACAAATTATTCGTTTAGGTAACCGCAAATTAATGCTTGAAAACAACATCAAAATGTTAGACGCCCAAGAAGTCTCTGATCGTTTAGCTTCAGAAGGAAAAACACCGATGTTTATCTCTGCAGATGACAAGTTAATCGGGATTGTTGCAGTTGCTGATACGATTAAAGAAAATAGTATTGCAGCGATTGATAAATTACACCGAATGGGTATTCAAGTGGCAATGATTACTGGTGACAACAAACGAACAGCCGAAGCCATTGCGAAGCAAGTAGGCATTGACCGCGTATTCAGTGAAGTCCTACCAGAAGATAAAGCCAATGAAGTGAAAAAATTACAAAATGAAGGCTTGCATGTTGCTATGGTCGGTGATGGAATTAACGATGCACCCGCCCTTGCACAATCAAATGTAGGAATTGCGATTGGTTCAGGAACTGATGTTGCGATTGAGTCTGCGGATATTGTATTGATGCGTAGCGATTTAATGGATGTGCCAACAGCGATTGAATTGAGTCGTGAAACCATCAAAAATATCAAGCAAAACTTATTCTGGGCATTTGCCTATAATACAATTGGTATCCCAATTGCAATGGGTGTGCTTCACTTGTTTGGTGGCCCCCTATTAAATCCAATGTTTGCCGGTGCAGCAATGAGTTTAAGTTCGGTTTCCGTATTACTAAATGCATTACGTTTAAAAGGGTTTAAACCTAAATTATAAGTTTGTCCTTTGCCACTTTAAAAGTATGTGAAAAACTTTTAGAGTGGCTTTTTGCTTTTAAGTGAGGTGGTGATAACGATTAAAGAATGATTTTCTATGATTAAAATGAATAACTAGGAGGAATAGAAGATGAAAAAATTAACAATGCTTATTCTAG
Source organism: Candidatus Enterococcus willemsii (assembly GCF_009933335.1). Lineage (GTDB taxonomy): Bacteria > Bacillota > Bacilli > Lactobacillales > Enterococcaceae > Enterococcus_F > Enterococcus_F willemsii. The sequence continues at coordinate 13,350 of NZ_MAEL01000046.1, read as the reverse complement.
GAGTAAGCTCATTAACACTTTTGGGTGCATGCGCATCAGCAAATGAACCCGACAGCACGGATCACTCTGAGCATAATATGACAACAACATCATCAAGCATGGACATGCATCATCATTCTGGGGAAGTTCCTGAAGGAATGAAAGAAGCAAGCAATCCGAAATATCCGGTAGGAACAGCAGTGACCCTTAAAGAAGGACATATGCCAGGAATGGAAAATGCAAAAGCAACTGTTGTTGGAGCTTATGACACGACGATTTATGCAGTAACCTATACACCAACGACTGGTGGCGATGAAGTTAAAAATCACAAATGGGTTGTGCAAGAAGAACTAGAAAACCCTGAAGAACCTTTTACAAAAGGAGATACCGTTGTTTTAGAAGCCAATCATATGGCAGGCATGCAAGGAGCAACAGCCACTATTGACCAAGCAATTGAAGGGACTGTGTATGTTGTGGATTACGAGCCAACGGATGGTGGAGAAACAGTGACCAATCATATGTGGATGACTGAAGATGAGTTGACAGCTGAATAATATTTTTAAGGCATGATAAAGAATTTCTTTGTTGTGCCTTTTTATTTAGTTTATCTGTCATCTTTTTAGTTATGTTCACTTGTGTCTAATTCATCTTCTTGGTATCCTTTCTTAAGACAAGTCGTAATAAATAGAAAAGGGATGGATAAATGTGGAAATTCGCCTATTAAAGTATTTTCTTGCTGTAGCTGAAGAACAAAATATTACGCAAGCCGCTAAACGACTTCATATTACTCAACCGACTTTAAGTAGACAAATCCGAGAATTTGAAGAAAGTTTGCAAGTAAATTTATTTATTCGTAAAAATAAAAAATTGTATCTGACAGAATCAGGTACATATTTAAAGAAAAAAGCCGAAGAAATTTTAGCATTGGATGAAAAAGTAGAGCAAGAATTTGCTAACTATCAAAATAAGATGCTAAGTGGGCAAATTTCAATTGGATGTGTCGAAGCAAATAGTTCCCATTTTCTGTCAAAAATGCTAGAAGAAATGATTACGAATCATCCGCAAGTCACATTTAATATTTTTAGTGGGACTAGCAATGATATTGTGGAAAAGCTTGATAAAGGCTTATTAGATATTGCCCTGTTAATCGAACCGATTTCAGAAGGAAACTATAATAAACTTATTTTACCCGAGAAAGAAGAGTGGGGATTGCTTGTATCAACAGAACATTATTTAGCGAACCGACCAAATGTTCTTGCGGAAGATATTTTGGGTGTACCATTGATTTGTTCAAGTCGGAAAGCAGTGCAGGATTTATTCTTTTCTTGGGGGAAGTTTAATGAAGAAAATTTAAATATTGTGGGAAAGTATAATTTAATTTTCAATGTTATTTCTTTGGTTGAAAATAAAGTAGGAGCAGCATTTTCACTTAAAGGAGCAACTACGAATCGGACGAATAAGATAAAGTTCCTTCCTTTTGAACCTAAGTTAGAAACAAATTGTGTCCTCGTATGGAAGAAGGGAAGTCTTTTAAATACAACTGTACGCGCATTTATTCAGCATATAAAGTATGCCTTGGAAGCATGAAGGTAAGCTTAAAAGGTATTAGACGGAATCTAAATGGAGCTGTAATATAAACTTGTAAGCGGTTCGAGTTTATATTACAGTTTTTTTTGAGGTGGAAAAATGACAATTGTACTCTATTTTTCTAGGGCAAATCAAAATTTTGTGCACGGAGAAATTCAAACGCTAACTAAAGGCAATACCGAAAGATTAGCCGAAAAGATTAGCCAAATGATTGATGCACCCATGCTTGAGATTGTACCAGTAATTGACTATCCCTATGATTATCATGAAACGATTAAAATTGTAGAGGAAGAAAGGAATAAGGGTATTGAACCCGAATTTCAGCCAGTTCCAATTGATTTCGAATCTGTGGAACATATTTTTTTAGGATTTCCTAATTGGTGTGGCTCTATGCCGAAAATAGTTAGTCATTTTTTAAAACAAATCGACCTTTCAAATAAATGTATTTACCCGTTTTGCACACATGAAGGCAGTGCATTTGGAAATAGTTTAGTTGAACTCAAAAAAATCTGTCCAAACTCGAATATTCAATTAGGCTTACCAGTGAGAGGTTCCAGAGTTGAAAGAGCAGATCAAGCAATTTCAAACTGGATAAGTCAATATCAATCAAATAGGAGAGGATAGCAATGACAAAATTTGAAGAAATAAAAGATGGTGTCATTTTTTCAAGTGGCGAGAAAAATGATGCGTTTGCTCAATACTTTGTAGGGCAAAGTTATCTAAAAACGCTAGTAGCTGATCCAGCAATTAATGTGGGTGTAGGAAATGTCACATTTGAACCTGGTTGTCGCAATAATTGGCACATTCACCATGATGGCTTTCAAATTTTACTTGTCACTGGAGGAGAAGGCTGGTATCAAGAAGAGGGAAAAGCAGCTCAATTTTTGCAAGCTGGAGATGTTGTCGTGACGCATGATGGAATTAAACATTGGCACGGTGCGGCTAAAGATAGTTGGTTTGAGCACTTAGCGATTACGGCTGGGACTCCAGAATGGTTGGAACCAGTGTCTGATGAACTTTATTTCAATTTAAAATAAGAAAGTAGGGAACGAAAATGCCAAAACAAACAGCTGGAAGAGATAATTTAGGAGAATTCGCTCCTCAATTTGCGGCTTTAAATGATGATGTGTTATTTGGAGAAGTGTGGGATAGAGAGAAGGAATTATCCCCGCGCGATCGTAGTTTGATTACAGTGGCTAGTCTTTTAACACAAGGTGTGCCTCAGTTAGAAGCACATTTAACTATTGCGAAACAAAACGGCGTAACGAAAGATGAAATTGTCGAACTTATTACCCATCTTGCGTTTTACGCAGGGTGGCCAAAAGCGTGGACAGCTTTTAATTTAGCAAAAGAAATTTTTGGAGAAGAATAATGTTATGAGTACTCTAGCAACTACAAGGAGTGTTGTTAGAGTACTCTTATTGATAAAGGAGATTATATGAAATTTTATTCGATAAAGTTATTTGCCTTACTTTCAGTCGCGTTAGTTGTCAATTCAGCGCCAGCTATTTCTGCTAATATTCCTGCAATTGCACAAAGTTTTCCGGAAGTAAGCGCCGTTTATATCGGTCTTCTGACGACAATTCCTTCTTTATTTTTGGTTATGGGTGTCTTTTTAACAAGTATCATTGAAAAACAAATTGGTCGAAAATATACGATGCTTGCAGGGTTAGTCATGGTGGGTATATTTGGTACCTTACCAGCATGGTATCAAGGGAGTTTTGTTGTCTTATTTCTTTCAAGATGTTTATTGGGACTAGGTATTGGCTTATTTAACCGTTTATTGATTGAAATGATTAGTCAGTTATTCCAATCAGATAATCGCAAAAAAGCAAAAGCTCTAGGCTTAGAAAGTGCATGTGAGGGTTTAGGCGGGATTTTTATGACAATTATGGTTGGCCAATTAATCAAGCTTAGTTGGGAAATGTCATTTTTAATTTATGCTTTTGCGATTGTTAGTTGGATTTTTGTCTTTGTGTTCATACCGAATGAAAAAAATACACCCCAAAATAGTATGACTGATTCTACTGATTCCAATCTTTCCAAAGCACGTAAAATGAAATCTATCTTATTGGGTCTCGTTTTATTTGCAATCGTGCTACTGTTTATCAATTATAATTTACAAATCACCCCTTTGTTGCTTGAACAAGGAATTGGCGATGCGACTAATGGGAGCAATATGATTGCAGCGATTGCAACGGGAGCATTTATTGCAGGAAATTTTTTCGGTGTTGTTTATAGTTATTTGAACAGATGGTTATTACCAATTGCTGCTATGCTTGCTGGACTAAGCGTTTTTCTTACCAGTCTTTCCAACTCGGTACTGTTCACTTTATTTTGTTCTTTGATGTTAGGTTTTGCATTTCGTAATATTATGCCTTATTTTATGCATACCTTTACGTCGGGTGGAGAAAATATTGCTAAGTTTGGGACGACAGTCGTATTAGTCGCCTACAATTTAGGTGCAACACTTGCACCATATGTTTCTCAACTTATATCAACTGTTAGCAGAAATAGCAGTGCTAGTCAACAAATCATCGTTACAGGTTTTTTATTAGGGGTACTAGGTTGTTTTACATTGCTATTTAATAAGTATATGACTATTTAGAATGAAATTAGGAGGTATTGAAATGGACTATACAAAATTAGGAAATACAGGAATGGATGTCTCTCGGATTTGTTTGGGAGCTATGAGTTTTGGCGATCCAAACAAATGGTTTCATAAGTGGGTATTAGAAGAGGAAGATAGTCGTCCAATTATCAAGCGAGCATTGGAACTCGGAATTAATTTTTTCGACACAGCCAATGTATATTCATTAGGCCGAAGTGAAGAGATTTTAGGCAAAGCGTTGAAAGACTATGCCAAGCGCGATGAAATTGTTTTGGCAACGAAAGTTCATCAAAAAATGTTTGATGGACCAAACGGCCAAGGATTATCTCGTAAAGCGATTATGTCACAAATTGATCAAAGTCTACAGCGTTTGCAAACCGATTATGTTGATTTATATATTATTCATCGTTGGGATTACGATACACCAATTGAAGAAACAATGGAAGCCTTACATGATGTTGTAAAATCTGGTAAAGCTCGTTTATATTGGTGCTTCAGCAATGCATGCTTATCAATTCCAAAAAGCCAATCATGTGGCAGAAAAAAATGGCTGGACCAAATTTGTTTCGATGCAAAATCATTTGAATTTAATATATCGCGAAGAAGAAAGAGAAATGATTCCTTACTGTGTAGACCAAGGAATAGCACTGACGCCATACAGTCCCTTAGCTTCTGGAAGATTGGTTAAGTCATTGAATGATACTTCTTTAAGAAGAGAGACGGATACAGTCCAAAAAGACAAATATGATGAATCAGAAGAAAAAGATCGTATCATTATCGAACGAGTAGCTGAAGTTGCTGAGCAATATGGTGTCAGTAAAGTGGAAGTTGCCCTTGCTTGGTTACTGCAAAAAGAGAATCTTGCGGCTCCAATTATTGGCGCAACAAAACTTAGCCATGTAGAAACAGCAGTTAAAGCAATCGATTTTAAGCTAACACCAGAAACTGTGAATTACTTAGAAGCGGAATATGTTCCACACAAAATTGTCGGTTTTTCTTAAACTGGAATGCCGTCTAAATATGAATTGTGGCTGAAGAATGATTATCACAAAATTTATGGCATTTATGATTAATATTCGGGAGGATAACTATATGAACATTTCAGAGGCTGCATCAATCCATGGATTGACTCCGTCAACGTTGAGATATTATGAGAAACAAGGTCTATTACCTCCCATCAACCGTGATGCATCTGGAAATAGGGACTATTCTGTGGAGGATATAAATTGGATTGGCTTTGTCAAATGTATGCGAGATTCAGGGTTATCCGTGGAGGCATTGGCTAGGTACACCGCGCTTTATCAAATGGGAGATGACACATTAGTTGAGCGAAAGCAGCTTCTTATTTTTGAATATGAGAAACTACGGCAGAAGCAACAGCAAATCAATGACACTGTTTTTAAGCTAAAAAGTAAAATTAATCATTACGAAGCAAACATTCAAAATTACTAAGCGAATGTATTACAGTAAAAAAAGGAGTGTGAAGTCAAATGTATCTTTTTCAAAAGATTGAGGAGGCTGCTTTTAAGAAAAATGATGCGCGACGGACAATTGGTGAGTTTCTCTTGGCAAATAGAGAGGATTTGGCAAGCTACTCAATGGATGAAATTGCAAAATTGACACATACTTCTAAACCGACACTGGTTCGCTTTGCTAAGTATTTTAACTTTTCTGGATGGCGAGAGTTTATCTATGCGTTTAATCATGAATTGGCTCATTTCGATGAGAATCATTTAGAAGTCGATGTGAATATACCATTTGATCATTCAGCAGATACGTTGGAGATTATTGAAAATATTGCGAATCTCCGTATTCAGACCATTAAAGAAACGACCTCATTGATGTCCGTTACAATGATTAATCAAGCAGCGACTATTCTTAATGAGGCACATACGATCGTGATTTATGGCAGAAGCCCAAATTCTTATTATGGTGAATTATTCAAACGAAACTTGAATACCATTCATAAAAAAGCGTTTGTCGCTGATGCCAATGAATCTGGTCTTGTGTCGAATACGCTAACGCCAAAGGATTGTGCAGTCATTATCTCATATTCAGGCAATAATTCAGAGACATATCCTATGAAAAACGTAAAATTACTTTTAAAAAATCAAGTTCCTATTATTAGTATAACGAGTGGTGGAGAAAATTATTTAAGGGATTATTCGACGATTGTCTTAAATATTTCGAGTCGAGAAAAGTTGTATTCTAAAATAGCTAATTTTTCTACGGAAGCGTCTATTCAATTTATTTTGAATATTCTATTTGCAAAAATTTTTTCTTTGAATTATGAAGAGAACATGCAGGCAAAAATTTTAAACTCACGTATATTGGAATCAACCAGGAAATCGACATTTAAAGAGATAGCCGAAGAAGATTTTTAGTTTAGGTAAGAGTTTGATAAAAAGGCAGCAACTTGATGTACCAAGTGTACAATCAAGTTGCTGCCTTTTTTGAATGCTTGTAAAGAGGAATAAACGACTACAATGATGAGTGTAGCTCAAAGGGTTCACCTGCTGCGACTAATCGAATTCTTTCAGGATTGATAATTCGAGGGTATAATTCTTCAGGATCACCATTAAATGCATCGATATGAGGGGCATCTACAGTTCCCCAGTGGGAAAGAATTAGGTCAGCGTTAGGATACGTATTAGCTAATTTAATGGCATTTTCAAAACCAATATGCCAACTATTATCATTAAAATCAAAAAGAATAGCATCGGGTTGTGGCATTTCTAATTGTTCAGGAAGTAGCCGCGAATCTCCAGGAATCCATAGTGAGCCGTCAAGTGTTTCAATCCAAAAACCACAATAATCTTCGATTTTAAAGATACGGTCAAATTTATTTGTTTCATTTTGCCATAAATGATGGGCTTTTGTTAATGATATGGTTAGATTATCAATCATAAATGTATCATAAATCGGATGACCACTAGCTTCTATCCCAAAATGTTCAGTAATTAGTTCAGCAACATACTCAGGGCTGTGAAAAGCTTTTGTTTTGGTGGTTAATTTATCTAATGTCGGTAAACTAAAATGATCGTTATCAGAATGAGTGATTAAAACGGCATCTAAAGAAGGAATATCCTCCATTTTAATAGGTAAATCAATTAATAAAGGAAGGTCAAAACCTTCTAAAACGGGGTCAACCATTAGACATGTGCCTCGACTATTTAATAAAATGCCTGAATTACCCAACCATCGAATAATCGTTTTTTCACTTTTTTGGAAGGCTTCAGCTCCGAAAAAGATTGTTTGTGGTGGAATTGCTTGCTTTTTGTTGTTCATTGAAATTTTTCCTTTCTAGGCTGTTTTTGCTGGATCAATGATATCAATTAAATGGAATTCATTGTTAGTAAAACATAATTTGATGATGCAACAATTAGGAAGTTGAATCGGTTGTGTTCCATATTCTTTTTTCCAGATTTGAGCTAAAAAATAAAAACAAGCGCCATTATGCGAAACTGCAAGCGTGTGTTGTGCGTTCTTGTTCTCATTCATTATATCAAATAGCGTGTCATACATTCTTCGTCTAACTGTTTCAGCACGCTCGCCACCATAATCGGCATAAAATGTTTCGAACGTATGCGGACCTTTGGGTTGTAAGTAGGTTGCTTGAGCTTCATACTTGCCGAAGTTCATTTCTTTTAATCCTTTTAAACGAGTATAGGGTGATGATGTCACAATTTCTAAAGTATCACAAGCTCTTTCTTGTGTAGAAGCATAGGCTTGATCAAAGGTAATGTTCTGTTTTTCAAAATATTTTTTGGCTGCTTGAGCTTGTTTAACGCCTTTATCAGTCAGTGGAGAATCACAGGCACCTTGAACGAGCTTTAATTGATTGAAAAGAGTTTCGCCATGTCGCATTAAGTAAAGGTATTTTGGCACCATATTCGCCTCCTTTTTAAACAGTATACACTATGAAGCAAACTTTAAGTCAATGGTATTTTATGAAATTCATTTCATAAAAAAGGCTGAATATCAAAAGAATGTGAAACCTATTTCGAGTTTCGTAAAATCTATTGGAAACGCTATCTGCACATGATAAATTGCAGATAGAGAAACATGATGTCTTACCGGTGACAGCATCCATTTTCTTCAAAATTTATTAGGAGTGGTTTGTATGAGCAAAAAATATGAACAGTTGGCGAAAGAAATCGTGCAACAATTAGGTGGCAAAGAAAATATTACTGATGCTTATCATTGTCAAACAAGATTACGCTTTAAAGTAGCAGATGAATCGAAGTTAAACAAAGAAAAGTTAGAAGATTTAGATGGTGTCACAAAATACATTCATAATGCAGGTGTGCATCAAGTTGTTATTGGGACACATGTAAAAGATGTATTTGAAGAAGTGGAAAAATTCGTTGATGTCCAAACATCAAATGATAGCAATTTAAATGAGAAAAAAGGACCTGTTGCAACAGTTATTGATTTTGTTGCGGGAACTTTCCAGCCAGTCATTCCAGCTTTATCAGGCGCTGGGATGGTCAAAGCAGTTTTAGCTCTTTTAATTGTCTTTAAAGTAATTACACCAGATTCTCAAACGTATTATATGTTGAATTTATTTGCAGATGGGGTCTTTTTCTTTCTACCGATGATTTTAGCTTTTACTGTTGCTCAAAAATTAAGATGTAATCCAATTTTAGCAGCATCTGTAGCGGCTATGATGATGCATCCTAATTGGGGAGCTTTAGTGACGGCAGGAGAACCAGTAAATTTCTTTGGATTTATTCCTTTTACTTTGGCTACTTATACTGGTTCAGTAATCCCTATTTTGATTGTCATTTTCTTCCAATCGTATGTTGAAAAGTTCTTACACAGAGTAATTCCAAAATCTGTGGAATTAGTATTTGTACCAATGCTGACATTTTTAATTATGGGGACATTAGCATTTTCAGTTTTTGGTCCAATTGGTAGTATTTTAGGTGGTTATTTAGCTTCTTTCTTTACTTTCTTAAGTATTCATGCAAGTTGGGTGCCAGCTGTTTTAATTGGTGGATTGCTTCCGGTGATGGTGATGTTTGGCTTACACAACGGTGTGGCACCACTTGGCGTTATGCAAATGGCTGAATTAGGATATGATAGTATTTTTGGTCCAGGTGCATTGGTATCAAATATTGCACAAGCGACAGCAGCTGCAGTCGTGGCTTTCCGCACAAAGAATAAAAAAGTGAAACAAGTTGCTATTTCAGGAGCAATTACTGCTTATATGGGGATTACAGAACCTGCACTTTACGGAGTGAATTTACCTAAGAAATACCCATTAATTGCCGCAATGATTGGTGGTGCATCCGGTGGTTTATATGCTGGTTTAACAAATACACATCGCTTTGCAACAGGTTCATCAGGTTTACCAGCAGTCTTACTTTACATCGGTGATGATACCATGCGTTTCTTCTGGAATATCATTATTGCTTTAATTATTTCCGCAGGAGTTAGTGCTATATTGACCTATGTTTTGAGTTTCAAATATGAGAAAGAAGAAATAGAAGGTGTGTCTGAAATCAAACCTGTGATTTTAGAAGACACACGTTTAGTTAGCCCGATTCCTGGTAAAGTTATGCCGTTAAGCCAAGTACAAGATGAAGCATTTGCTTCAGAAGCTTTAGGAAAAGGCTTTGCAGTTGATCCGTCTGAAGGAGAAGTATACGCACCTTTTGATGGGAAAGTAGTTGCCGTTTTTCCTACTAAACATGCGATAGGCCTTGTTTCAGATACAGGCGTTGAACTTTTGATTCATGTTGGTTTAAATACCGTTGAATTAAATGGGCAATATTTTGATACATTCGTTGAAGCAGAACAAAAAGTTACCAAAGGTCAATTATTACTGACATTTGATAGCAAGAAAATTGAAGCAGCTGGTTATCCAACACAAGTACCAGTTGTGGTTACGAACACGCCACAGTATTCCTCAATCGAAATACTTAAACAAGGAACTGTGAATAAAGATGAAGAAGTACTAGTTATCAAAGTTTAGGAGTGAATAAAAATGGCGTTAAATAAAGATTTTTTATGGGGTGGCGCAACAGCTGCCAATCAATCAGAAGGAGGTGTGCTAGAGGGTGGAAGGGGACTATCTAATGTAGATTTACTTCCAACAGGACCTGATCGTAAAAAGGTTGCAGCTGGTAACCTAGAAATGTTGGAATGGCAGGGTGGGTATTATTATCCAGCCAAAGTAGCGATTGATATGTATCATCACTACATGGAAGACATCAAGTTATTTGCAGAAATGGGTTTCAAGGTTTATCGCATGTCTCTGTCTTGGTCACGAATATTTCCTAAAGGAGATGATCAAGAACCCAATGAAGAGGGATTAGTTTTTTATGAAACAATTTTTAAAGAGCTCAAGAAATACAACATTGAACCCTTAGTAACGATTGCTCATTTTGATATTCCTGTTCATTTGATTAAAGTGTATGGTGGTTGGCGCAACCGAAAATTGATTGACTTTTATGCGAAGTATGCCGAAACAGTCATTAACCGTTATAAAGGCCTAGTGAAATACTGGCTAACAATTAATGAGATTAATATCTTGTTACACCAACCGTTTGTTGGTGGTGGCATTATTTTTAAAGAAGAAGACAATCAACAAGAAATTAAATACCAAGCAGCACATCATCAATTAGTAGCTAGTGCCTTGGCTACTAAAATCGCACATGAAGTAGATAGTGAAAATATGGTTGGTTGTATGTTAGCTGGTGGAAGCCACTATCCTTATACATGCCGACCAGAAGATTATCAAGAAGCGATTAATCGTGACAGAGAGGGCTACTTCTTTATTGATGTACAAGCGCGTGGAAAGTATCCCAATTATGCACTGAAGAAGTTTGAGCGTGAAGGTTTATCCATTCAAATGAAAGATGGTGATGAAGCAATACTGGCGGCATCACCAGTTGATTTTGTGACCTTTTCTTATTACTGTTCTCGAACAGTTAGTGCGCATTCGGAAGACTACGCCCAAGCCACGGGTAATTTATTCCCATCAATTAAAAACGAGCACCTGCCTTCTACAGAATGGGGCTGGCAAATTGATCCACTTGGTTTGAGAAATTCGTTGAATCAAATGTATGATCGCTATCAAAAACCGTTGTTTATTGTAGAAAATGGGTTGGGAGCAATCGACACGCCAGACGAAAATGGTTATGTAGAAGATGATTATCGTATCGACTACTTGAAGAAACATGTGCAAGCATTTAAAGATGCTGTCGAAATTGATGGCGTAGAACTCCTTGGTTACACCACATGGGGCTGCATTGATTTGGTGGCAGCAAGCACTGGACAAATGAGTAAACGTTACGGATTTATTTACGTTGACCGTGATGATGAAGGCAATGGCACCCTTAAACGGACTAAGAAAAAATCATTTGAATGGTACAAGCAGGTTATTGCATCAAATGGCGAGGATTTGGACTAAGCTTGTTAACTCAAACGCAAACAACAACCAAAATGAGTACATCTTTTTGGTTGTTGTTTTGTTGTAGAGAAAAGGCAGAGTCTATTTGCAACTCTGTAGTGTAATATGGTACGCTAAAATAGTAGATTTTGTTTATATTCCTCATGTATGATAGCGCTTTTTTGTAAATTATTAGAGAGGTAAGAAAATGAAGAGTAGGCACAAATTGATTCTCGCTCGGATCTTTTATTCTGTATTCATAGTAGCAACAATTTTAGTTTTTGGAAGACAAATCTTGTTGGGAAACAAATTATATATATTCGTTCTTATCCTTACTCTAGTAGGATTTTCAAAAGAGTTGTGGTTAATTGAAAGAAGGGCGAAGAAGAGACAAAGTGGGAATCATTGATAAGTAATTGAAGAAAGATTGATATGTTGTATCGTTAGAATGACAGGAGGAAAGAGAAACATGCGTAAGAAGTTCGTTCTAGTTGTCATAATACTATTATTGCTACCTATTATTTTTATGTGGATTCATAGCATAATCTCTCCCTATATAGTACCAGAAAAATTATTTGTTTTTTACTCTATTGTAGGTACGATTATTTTCATCATTGGACTTTTGATGTTTATTGGTATCTTATCGAAGAAAGAAATATTTTTCTCTATTGCTAGCAATAAATACCTCCAAACAACTGCAATCATCAAGAAAGAAAAATTTACCAATGTGAGCTACGGTGGCTCTGTAGGTGGATATGGAGGTTTTAGACAGCGTAAGTATAAATTAGAATATAGAAATAAAGACGGAAGAATCACTGAAACAATCTATAAGACAGGAATTTCTGAATCAAAATTTGCTACTGTTTTGCATTGGAAAGTAGGTACAAGGATTCGGATACTATATTCACCTAAGAATCCCCAAAACATTCTAATTGATCGCTCATATTACAAACAGCAAGTAAAAAAAATAATGGCGATGGATGATTGGTAATAGAAAAAACGTCAATGTTGTAAAATATAATATTTATAACGTTGACGAGTGTTCTATTAGATTTTATTGAAAGTAAATAGCGTAAGTTTAAAAATTTTGATACAATTAAGGTGTTTAAATAAATCTGCGAAAGGAGTGAATGATTCTTTGACTGGTAATGAAAATAAGCGATATATCGGATTGATTGGTCTATATGTACTTTTGTTAATAATATCTTCTTTGGTACGTCAAATTAACTATTATGGTAGCTCAGTAGTCCTTTTAATAGCCATGACCATCGTGGCATTAGTTGTGCTATGGAAGTATTTGCTACATAAAAATATCATTAGTATTATATGGAAAAGCATGACATATGAATCGGCTCCTTATAAAAGTGAGCGTATGATTGTATAATATCTGGTATAGCGATATTGGTTGGTATCACGGGTTATATAATGAACGAACGTCATTTCTCTGCCAAGAACGGTCAGTAACAGAGATGTTCTAATATGAAGCCCTAATCATTAATTCAGACCAGCTATCACATGGGACTAATTATTAAGATGAAATTTTAAGTTACTTGCTTCAAAAAATAGATAAAATTGCTGCTCCATTTAGTGCGAACCCCAAGTGAACAGAAAAACACTAGGAGATTCGCACCACAATAAAGCAGTAAAATGAAAAAACAATGAGAAAAATCTGCTATATGTCATTGAATTAATAAATTAGATAGTGATTATTTCAGTAAAGAGCATTTTTATTCCTTTTTATTTGTAATAATCGCAGTTACAACCTGTATAGGTT
>NZ_MAEL01000045.1 GCF_009933335.1 Candidatus Enterococcus willemsii | reverse complement strand
AAAAAAAGGAAAACTTGGTTGCATTAACCAAGTTTTCCTTTTTTTAGCCTTCCGAGTCAATTTCTTTAATCTTTTCTTCGGTTGGATAGACTGTCTGGGCAGCCTTAAATTCTGCTAGCTTATTATTGTATTCTCGTTCTAGTTCTTCTTTTTTATCTGCCACTTTTTTGTCGATATCTTTTGTTAACGAATTAATTTGTTGGTTTAATTGTTTGATTTCTCGCCGTTGTTGCCACATTGTACCTGTAGCAACCAACGCTACAACAACAGCACCGAGAAATGCTGAACCAATAATCACGATAATCAACGGTGCTGAAAATTGTGAAAACCCAAAATTTACAGGAACATTCATATTATTCAACACAGCAAAAATAACAATCATTAAAGTTAGCACTAGTCCAATGATAATACGCCATTGATTTTTCATTTGCGGCACTCCTTTATTTCTTATTAAATAAACCACCTGCTAGATAATCACCAATATGCGGAAACATTTGATAAAAACGAGCAGCAACTTCCATAGCCATAGGCCGATTAATTTCACGTTTCGGTCGTAGCATACTTTTGACAATTTGCTTCGCTAAAGGTTGAGCTTCTAAAATAAATGCTCCAACATTTTCTAAATAATTACCAGAAGGGTCGGCTTTGTCAAAAAAATCGGTTTTAATCGGACCAGGATTAACGGTTGTAACGAAGATATTAAAGGGTTTTAACTCTAAGCGTAGTGCGTTAGAAAAACCTAAAACCGCAAATTTTGTTGCTGAGTAAACCGTTGATTTTGGTGTCGCCATTTTTCCAGCCATTGAGGCGACATTAATAATATGCCCTGCTTGTTGTTCAAGCATTTCTACGGCGATACGTTGAGTTAATAACATCATTCCTAAGACATTCACTTCAAACATATTGCGAGCCAATGCCATATCAAATGAAACAAAATCTTCAAAATGCCCAAATCCTGCATCGTTCACTAATACATCTACTGTCCCTACTTCTTCTTTCAGTTTTCCCATTAAGCTATCAATACTATCTGGATTGGCGATATCCAGTTGAAAAGCATAGGCTTTTTTATGACTTAACTCCATGCAGTGTTCTTTAACTTGCCCAATTAAATGAATGCGGCGTGCACAGACCACCACAATTGCTCCTTGTTTGGCTGCTTCATAGCAAATTTGCTCGCCTAAGCCAGTTGAACCACCAGTTACTAGCACAACCTTATTTTCTAAGTTCATTTTGCTTCCCCCTGTTCTTTAAAAGGAATCGGCCAGACATAAAAATCTTTCGCTATAAATACATTTGGAAAGATCGCTTCCGCTTCCTCTTTTAACATCAAGACATCTTTTCCTAAATATCGTGCGCTGATATGCGTTAAAATTAACTGTCGAACATTCGCTTTTTTAGCAACTGTTGCTGCTTGTTCAGTCGTTGAGTGGAAATGTTTTCTTGCCATCGTTACTTCTGATTTTTGATAGGTACTTTCATGAATAAGCACATCTGCATCTTTAGCTAATTCAATGGATTGTTCGCAATAACGAGTGTCTCCTAAAATTGTCACGATTCGACCTTTCTTCGGTTGACCAACAAAATCTGCACCATTGATAACGCGTCCATCTGCTAGCGTTACTGTCTCGCCACGCTTTAAACGCCCATAGATTGGTCCTGCTGGCACTCCTAATGCTTTCAACGCTTCGACTTGTAATTCACCTTGATAATCAGTCTCCACAATTCTAAAGCCATAGCTATCAATTCCATGTGCTAATTTTAGACAAGAAACTTCAAATTGGGCATCTTTAAAAATAGTTCCTTCTTTCATTTCAATAAACTTAATCGGATAATTTAAGCGTGTTTTAGAAAGTCTTAGCGCCATGCGGACAAATTCTTCTACGCCAGTTGGACCATAAATTTCTAATGGTCCCGGTGGTTGTTCGCCTCCTTGGAATGAACGACTGCTAACCAAACCAGGTAAGCCAAAAATATGGTCTCCGTGTAAATGACTAATAAAAATTTTTTCAATTTTACGTGGACGAATAGTAGTATTTAAAATTTGCATTTGCGTCCCTTCACCACAATCAAAGAGCCAAACAGCATTCCGTTCGTCCAACAATCGTAATGCCACACTTGATACATTGCGGTGTTTTGCGGGAACTCCTGAACCAGTTCCTAAAAATTCCAACTCCATAGTTAACCTAACTTTCTCTTGCGATTATTTTTCTTAATTGTATCAATAATTGATACATTTGAAAACGAAAGACCTCTTCTTTTCCCTAAAAAAAGGAACTAGTGACTAAACCTAGTTCCTTTCTTGCTATTCAACAAATTCAAATTCAAATTTACCAATACGAACAATGTCGCCATCTTTCGCACCACGCGCACGTAACGCTTCATCAACACCCATTCCACGCAATTGACGAGCAAAACGCATAACTGTTTCATCGTGATCGAAGTTGGTCATTTGGAATAACTTCTCTAATTTCTCACCAGAAAGTGTCCAGGACGCATCTGGTTCGCGTTGTACTTCAAAGGCTGGTTCATCAGAAACAAAGCCATATTGTACCACATCTTCTTCCATTTCTTCTTCATACAATGGAAATTCTGGTGTCACTTCTAATAAATCTGCTGTAGCACTTAATAAAGCATCCAGACCTTGACGTGTAACGCCAGAAATTGGGAAGATTGGTGTTGGCTCAGCAAATTCATCCGTTTGTTCTTTGGCTAATTCAGCTTTGAATTTTTTTAAATTTTCTTCGGCATCAGGCATGTCCATTTTATTGGCAACAATAATTTGCGGACGTTCCAATAAACGCAAATTGTGAGAAGCCAATTCATTGTTAATTGCTTGATAATCTTCATATGGATCGCGACCTTCCATGCCACTCATATCAATGATATGCAAGATAACGCGTGTCCGTTCAATATGACGTAAAAATTGTGTTCCTAAACCAACACCTTGTGAAGCTCCTTCAATCAGTCCTGGTAAATCGGCTACGACAAAACTACGGTCATCTTTTGTACTAACCATGCCTAAATTTGGCACGAGTGTCGTAAAATGATACGCGCCAATTTTTGGACGTGCTGATGAAATAACAGATAGTAAGGTTGATTTCCCTACTGAAGGGAATCCCACTAAACCAACATCAGCCAAGACTTTCAATTCTAATTCAATCTTACGTTCTTGACCTGGTTCTCCATTTTCTGCCATTTCTGGTGCGGGGTTTCTCGGTGTTGCAAAACGAGTATTTCCTCGTCCGCCTCGTCCTCCATTCGCCACGACCAAAGTTTGACCGTGTTCAATTAAATCTCCTAGCAAAGCACCAGTCTCTGCATCACGGACAGTTGTCCCTTCAGGAACTTTGACATATAAATCGTCAGAACCTCGACCATGCATGCCTTTACTCATGCCATTTTCGCCTGCTTGTGCTTTAAAATGACGATTAAACCGAAAGTCCATTAATGTACGTAAGCCTTCATCAACGACTAAAACGACATTACCGCCTCGTCCTCCATCTCCCCCTGCTGGTCCGCCATCTGGGACGTATTTTTCTCTTCTAAATGCAACCATTCCGTCTCCGCCTTTACCGGCTTTCACGTCAATGGTTACTTGATCTAAAAACATGGACATATTATTTGTGTCCTCCATTCTATTTACTAATACAATTCGATACATCTAAGCCTTTATTATTGTACCTACCAACTCAGCGTTTGTCTATCTTTTCAGCAGTATTCTTTACATTCCATTATATTTTTCTAAAAACTGCTTCACTTTCGCTTGATAAGCCTCTTTATTCTTGGAGTAGGCCTTCGCATGCCCTGCTCCTTCAACAACCCATTTTTCTTTTGGCGCATCGGTTGCTTCGTACACAGTGTCTAACATTGAAAAAGGCACAAAATCATCCGCATCACCATGGATAAACAACATTGGGCGTGTATTTTTGGCTACCTGCTTGGTTGCATCCGCTTCGCCAAAAAAGTAACCTGCACGCACTTTCGTGACCAAACTAGTCACAGGAATCAACGGAAATGAAGGTAAATTAAATAATTCTTTCAGTTGGAATTGCAGCTCACCATTGACTGTTGCATAACCGCAGTCTTCAATAATTGAGACCACGTTTTTAGGTAGCTCTTCTCCACTCACCATCATGACAGTCGCAGCGCCCATACTCAAACCGTAAAGAGTAATTGTTTCATCGTCACCATTCGTTGCTAACACTTGATCAATCCATTGTAAATAATCTTTTCTTTCATGCCAACCAAAGCCGATATAGTCGCCTTCACTCTTACCATGGCCTCGTGCATCGGGTACTAAGACGTTATAGCCAAAATCATGATACATTTTGGCATATTCTCCCATGGTTTCAGCATTTCCCATGTAACCATGGGCCAAAATAGCCGTTTTACCCGTATCTTTTTCGGCAGGCAAATAAATTGCCGATAATTTTAAGCCATCATCCGATGTCAATTGCCAACGTTCACGATGGTTTTCATCTGAATACCAATTCGCAATTTCATCCGTTTCAACAATATCTGTCCCTGGTGTATCATTTGCTAAAAAGTCTTTTTCAGATGGGACTACCGCATAATTATAAAAATAATTTCCTGCCCAAATTAATCCCACAATTAAGATAAGAACAACCACTAACACAATCCGACCTACTACTTTCATCTGTAACCCTCCGATAATCTACTTCTCACGTTAGTATAAAGAAAAAAAGAACGTTCAACAATTATTTTCTCTTTGTTTACACGAACTTTTAGCAGATTCTAAAAAAAAACTCGTTGGCTGTTTGCTAAAAAGCTAGCAAATAGCCAACGAGTTTTTTTATTCTATACATTCTGTTAGTCAGATTTATTTTGTCTCAACTAATTTGAAACTTGACCATGGTTTCAAAAATCCTAGTAAGAATAATTCATCTTCAGAAATATGTCCTACCACGTTGACACGCCCATCATTTTTCATTTCTTTCAAGGCAATTTGCGTTTCCCCTTTGTATTGCCCATAACCAACATTATCAATCAAGACATCACCACGTACGATGTCACGCGTTGTGTGGGCAGGAAACGGCTTATCTTTGTAATAAACACGCGTCATTGTTGAGCGTAACATATAATCGGAACGATCGCCACGATAGCTGTGCAAATTATCGAATAAACAAATACGCTCATCTTCCGTAATTTCATCTTCAACAACTACTTTTAGTGTTGGATATGGCGCATTAAACGCGTCTGCCATCGCTTTTAACTCTGCTTCTGAGGCATAAGCATTCCCTACAAGGATATCGTCAATTAAACCTGTTAAAAGTAAATGTTTGACTTGTGTTGCGATTTCCAACTCACGATGATCTTCTAATGAACACAAACCGTCTTGAGTTGGCCAAGGTCCAAATGTTGCCTCATGTGAATTCACGAAAGCCATAGTATTTAAGTTATATTTACGGAATTTTTCTGAACAGTTCACAAAATGCTCATAACCTAATCCTGAGTAACGATGTGGATAAAAATTATGTGAGCCTAACAAGTTATCCGTGTTTGGTGAATACGACATAATATTGTCCACATAACTTGTACCCGCACTCATATTGATTTCAATTTTAATATTATAAGGATTACGTGTCATCCGAGCTTCTTCCGCACCAGTAAAACCAATATCTAACCGTACACCATCAGCACCCATTTCATGGAAAAATGATAAATCATCATAAGAAATTTCGAGCTGTTTAAATAGCCCTGGATTAATATCGACCATCACTTCCATATCCAAGCTATTTGCATAATCAACGACCTTTTTAAAATCAGCCAATACCTTTTCTTTATCATCTTTAATTTGCAATAAACTTGTAAATACACGTTTAAAACCATATTTGTGTGCTAAATCTAAATACGCTTTGTCTTTTTCAAATGTTGAACGTTCTGGATAAATTGAAACACCTAATTTTCCCATATGTGAGAATCCTCCTAAAAATAAAAAACGATTTTGTATCCACTTACAATTATAATTGCTCTAGACCAAATACGCAAGAGCCTTTCATGATTTCCCTTTCAAAAGAATGCTAGGAAAAAAAGAGATAATTTGTTATGATAAATAAGATGTTAGAACAGAAAGGAATTTCCATGATGAAAAATAAGAAACTTGCACTTCTATTCACCACTGCAGCAAGTCTAGCTTTATTGGCTGCCTGTACAACTAATTCTTCAACCGCTACGAGCGAAAGCACGGCTACAACCACCGAATCTAGTTCAATTGATTTAAATGCACTAGCATTACCTCAACTAGATTCAGAAGTAAAAGAAAATGAAGCCCTTGTTGAAATGAAAACATCTGAAGGAACCATTAAAATGAAATTGTTCCCAGAATATGCGCCTAAAGCTGTTGAGAACTTTCTCACCCATGCCAAAGACGGTTACTATGAGGGAACGACTTTCCATCGCGTTATCGAAGAGTTTATGATTCAAGGTGGCGATCCTAAAGGGGACGGCACTGGTGGTGAAAGCATTTGGGGCAAAGGCTTTGAAATCGAAATCTCACCTAATCTGTATCATATTCGTGGGGCATTATCTATGGCTCGTGCACAAACTTTAGATAGTCAAGGTAGTCAATTCTTTATCGTACAAAATGATGAAGATGTATCGGACGGCATTGCCAAACAGTTCGTACCAGAAAAAATCATCGAAGCCTATAAAAAAGGCGGCGCGAAAGCTTTAGATGGTAAATACACAGTCTTTGGCCAAGTTACTGAAGGCATGGATGTTGTCGATAAAATCGCTCAAGCCGATGTTGATGGTGAAACACCTGTTAAACCAGTAACGATTGATAAAATTACAGTCTTACAAGAAGCAAAATAAAAAAGTGGCGTGTTAGAAGAATTTCTAACACGCCATTTTTTTATTGTTTTTGCTCACCGACGATAAAGGTAAACTCACATTCTGCTACTTTCTTACCTTCAACTGTTGCAATTGCATCTGCTGTTCCGACTGAACCCTTTACTTTAGTAATTTCAAACGATAATTTGATTGTATCTCCCGGTACCACTTTTTGACGGAATTTTGCTTTATTGATTCCACCAATATAAGCTGTACGACCTAAAAATTCTTCTGATTTTAAAATTAAGATTGAACCAGCTTGTGCAAGGGTTTCTAAAATTAAGGCGCCCGGCATAACTGGATTTCCTGGGAAATGTCCTTGGAAGAAATCTTCATTGATTGTTACATTTTTCGTTGCAATAATTTTTTTACCAGGATCAATTGAATCAACATAATCTATATAAATAATTGGATAACGGTTTGGAATTAACTCCATTACTTCTACTTCAGTCAACAATTTTTTCATTCTTTCGTTCCTCTTTTCACTAGTTTAAAAATTTCTTTTACTTTGATTATCAAAGTATCATATTTTGATTAATTTGGCAACTTTAGAATTAATTAAGTAAATTTAGTTTGACAATCAAACAATTTTATCTAATAATAGATAATCATGGTGGTAAGCCATGAATTACAAAATTGAATGTACTTATTCATCTATTTATTATAAGGAGTGGAATTATGAGTTTCTTAACTGGTAAAAAAATCGTCGTCATGGGTGTCGCAAATAAACGTAGTATTGCATGGGGTTGCGCACAAGCTTTACGTGAACAAGGTGCAGAAGTTATTTACACTTATCAAAACGAACGTATGAAAAAACCTTTGGAAAAATTGTTAGAAGGAAATGAATTTTTAGTTGAGTTAGATGTTGCAAGCGATGAAAGTATTGCCAAAGCTTTTGATGCAATCAAAGAATATGCAGGTGAAATTCATGGTGTGGTTCATGCTGTTGCTTACGCAAACAAAGAAGACTTACAAGGAAATGTCACAGATATTTCTCGTGATGGTTATGCTTTAGCGCAAGACATTAGTAGCTATTCATTAATTGCTGTCACACACTATGCAAAACCAATTTTAGCCGACAATAGCGGTATTGTGACATTAACTTACTTAGGTGCTGAACGTGCGGTTCCTAACTACAACATGATGGGAATTGCAAAAGCTTCATTAGAGGCAGCTGTTCGTTACCTAGCTGCTGAATTATCTCCACAAAAAATTCGTGTGAACGCTGTTTCTGCTGGCGCTTTAAAAACACTAGCTGTAACAGGCGTGAAAGATCACCAAAAATTAATTCAACTATCTGAAGAACGTACACCAGATCATATTGGTGTAACAATCAAAGAAGTCGGAAATGCGGTTGCTTTCTTAATCAGCCCATTATCAAGCGGAATTATCGGAGAAACGATCTTTGTAGATAAAGGTGTTCATTTATCTTAATTTTTCTTTTAACTGCATCTAATTAGTTTTCTTTTTTAACAATCTCTTGCTACAATAAGAAACGGAATTGTAGGAGGGATTGTTATGTATTTTTTAGGAACAGCTGCAACAACCGATTCATCAGAAATCGGTATTATTGAGCCTGCTGCCAAGCAATTAAATGCTTTTCAACGCTGGTGGGCAAATTTAGATTGGGAGGCTATTACAGGTCTTCTTATTCAAAAGACGCTAACGATTATCTTTATCATTATATTGTTTGGGATTCTCGCACGTGTCGCTAATTTTTTAATTGACCGTGGATTTCGTTCCTATGGAAAAAAAGTGAATAATGAAATTAGAATGACAACATTACGTACATTGATATATAATATTGTGCAATATACACTCGGATTTTTCTTTATTTATGCCCTACTTTCAACCATTGGTATCCCTGTCGGTTCATTGTTAGCAGGTGCGGGAATTGCAGGTTTAGCCATTGGTTTAGGTGCACAAGGCTTTATGAATGATATTATCACTGGTTTTTTCATCATTACCGAACAACAAATTGACGTGGGTGATTATGTTCGTCTGATTGATTTAACTATTGAAGGTACCGTCACTGCGGTTGGTTTACGTACGCTACAGTTAAAGTCTGCTGATGGAACGGTTCACTTTGTACCCAACCGGAATATCACCACTATCAGTAATACGTCTCGTGCAGATATGCGCGTGTTAGTAGATGTTCGTATTGACCCAACGGAAGGAATTGCTGGCATCCAACAAGCAATTGAACGAGCAAACCAAAGCATCGTTGAAAAATATGCGGAATTTATTCAAACACCACCTGTTGTTTTTGGCACAGTCGATTTAGGAAATAGCAATTATGCTATTCGTACAACAATGTATGTGACAAACGGTCGCCAATTTAAATTGCAAGAAGAATTATTGACTGCATCCATTCATGAATTAGCAAAAGATGGTTTTACGATTCCAAATAGCCCAATTTTGCCAAAATAAAAAGAAGTGCCTAGAAGATTTTTCTCGGCACTTCTTTTTTATTAACTAATTAATTTTTCTTTTATTGGCTTTTCTTTTGGTGTCATCTCATATCTTTTTTCTAGTTCATGAACCAAATGATTAACTGATTTTAAGATTTCTTTTCTGGTGACAATTCCATGAAAGACTTTTTCTTCATCTACGACTGGAAGAAAAGAATTGTTGACTAATAAATGCAACATATCTTCTAGTTCTTCTTTATAAGTGATGGATGGTACATTGACTTCCATGACATCTGCCACTGTTAGCCCCTCCAAAATCCCGATATCAAAGCCTGTTAGTCCCATCATCTTATCAATGATATTAGCTAAACTAATCAAACCGACTAAATGGTCTTCTGAATCTAATACTGGAATTTTGGCATAGCCAACTTTTGAAAGAACAAGCAGTGCATGTTCCAACGGATGATTATATAATACCGTTGCCACATTATCTGCTGGAATTAAGAAATTTTCTTGATTTTCCATCAGTAATGCTTCGATATGTTTCCCAATCAAATTTATTCCTCCATTTCAATTTCCACTTTATTATTTTACCTTAAAAATGGAAAAAGAAAGCGAGAAAATCGCTTTCTTTATAAAAATTATAACAATTTATTTTGCAAAGGTAAATGCTAAATCAGGGATTGCTTCAAACTCTCGATTATAATATTGCACATGGAAAGCTTCTGGTGTGCTATCAATAATCGCATAGCTTTTAATTTGAATGGGCCCGCGCGGTTGTGAAATACTACCTGGGTTTAAGAAAAGACGTGATCCAACCTTTTCACAACCGATTTGATGAGTATGACCAAATAACACGATTGTTGCATCATTCGTCTGTGCTTCGATTCCTAATTGCGTGACACCCATGCGAACATTTGACAGATGACCATGCGTGACATAAATTCGATCTTGACCAGTGTCAATCAATTGATTTTTTTTGTACCCTGCATCATAATCACAATTCCCAGTAACAACGTATGCTGACTGCCATAACTCGTCACTTGAAGGTAATTCAGAATCTCCACAATGAATCATATAATCGACTTTTCCTTGATAGTGCTGGAACAAATCGACTAAAATTTTGCGGTCGCCATGATTATCACTTACCACTAAGTATTTCAAATTAAATCTCTCCTTCCAACCAAGTTTGCCAGTTCTCACGTAGTTTTTCTATTGCTTTCCCACGATGACTTTGTTTGTTTTTTTCTTCTGGTAACATCTCTGCTGCTGTTTTGTCCGTTCCATCCACAATAAATAGTGGATCATAGCCAAAGCCATCATTTCCTCTTGGAATACGTGCAATACGTCCTGGCCACTCGGCTTCAACGACTAAACTTTCTTTTTGAGGTGCTGCAAAAACTAACGTACAATGGAACTGCGCTGTTCGTTGTTCATCAGGTACATCGGTCAATTCATGTAAAAGTTTAGCATTATTAGCCGCATCACTTTTTTGCGTACCGGCAAAACGCGCAGAATAAATCCCTGGCATGCCTCCTAACGCGTCTACTTTCAGCCCAGAATCATCCGCTAAAACAGGACATTGTAATAAATTGGCAATAGTTTCTGCTTTTAAGCGCGCATTGTCTTCAAATGTTTGACCGGTTTCTGCCACGTCTGGTAAATCAGGGAAATCATTCAAGGTTTTTACTTGATAGCCCGCTTCTCCAAAAATTGCAGCGAATTCTTTGGCTTTCCCCATATTACCAGTGGCAATCATAATGGTTTTATCCGAAAATTCACTTTGATCAACCGATGCGTACAGTGCTTCTTTTTGCAAAGCAATAAGTTCTTCAATCGCTGTTTTCCCATAAACTAGCATCTCATTGAGTTGCTCACCGTCAAAAGTTGCTCCTTCACCTGTGCCTTGAATTTCCACAAAGCGTCCCGATTCAGTCATCACTAAGTTCATATCGACTTGTGCAGCACTATCTTCGACATAATCTAAATCTACGCCACAAGAACCATCTGGGAGAATCCCCACACTAATTGCTGCTAAGTGTTCTTTAATCGGATTTTCTTTTAATTCATTACTTTGCATTAATTTATCAATCGCTAAGCGTAACGCAACAAAGGCACCTGTAATACTAGCTGTGCGTGTACCACCATCTGCTTGGACGACATCGCAATCAACAACAATACTACGCTCTCCTAATTTATTCAAATCAACCACCGCACGCAACGAACGCCCAATCAGACGTTGAATTTCCATTGTGCGACCGGTGAGTTTCCCTTTAGAACTTTCTCGACGATTTCTTGTATTTGTCGCACGAGGTAGCATACTGTATTCTGCTGTTACCCATCCTTGACCAGTATTTCTTAAAAAAGGAGGCACACTCTCTTCAATTGTTGCTGAACAAATGACTTCCGTATCTCCAAATGAAATCACAACTGACCCTTCCGGTTGTTTGTAAACATGTGTACGGATTTGAATTTCTCTTAATGCTTGTTGTCCTCTACCATCATGACGCATGAATCTTCCTCCTTGTATAAATAAATCTTTCTATAAATCAATATGTTCAGAATGCACTGGAATTGTTTCTAACCATTCCTTAGCAATACCATCGAACATGACCGTTGAGCCAGTCGTATAAAAGTATGCACTTGGTTGTCCAGCTGTGGTATTGGCTATATCAAAGTAATCCAACAACATACTGACTTCCCCAATCGTTTCTGCACCAGAATCAATTAACGTAACTTGTTCACCCATCACATTTTGGATGATTGGTCGTAATAAAGGATAGTGTGTACAACCTAAAATTAAGGTATCTAACTTTTTAAATTTCAACGGGATTAAAGTCTCAGCCACAATTTTTTTTGCTACGGATGATTGAAATTGATTACTTTCAACAATGGGTACAAATTTCGGACATGCTAAACTCGAAACAGTTGCTTCTGGTACTTTAGTTTTGATGGCTTTTTCGTAAGAACCACTTTTTACCGTTCCAGCAGTCCCAATGATACCAATATTGCGATTTTTCGTGGTTTTAACCGCTGCTCTCGTGCCGGGTAAAATCACGCCGACAACAGGAATATTCAACTGCTCTTTAATTTCTTCTAATGCGACTGCCGTTGCGGTATTGCAGGCAATCACAAGCATTTTAATATTTTTTTCGAGTAAGAAGTGGGTCATTTGCCAAGTATATGCAATGACTTGTTCGGCAGGACGCGGACCGTATGGACAACGAGCTGTATCACCTAAATAAATAATATGCTCATTTGGCAATTGTTTCATTGCCTCCTTCACAACAGTTAAGCCCCCCACCCCAGAATCAATAAAACCAATGGGTTGTGTATTTGTCATTTTTTCCATCCTTGTTATTCAATTTATCTCTTTATTTTGTACTTTTTCCTATTTTTTTTCAAGCGTTCCATTCGTAACCCCGCTCTTTTTTATTATAGCACGAAAAAAATCCAAGGACCTGCTACAATCTAGTTGTTTTTTAGATAAATAAAAAGTGTTAGAATCGGCAAGCGACTTTCTAACACCTTTTATTTGCAAAACTCGCTCATGTGAACGAGTTTAATATTTGTATTTTTTTGTTTCCAAATATTTTGATAACAATGATAAAACGTAGCAAATCGCAAAATAGCTCACGGTCATCGCGACGAACATCGGAATGACATAATTGGTATTTTGACCATAAATAATACGTGCATGGTGGGTAATTTCTGGTAAAGAAATAATTACTGCTAAGGATGTATCTTTAACCAATGAAATTAACTGGCTGACAATTGCTGGAATCATTGAACGAACAGCTTGTGGCAAAATAATAGTACGCATCGTTTCTACATAAGTTAATCCTGTCGATAAACCTGCTTCCATTTGTCCTTTTGGTACTGCATTCAATCCTGCACGGAAAATTTCTGATAACATTGCTGATTCAAAAATCGTTAATGCTACAACTGCTGACCAGAAAATATCAAAACGAATCCCAATTTGTGGTAAAGCAAAATAAGTGAAAAAGATGATTAATAATAGTGGTAAGTTACGAATGATATCTACTATTGCACCCAAAATTTTTGAAAAAAATGGAATCTTAGCAAAACGTAATGTTCCTACTAAGCCACCAATTAAAAAACTAAATACAATTGAAAGAACAGAAACCGCAACAGTTACCTGTAATCCATCTAATAAAAATCGTAAATTTACGAATGAAAATGCACCGATAAAATCCATTGTTGTCTCCTTTCTATCCTCGAACTGCCCAACGTTTTTCTAAATTAGCCATTAAATATGATAATGGTAAGGTTAATACCAAGTAGAAAAGCCCTACAATGATATACGTATCAAAAGTAATGAATGTCGCATTAGCAACTAAATCACCTTGATACATTAAATCCATCCCGGCAACCATTGCTAAAATAGATGAATTTTTAATCAAATTAATAAATTGTCCACCTAATGGCGGAATAACAATTTTAAATGCTTGTGGTAAGACAATATATCGCATCGTTTCCGCATAAGTAAATCCTGAAGAAAGCCCTGCTTCCATTTGTCCTTTCGGTACAGTTTGAATACCTGAGCGTACCGTTTCAGCAATAAATGCTGAAGTGTAGATGGTTAAACCGATCGTTCCTGCTTGGAAACCGTCAAATGGCATCCCATATAATGGTAAAACGACATAAAAAAACATCACAATAATTAAAAGCGGGATATTTCTAAAAAATTCAACATACGCCTTCGCTAAATTTTTGACGAATTTATTTTCTGAAAGTTGCAAAATTGCCATTAACGTCCCAATAATCAAACTAAAAAATAATGCTAGTAAACTTGAAAGAATCGTATATTTGAATCCTTCAAAAAACAAATTGGCATTTGTTTGAAATAACTCAATCATTTTATCCCTCCTATTTTACTCTTCCTGTGTCATCATTCGGGAACCATTTCTCATAAATTTCATCATAAGTTCCATCTTCATGCATTTCTTTTAATGCTTGATTGACTGCTTTACGGAAGTCATCTTGTCCTTTGTTAATCGCAATTCCATAAGGTTCTTCAGTGAAAGTCCCACCGACTAACTTATAATCGGGATTTTCACTCGCCATTCCTAACAAAATAGCATTATCTGTGGTCATCGCATCCCCTTGTCCGGCTTGTAGCGCAGTGAAAGCTTCTGCATAATTTTCTAGCTCTAAAATTTTTGCTTTGGGTGATGCTTTTCTAATATTGACAGCTGAAGTTGAACCTTTAACAGCTAACACTGTATCATTTTCATCTAACGTGTCGACACCTTGAATATCACTATCTTTATTTACTAATAATGATTGACCTGCATCAAAATAAACATCTGAAAAGTCTACTTGTTTCTT
The DNA here is from genome assembly GCF_009933335.1 of Candidatus Enterococcus willemsii. Classification (GTDB taxonomy): domain Bacteria; phylum Bacillota; class Bacilli; order Lactobacillales; family Enterococcaceae; genus Enterococcus_F; species Enterococcus_F willemsii. The sequence continues at coordinate 107,591 of NZ_MAEL01000045.1, read as the reverse complement.
ACGCTCCTCAGAAATCGTCATCGTCGCAATAATCGCATCAATATTCCCATTTTTTAATAAAGGAATTCGCGTTTTAGAAGTCACTTCAACAAAGTTAGCATGACCGTCACGGCCTAAGATTTTTTCAGTAATAGCTTTGGCAATATCAATGTCAAATCCCTTCACTTCTCTCGAAGGAATATCCATTAAACCAAATAGGCGGGTGTCATTTTTCACACCCCACACAATTTCATTCGAAGTCTCTGCTGTTTCCAAAATATTCAAGTCTGCAACATTTCCTGACTTACATCCAGCAAATCCGAAAAGAGCTAGTCCAAGAATAAAATAGGAAAAAAACGTTTTTTTACGCATCCTTTTCCCTCCTAATCCTAGTGATTAATTACTTTACTAATAAATTGTTGCGCACGTTCTTCTTTTGGATTTTCAAAGAATTCTTTTACGTTACGACTATCTTCTAATACTTGTCCATCGGCCATAAAAATAACGCGATCGGCTACTTCTCGCGCAAAGCCCATCTCATGCGTCACGACAATCATTGACATTCCTTCACGGGCGATTTTTTTCATTACATCCAGTACATCCCCAATCATTTCAGGGTCAAGAGCTGATGTTGGTTCATCAAATAATAACATTTCAGGTCGCATCGCTAATCCTCTAGCAATTGCCACACGTTGTTGTTGACCACCAGATAGCATCGAAGGATACGAATCTTTTTTGTTCAACATTCCAACACGATCTAAAATTTCTTCAGCGCGCTTGGTTGCTTCTGCTTCACTTTCTTTCAAGACTTTTGTTGGCGCTAAAATAATATTTTCCAATACAGTTTTGTTTGGATAAAGATTAAAATGTTGAAAAACCATTCCTATATTTTTACGAATTTCCGTTAATTTTGTTGCTTTACTACGGATATCCTGACCATTAATCAATAAATTTCCAGAACTAATCTTTTCTAGTCCATTGATGGTACGAAGCATTGTACTTTTTCCAGAGCCTGACGGTCCGATCACTACGACAACTTCTCCTTTTTCAAATTCCAAATTAATGTCTTTTAACGCATGGAATTTTCCGTAGTATTTCTCAACGTTTTTAAATTCAATCATTGACATTGTTTCACGCTCCTATTTTCTTTTAAATGGCAATTTAAAATTGCACAATAATGCATATTATAGTCTGTCTATTTCTCATTTGTAAAGTTTTTTATAAGTCTAAGTAAGCAATATATACCAAGATTCAATAAGAATTGCGAAGAAACGCTTAGAAAAGATTGTGTATTTTTGTAAAAAAAGGTAAGATTATGTGTAAACTATTTAAAAGAAAAGGTGAATATTTTGAATACAATTCTTACTGGAGATCGTCCTACAGGGAAACTGCATTTAGGACATTACGTGGGTTCTTTAAAAACACGTGTTGAGATGCAAGCTAACCCAACGAATAATTTATATGTCATGATAGCTGATGTCCAAGCGCTAACTGATAACGCCAAAAATCCAGAAAAAGTTGCTTCAAATATTTTAGAAGTTGCTTTGGATTACTTAGCAGTTGGTTTAGATCCAACTAAAACAACCATGTTTATTCAATCGCAAATCCCACAAATTGCTGAATTAACAATGTTCTATATGAATTTAGTCAGCGTGGCTCGCGTTCGTCGTAATCCAACGGTGAAATCAGAAATCGAACAAAAAAAATTTGGTGAAGGTGTGCCTACAGGCTTTTTTGTTTACCCGATTTCACAAGCTGCTGACATTACAGCTTTCAAAGCAAATTTAGTGCCCGTTGGTGAAGACCAAAAACCAATGTTAGAACAAGCCCAAGAAATTGTACACAGCTTTAACGCCACATATGATGACGTCTTAGTTCATCCAAAAGGCGTTTTCCCACCAAAAGGTATGGGGCGTTTACCAGGAATTGATGGTAATGGCAAGATGAGTAAGTCTTTAGGTAACGGTATTTACCTAGCAGATTCTGCTGACATCGTACAGAAAAAAGTGATGAGCATGTACACTGATCCAAATCATATTCATGTGGCTGACCCTGGTCAAGTTGAAGGCAATATGGTCTTCACTTATTTAGATGTATTTGGAACAGAGAAAGAAAAAATCCAAGAATTAAAAGAACATTATCGTCGCGGTGGTTTAGGTGATGTGAAAATTAAGCGTTACTTGATTGATGTCTTAGAAGCGGAACTAGCACCGATTCGTGCTCGTCGTGAAGAATTTGCCAAAAATCCTGACCATGTGATGGATATCTTACGTCAAGGTAGTTTAGCCGCTGAAAAAGTAGCCGCTGAAACCTTGTCAGAAGTTAAATCAGCAATGGGAATCAATTATTTTAACTAGTTTCAAATAGTCCCCCTCCGTTAGAATATTGAAACGGAGGGGGATATTATTTCGTTATAGTTTTTCTATATATACAACCTCATCAACAAACTGTAAGTCATCTAATTTGTGAGTAATCATTAGAACAATCTTATGTTCAAAAATTTCCACAAGCTCAGACAATACACGTTTTGCCGTTTGTCGATCCAGTGCTGATGTCGCTTCATCTAGCAAGATAACATCTGCTTCTGAAAAAAAGAGCCTGGCAAAAGCAATCCGTTGACGTTCTCCTCCAGATAGCGTCTCTAAATGTGGTCCTAATTTAGTAGCTAGTTTGTCTGGTAACTGTTGATAGAAAGAAAGCAATTGACATTTTTCTAACACTACTTCAATTTCTTCATCTGAAACATCTTTTCCTAAGCAAATATTTTCTCGTAACGTATCTGCAAAAATCGGAACGTCTTGAGAAATGTAGCTTACCTTTTCATAAACAGACTGAATATTTAAGTCATGCAATGATTGTTGATTATAAGAAATTTCACCACTATCCACAGAAAACAAACCTAGCAATAAACGAAACAAAGTTGATTTACCAGTCCCACTTTTACCAACTAGTGCATATATCTTCCCTTTTTCAAATACTGCTGAAAAATTCGTAAAAATTGCCTGCTGTTCAATGCTAAACGACATATTTTTTATTGTAATCGTATCAACACCCGTTAATTGTTGGTCACCATAAAATTTTTCATCCTCAGCCGAAGCATATACCTCTTTTAAACGTTGATAAGCAGTTTGATCCAACTGATACTGCACGAACAACACATTGACTACGGCAATTGGTTGATAAATCCTGTCAACATAAGCAAGCAGCGCCACAAAACTCCCTAGAGATAAATTTAGTTTCCCAGAGAAAAACAACCCTACAAGTATAATCTTCAAAATTGCCATTAATATAGCAAAGCAAGCAAAAAAGAACTCATGAATCATCCGCATTTTGGTTGCAGTACGCACTGATTCTACTGATAATTGCTGATAGCGTTCGATTTCTGATTGATATTTCTTATTTACGCGTAAGGCAACTAGTTCAGTTAAGCCACGGACAAAAATGCTTGTCAATTCTTCTTCATTGTTTAGAATTGTTTCTTTGAGAGAATATAAAAACTTTAACAACAATTTAGTGAACCCAAAAATAATCATATATCCTACTAAAATCAAACCAAGCAGGTACGGATTTATGAACAAGACAAATAACAATGTAAAACACATTTCCGGTACAAGTTCTCGTAGTATACGTCCATAGAAATGCACATAGATATTGCGACCCGCAGTCGCTCCTGCTTCAATCCGCTGTAGAAGTTTTTCAGGACGAATAGCCAGATATTTCTGATAGTCAATAACAGCCACTTTCTTCAATGCTTCTGTTTTCAAAAAGTAAACCAAACCATACTCCAAGTAGCTTTCTGAGTACTCTGCTACATAGGCAATAATTGGTCCTAATAATAAGGTACATGCGTAACTTACGACCCATAATATATGACGATGGTCTAAAATTTTTTGTAAAAAATGAATATTTAAAGTACTAATCAATGACCCTACTATTCCTAAAATAAGGTATAAACTAAATGTCTTTTTAAACACCTTGCGTATTTTTTTGTTCATAGCGATATCCCCTTCATTATTTAACTAATAAGGACGATATAGCTAAGTATGATAGGAAAAAATCCTCGATATAGTGCCTATCTCTCAGCTATATCGAGTAGATACCTCGTTGACCACTCATTTTACACCCTCCGATTAAATCGCTTTCATAGACTGTAGCATATTTCCTAATTTTGGACAATTGATTTTATGATTTCAACATGTATGAGCTATTAATAATGACTACTCATATTGGGCAATTTTTAATACTTCTAATAATTCAGCACCAAAATCAGCAACCCGCTTCTCTCCAAATCCTGGTACTTCAGTTAATTCTCCTTTATTTTGTGGCATTCTTTCTATCAAAGCTTCCATTTGTTTATCTGTAAAAATATAGTAAGCTTTTCCAATTAGTCCTTTTTCCCTACTTTTTTGTAAACGGAATTGTTTCACTGCATTGATTAATTCCGTACGATTCACTAACTGAATCTTTTTTTTGTATTTTTGATAATTATCCAAATAATTGACCATTTTAGACTGATGCAATGCTAAGTGTTTCTGCGCCCAATTCAATAAATCTTTATCAGAAAAAGCTGTATTTTTTGATTCTTTCACTTGTTTTTCAATATACGTAATAAGCTGATCCGCTTGAATCACTTGTGATTTAATTTCTTTTTTCGCAAAGCGATCTTGTACGACTGTTCTTGGATTTGCTAACACCACCACTGATTGATAACGCTCTTCTTGAAACATTTTTCTAAGTATTTTTTTCAAAGGGTGTTCATTTTCATCCTTTAGCACATGCTTAAGAACATCAATATGTCGTTTATTTTGAGCAAGAGGTGAATAGATACGTTCTGGCTGACGTTTCCCAACCTTACGAATAAAATCACCTCGGTTGGTAATCTCAATATTGCCGTATAAATTTTTACATTCAACAACAAAACATATTTTATGGGTAAAGATTAAATAATCAATCTGTGCAGAACGTTCTCCATGTTCAATATAGATATCATGCAAAATATACATAGGTATTGTTGCATGCTTTAATTCAAAAGCAATATTTTTCTCTCCTTGAATCCCATACTCCAAAGAACGAACATCATGAGCTAATTGCTTTTGGCCTTCTTCTGACAATTTTGAAGAAAATTTTTTCATTTCCTCAATTCGTATATGGTGGTCTTGAAATTCGCGCAAAAATATTGGTTCAGACAACTTCTTTGAAAAAAACATTTTATTTTTCCTCCTAAATAGCATGACAAATTACTTCTTTGATTTATATTCTTACTTTAAATATACCATTTTTAGTGTCAAAAAAATCAGAAATGTCCTAAACGTCTGATATCTGTACTTGAACGTTAGTTTTTAGAAATTAAAATCAAAAAACACCAAAAATCGATGCATCGACTTTTGGTGTAAAAGTGGATTAGTTGTTAGTCTGCAAATAGTTTAACCTCATCGAATGTTGACATAAATAAATGAACGCTTCAAAAGTTTGTTGCTTTGCCAGTTTCTTGACAAAACTCGGTTCGTTAAGCATTTCTACTAACTGGACAAATAATTCTTCAAACATATCTTCTCGCTCTTCTTTCAAAGCTAACAATAAAACTAGTTTTACTTTTTTTCCGCCCCAATCAATCGCTTTGTCTAAGCAGCAAATGGATACAGCATTTTTTTCTGCACATCTTTTAATAGCATGTGGAATCGCAAAATAATTTCCATAGGATGTACTTGAAAGTAGCTCTCTTTCTAAAACTTTCTCATGATACTCTTCGTTACAATACCCTTTATCCAATAATTGTTGACACAGAAAATCGATGACTGCTTCTCGGGTATCAAATGACATTTGACTAAAAAATAATTCCTTCTTGAAAAATCGTTCAAAAACTGTACTTTTTTTCGCCTGCTGTTCAAATAATTTGGTAATTTCTAAAATATCATGGTCTGTTAAGAAGGAAGCATAATGATAAATTGGTACATCTGACTCTGGTTCTAAATATTCGGAAGTAACAATTAAATCTACATTCTTAATTTTGCTTGCTTTATATTCCAAAACAGATAAAAATTGAATGATTTCAATTGAAAATCCTGTAATTTTTGATAACTTTTGACTGATAATTCGCTGACTTGCAATGCCATAAGGACTAACAACCAGGACTCGTTTCTTTTTATTAATACGTAAGGTCTCTGAAGCAGATAAAAAATGAAGAGCAATATAAGCGATTTCATCATCGGGAAAAGAAATAACTAGTTGCTTTTGAATCATTGACGCTGCGTAAACACTAATATTATAAATAAAAGGGAATTTATTCTTCATTTCCTCCACTAAAGGGTTGGTTAGATAGCTTTTTTGAATGCCTCTAGTATACAAACCTGAAAGATGCATCGTTAGGTAAGTTTTGAATTGTTCATCTTTAGAAAAGTCAATTTTATACATGTGTCTGATACTTTCAAGAATCTGCTCGACAATTTCAGTAAGATAATAATCTTCAATTTGTGGTTGTTTGGGTAATTTCCCTAAGTATAATCTACGGATGTAAGGTAATTCATTTTCTGGGATAGTTATCCGAATTTTCTTTAGTTCTGTAGACAACTCTTGCGCAATTTGATAACTCATATCTTTATCATATGCTTCTATCTCTTCAGATAAAATACTCCCCATTGCTACTCGTTCAATTAACACAGCAAGATGTAATACAAAAGAAATTGTTGAAAAATCATTTAGTACGATATTTTTCTCACGATGAAAGTGAATAATGCAATCGGATAGCTCTCCTAAGTCGCAGGATGTAAAATAATTACTATATTTATCAAGGCTTAATTTGTTGATTTCAATTTCTCGATTTAAAAATATATTAAATAGCTTGCGTTTTTGTTCTTCATCACCTGGAATAAACAATTGATTTTGCTGGCGAGTAATTAATAGTTTTTTATCTTGTTTTTCAATAACAGCATTTAACTCCCTAACTAGTCTATCTAAAGTTGATTCACTGACAAACAAAAGATCGGCTAACTCAAAAAAATTAATTGCTTGTTTTTCAATCATATGATATACCAGTCGAAAACGAACATCTTCTTTAATCGGTAATACCGACACTTCTGAAGGCCGAATCAACATAAATCCTTGTCCAGCCTTTGATTGAATAATTGGTTCATCTCCTTGTTTATTCAACTGCGAAATATCATTACGAATCGTTTTAGATGAGACCATTAAATGTGCTGCTAATTCATTGGCAGTTAATGTATGGTTTGTTGTATGTTGTAACAATTGAATAATTTCTTGTTGACGTTCCAGCGGATTCACTTGAACTCCCCTCCTCATGTCAGTATATTAGCATATTCTAATAGCTATCGCACAAAAGCGGAAACAGCACTAGTATTGTCTCCGCTTATTTTTACTATTCAGATTCTGCTTCGAGTTTAATTAAGTTCTTTTCGTAAACTTTTAAAAATGGATAGTAAATGACACCATTTAGTACCATTAAAACCATCACTAACACAAACGCTCGCCAATCTAAGGTTGATAAAAATGCTCCTAATGGTGCGGGCATCTGCCATGAAAAGACAGCAAATGTTTTTCCAACAACACCCCAGCTCATTAACAAATACGTTACAATACTATTAAATACTGAAGTAAAAATAAATGGAAATAAGAAAATCGGATTAAGCATTAATGGTGTGCCAAAAATAATTGGTTCAGAAATACCGAAAATAGATGGGAGGAATCCGATTTTTCCAACTGTACTTAATTGTTTTGATTTTGACCGCATCATTAGAAAAGACAAGGCTAAAACCGATCCTGAACCACCGATAATAACAAAATATGTCCAAAACGGCGTGGTAAAAATATTGGATAATTCTGCACCTGTTATTTTTTCTGCGGCATTGATTGAAAGATTCCCATCACGAATTGGTCCTAAGACGCCTGCTAAAGCAGCATCATGAATACCAAAGAACCAAAATAGATGAACTAAGAACGTAATAATAATAGTAAAAGTTAGACTATCTGCTGCTTTAAAACTTGGAGACATGACATTATAAATAAATTGAACAGCTGTGGTGCCCATCAAATGAAAGACAATAAATAAAACGGAGTAAAAGCTCAATAAAATCATTCCAGGCACCAAAGTAGCAAATGTTTCTGATAAAGAAGCAGGTACGCTATCTGGCATTGAAATACGTCCAATATTTTTCTTGCGCATCCAATGATAACCTTCCACTGTTACAATTCCAACAAAAATTGCCATTAGAATCCCTCGACCATCAATAAAACCAATCTCTACTTCTTTGCCATCCCACCCCATTTTTAGAGGTGTTAAAACCAGCATTAAGAAACCAGCAATTGCAAACATAATTGGTCTTAAAACATCCTCATTGTAATGTCTACATAAAAAATACGTCACACCTAAACAAATATATAACGACATAGCTCCTAGCGTAATACCACTCAACCAATTTAAAATCATACTATTATTATTGGCAAAATCTGCCCAAGCTAATAACAGCTTATTTGTTGTATCATCGGTTACTGGTGCTGCATTAATGATAATTGGAAGAGATCCAAATAAGGTGATTGGTAACATTGACATAAAGGTATCTCGAGTTGCTTTTAAATGCCGTTGCTGACTCAATTTATTCGCAAAAGGTGAAATATATTTATCCATACTATCGCTTAAAGATTGAAATCCCATATTTATTCCCCTCCAATTAATTTAACTATATCTTCATAGACACCTTTTCCATCCATTATCCCATATTTCATTGGTGAAATGGCACGAACAGGTACATCTACAGCTTGCTCAATTTGTGGTAATAAAAAACGAATTTGCGGTCCAATCAATACTAAGTCGGCACCAGCAAGATAATCTGTATATTCGGACTCACTATACGCTTTTACTTCTAGTGTATGATTTGATGCTGCTTCAATTTTTTTGGCCAGCATCCCAGTAGACATCCCTGCATTACAAACTAAAATCACTTTTTTCATTTTATTTTGTCTCCTTCGAATTTTCGACGTGTAATCAATCTTGCATTGCTTGCAATCATTTCTTTAAACCAATAATAAGAAGCTTTCGGTTTTCTCACTTGGTTATTTTCAAAGTCTACAGCAACCAAGCCATAACGTTTTTCTACACCATTTTTCCAAGAATACAAATCAAAGGATGCCCACGCATAATACCCTCGAATATCAACACCTTGATCCATGGCATTCATAATTGCATTAATATGATCGTTCATAAAAGCAATTCGGTACTCATCTTGAACACACTCAACCGAAACATCTTCACGAACTCCTACCCCATTTTCTGTTACAAAAATTGGCAATTGATATCTTTGCCATGCTTCCAAAAGACCATCTTGCAAGCCTTTCGGATAAATTTCGGTATCCCAAGCAGTATACTCACTATTTGGATCTTTCACTTGTTCAAACCAGTTTTTAATTACCACTTTACTTTGCCCTTTTTTACCTGAGTGATTAAAAATCAGTTGTGTTTCTCCTTCGGTATAAGGTTTCACCAATGTACGTGCATAATAGTTTAATCCAATAAAGTCAACGGTATATTGTTTGATAATAGCGAGTTCTTCTTGTTTCATAAAGGATACATCATATTTTTCTGATAGCTTTGCAATTAAATCGATTGGGAATTCACCTAAAGCAGCAGTATCTAAAATCCAATTATTACAATAATTGTCTGCATAGCGCATTGCAATTTTTGTTTCAATCGAATCATCCACCCCATTTACTGGTGTATAGCTATGGACAATCCCAATTTCCCCTGGATAGTTTCCTTCTCGAAAAGCCCTTACTGCTAATGCACTAGCATACATCACATGGTAAGCACCGTACATTGTTTTCTGAACATCTTGCAAACCTGGAGGATAGTTTCCAATAAAGTAACCATTCACAATAAACCACTTTGGTTCATTAAATGTCGTCCAATACGTCACTTTTTCACCAAAATTTTCAAAACAAACTTTAGCAAAATGTTCATATGCTGCGCATACTTGATGATTGAGCCAACCACCTTCTGCTTCCCAATACTGAGGTAAATCCCAGTGATAAATAGTTACAAAAGGTTCAATACCATACTTATGACAAGTGTCTAAAATACGATGATAAAAAGCCACCCCTTTTTCATTGACCGTACCTTCTTTATCTTTGATAATCCGTGGCCATGATAATGAAAAACGATACGTATTTTGTCCACCTTCCGCCATCATACGAATATCTTCTTCATAGCGATGATAGTGATCGCTCGCAATATCGCCATTTTCTAAATTATTTTCATGTAGATAGACATCCCACATTGAAGGTTGCTTGTCATCTACATCCCATGCACCCTCACATTGATAAGAAGCTGTTGCGCCACCCCATAAAAAGTTTTTATCCATATAAATTCTCCTTCCACTTATATAGTTCTCCAATATCTCCAATTAATTCAACAGCAATATCCGTTGACGATAAATGGCCTTCTGCATGAACTAAAAGTAAATCAATATTTTCCATACATTCAGCAGCCGATAATTTCCGTAACAATTCTGCATGTGCTTTTTTAGCCAAAACAATTTCTTTTCTTGCTTCCTGATATTTATCATTGTAACTTTCAACATTGCCTTGTTTGACTTCCATCATAGCTTCAAAGGCACAACTCTTAGCATTTCCTGCATGAAGAATAATTGCCATTGAATCTAATTCTGTATTTATTTTTTCTTTCATTTTTTCAACTCCTTCTTACAAACACAGTATAAAACGTTTTCAACATTTGCTGAAATCAATTTTTTCCACATTAGAAGTGGCAATCTTCAACTTATATGTACTTCCACAATAAAAAAACCACTAAAGAGTCAGTATTTAACTCTTTAGTGGTTTTTTTTATTGAATAATAATTATAGGCGACTTGAAAAAAACTTCTCCTTCTATCGAATCACAGCTTCTAAATTATCCGTCAGTGCTTTCGTTACTTTATTCATCGCACGATTAATTTCTTCATCTGTTAATGTCGCTTCTGGATTCACAAATGTTAAGCTATACGCCAATGATTTGTGCCCTGCTTCAATATTTTTTCCTTGATAAACATCAAATAATTCGACGTCAGTTAGTAATTTACCCGCAGCTTTTGTAATTTCTTGGGTAATTGTTTGATTAGAGATGTCTTCTTTGACTAACAACGCAATATCGCGTGAAACAGCTGGGAATTTTGATACGGGTGCATAAACTAGTTTACCTGCGTCTGATGCTAACAATGCTTCTAAATTCAATTCCGCTACATACGTTTCTGGAATATCATAAGCTTTAGCAACTGTTGGATGGATTTGTCCGACAAAGCCGACTTTTTCTTCCCCTAAATAAATCGCTGCTGTGCGACCTGGATGCATATCTGGCATATCGCTAATTTTTTCAAATGTCACCACTTCTTCAAGTGATAACATTTCTACTAATTGATCGACAATTCCTTTGGCATGGTAGAAATCAACTTTCTCGCCTTTTCCTTGCCAATCACGTGTTGTCCATTCACCAGACAAAGCAAACGCTACATGGTTTTCCTCTAAAGGTAATTTCGTTTTTGCATCTTCATTTTGATAGAAGACACGACCGATTTCGTATAATGCTAATTGCGTATTTTTACGAGCCACATTATATGCTACATCGTCTAACAAACCGCTAATTAAGTTTAAACGTAAAACTGCACGATCCTCAGTCATTGGCCAATCCAAACGAGTCGCTTGACTTTCTTTCATCATGAACGATGTTGATTTTTCTTCTGTTGTTAAGGCATAGCTAATGGCTTCGTTGACTCCATTGCCTTCTAATAAGCTACGAACTTTACGAGTCAGACGTTGTTCACGAGTTAATGCGCCGGCAACAGTCTCCCCACTTGGTAAAGTTGACGGTAAGTTATTATAGCCGTAAATACGAGCAACTTCTTCAATAATGTCCGCTTCAATTGAAATGTCCCAACGACGTGGTGGTACAACCACAACATAATGACCTTCTGTTTCTGTATAACCAAACCCTAATGCTTCAAAAATAGCATTGACTTGAGAAACAGTTAATTCTGTTCCTAAATAGTGATTAATACGCTCTAAGCTAATTTCAACTTTGACATCCTCAACAGTCACTTCTGATCCTTTGACAGCGCCATTTAAGACTTCTCCACCAGCAAGACTGGCAATCATTGCAGCTGCAACATCACACGCTTCACCAACAGTCGCTTTGTTAATTCCTTTTTCAAAGCGAGAAGAAGATTCACTGCGTAAATTAAATTGTTTTGACGTACGACGAATCGATAATGGATCAAACAATGCTGCTTCTAAAGCCACGGTTGTCGTTGTTTCCACAATTTCTGAATCCAAACCACCCATGACACCCGCTAAAGCTACTGGTACTTTACCATTGGTAATGACAATGTTTTCTTTTGTCAATTTACGAGTCACATCGTCTAAAGTCACCAATTCTTCGCCTTCATGGGCACGACGAACGAAGATTTCTTGACTACCCAATCGGTCATAATCAAACGCATGTAAAGGTTGACCAAACAATAATAAAATGTAATTAGTCACGTCGACCACATTATTAATTGGACGAATACCAGCATTCATCAAAATGTTTTGCAACCATTGTGGACTTGGCGCAATTTTAACATTTTCAATAACACGAATTTGATAAGCTGGTGCATCTTTTTCATCTTCAACACGTACACTAATTTTTTCGCTTGCTTTTTTAGCTACTTCATTTAATTTTTCATCTTTGAATGTTGGTACTTGATTATAAATAGCGCCTACTTCATAAGCAACGCCACGCATACTTAGTGCATCTGCACGATTTGGCGTAATGGATAATTCAATAATTGCATCATCCATATCTAAATAAGAGAAGACTGGTTCACCTGGAACGGCATCAGCTGGTAAATATTGAATTCCTTCTGAATATTCTTTAGGAATCACACTATCAGAGTAACCAATTTCTTGAAGAGAACAAATCATCCCATTCGAAACTTGTCCACGCATTTTCCCTTTTTTAATTTTAACGTTACCGGCAATTCGTGAATTTGGTAAAGCAACAATTACTTTGATACCTGCTTTGACATTCGGTGCCCCACAAACAATTTGTGATAGTTCTTCTTCACCAATGTTGACTTGGCAAATGTGTAAATGGTCTGAATCTGGATGATCAACACATTCAACAACTTCCCCAACAACGATTTTTTTCAAGCCTTCTTCAGGAACTTCTACTGCTTCGACTTCGATTCCTGTAACAGACATTTTATCAGCTAATTCTTGTGGTGAAACACTTGATAAATCAAGGTATTCATTTAACCATTTATATGAAACTAACATTACTTTTATTCCCCCTTGAATTGACGAATGAATCGTACGTCATTTTGATAGAAATTACGGATGTCGTTTACACCGTAACGAAGCATCGCAATTCGGTCAGGTCCTAAGCCAAAAGCAAAGCCTGAATATTTTTCTGAATCAATGCCAGACATTTCTAAGACGTTTGGATGAACCATCCCAGCACCTAGAATCTCAATCCAGCCAGTATGTTTACATACATTACAACCTGCACCACCACATTTGAAGCAGCTCACATCTACTTCAACAGACGGTTCAGTAAATGGGAAGTAACTCGGACGCAAACGAATTTCACGGTCAGCACCAAACATACGTTGCATCAATGCTTCTAATGTTCCTTTTAAATCGCCCATTGTAATATGTTCATCAATGACTAATCCTTCGATTTGGTGGAATTGATGGCTATGTGTCGCATCATCGGTATCTCTACGGAAAACTTTCCCTGGAGAAATCATACGTAGTGGTCCTTTAGTGAAGTCATGTTTTTCCATGGTACGGGCTTGAACCGGTGATGTGTGGGTACGAATTAAAATTTCATCAGAAATATAGAATGTATCTTGCATGTCACGAGCTGGATGATCTTTTGGTAAGTTCATACGCTCAAAGTTGTAATGGTCTTGTTCAACTTCATAGCCTTCGACAACTTGATAGCCCATTCCGATAAAAATATCTTCAATTTCTTCCATGATTTGTGTTAACACGTGACGAGTTCCTTGTGCCATTTTTTTACCAGGTAAGGTTACGTCAATACTTTCTTCGGCCAAGGCTTTGTTCATTGCAGCTACTTCTAATGCTGCTTTCTTTTCCTCGATTTCGGCTGTCAAGGCATCTCGAATTTCATTAGCAAAACTCCCAATTTTTGGACGTTCTTCAGCAGATAAATCTTTCATCCCTCTTAAAACTTCCGTAATTGGTCCTTTTTTTCCAAGTGTTTCTACTCGAATTTGATTTAATAATTGTAAATCTTCCGCCGCTTTAATTTTTTCAACGGTTGCTACTTTTAATGCTTCCAGTTTTTCCTGTAAAGACATTTGATTGCCTCCTTTATATAATTAACTTTTTAATGATTAAATAAGTTTACGTTGTGACAACAAAAAGACCTCGCTCCTATACAAAGGAACGAGGTCTCGTGTTACCATCCTAATTCGCGACAAACAGCGCGCACTTAATTCTTTAACGATAGTGAATTACCGACTTGGTGTACCAAGTAAACTCCGGAAGTGAATTTCATTTATTGAAGACAGTCATTGCTTTCAGTCTATGGCAAATCTCCCTTTTCTGTTTCGACAAAACTACTTGTTTCCATCAACGCTCTTTATTTATTCAATTGATTGTTAGTTTACTAGATATTCCTTAAGAAATCAACTACATTCTTCATCAGTTACCCAATCATGACTCCAATTTTTAACAGATTCTAATGCATCACTCAAAGCAACGCCCTTTTCTGTTAATTGGTATAAATTATTGGCTTTTATAACGATTCCTTCTCTTTCAAGTTCTCGTAAACGTTCTGTTAACACACGATCACTTAGCATTGGAATTTTTTTCGCAAGGTCAACAAACCGCTGTTCGTCGTCTTGAAGTAACACATCAATGATTAGACCATTCCATTTTTTCCCTAAAATCAAAAAAGCTTTTTCAAATTTAGGACAAAGGGTATAGTCTGTTTTTTCCGTTTCTATCATTGGCACTCACCTCTTCGTTACCCATTGTACCATAATTTATACAAAACTATGGTCGCGCGCGCTTAAGGTGTGAACAAAGAAATTATTTTTTTACCACTCAACAAAACTAAATAAGTTTCAGTCACTGGTTTTTGCAGTGCTTCTTGTAACGCTTCTTTATACAAACGTAATTGTCCACGATATTGTTCAACAATTTTACTTTCATTGTCTCCATAGATAGCATCCGTTTTAAAATCATATAATACAAGGTGATCTTCAAATTCAATATACCCATCAATAATTCCATGGACCAATAACTCGGCGTCTGGTTCAGTAAATCCTAAAAATATTTCACGCGCATCTTTCAACATTGA
The DNA here is from genome assembly GCF_009933335.1 of Candidatus Enterococcus willemsii. Lineage (GTDB taxonomy): Bacteria > Bacillota > Bacilli > Lactobacillales > Enterococcaceae > Enterococcus_F > Enterococcus_F willemsii. Next base: position 92,243 of record NZ_MAEL01000045.1, on the reverse strand, counting down.
AAAGGGTTGCTCTCGTCGAACGTTTGCGGCTTGCTCAATGAGTTGTTGACCTAATTCTGTTTGATAAAACCAGACGATACTAGCAAGATTAATTTTTCTAGCTGTTTTTTCGTCAAGGTATTGATTTGCGATTAATTCCTCTAATTTTTGTTGAATACTTTCTAGCGTTGGAGTGGTATCTAAAGGCAACAATTGCAATAAAGTATGGGTTGCGGTACCTACCATGGCAGCATCTTGTTCTTTTTGTAAAAATTTAGGTTTCGCTAATTCATCCGATACATAACGAAAATGCTGTTTTTGATTTTGTTCAAGGGTACTTTCCCACGTCAATTTGGCAATTTCTTGTTCATCTGGATCATTATAAATCCGTTTAATCTCTGACACCGATTGATAGCTGGTCGTTTTAGTTGATTTCTCCAAAGGATACACAAATTCTAAACGATCTTTCAAGTCTTTCGCTGGTTCACTGCTAGTAACAGTTGGTTGCTCTGATTTCTTATCAGCAATAGAAATTCTTTGCATCGCGTCAAAAATTTGTTGCTGATTCCACCAGTGAATTTGAAAATGCGCCTCATGATTTATCGTCCGTACTGTTTCACTAGCTTCTTCATAAACGCGGCGCATATCTGGATGACGCATTAACGTCAATCCAATCCAATTCATCAATGTCCCTTTGCCAGTCAAACGCATCGTCGCATCTAAGACAAGATTTTCTTGTGTCAATGCTTTTTGCCACGCAGTAAAGGCTTGTTCTTTATTTTTATAGGATCCTACCAAATACAGTTTTTGTTCGGCACGCGTAAAAGCAACATAGAGCTTTCGCATCTCCTCTGACAATGATTTTTGAATACGCACTTGTTTAATTGCTTGGTAAGGTAAGGTATCAAAACGTACACGTTCTTCATCAATGTATTGAATCCCCGCACCTAAACGTTCTTCAAAAATCGCACGCGACATAAAGTCTTGGTAATTAAACTGTCTCGTTGTATCTAATAAGAAAACAATCGGAAACTCCAAACCTTTACTTGCATGGACTGTCATAACACGCACGGCATTTTCTGCTGCCACAGCCAACGGTTCAGCTAAGTCTTTATCTTTTTCCTGCATTTTCTCAATAAAACGAATAAATTGATACAAGCCACGGAAACTACTGTTTTCATAACTTTCAGCACGACTCACTAAAGCAATTAAATTCGCATAGCGTTGACGGCCAGATGGCAACCCAATGACATAATCTAAATAAGCCGTTTCTTCATAAATGCCCCAGATTAATTCAGTCAATGAACGACGACGAGCGATTTCACGCCACGCATTTAATTGTTCTAAAAATGTTTGTACACGTTGGGCTAAGGCATCTTCTTTTTCAGCATATAATTGAAGAGCTTCAAAATAATCCCCATTTTTCTTCATTAAACGAATATCTGCTAGTTCTTCTTCATTAAGGCGGACAATTGGTGACCGCAAAACAGCTGCTAACGGAATATCTTGATAAGGATTATCAATGATTTGCAACAATGAAATCATCGTTTGGACTTCTGTCGCTTGGAAATAATTTTGAGCATCATTTACTTCCAGTGGAATATCAAATTTCTTAAAAATATCCATAATCACGAGATTATTTTTGCGTGTCGGTGTCAGCAAAACAATATCATTGAAGGTTACTGGACGGTTCATTTTTGTTTTTTTATCGTAAATTTCAAATTTTTGATCAACTAACTCTTTGATTTTTAATGCAACGAGATGTAGTTCCCCTTCTGTTTTGTCATCAACGACTTCGGCATCTTCTTCCACTTCTTTTTCAAACAGTAGTAATTCTGTATCAAATTGCTCACTCTCAGGAAAAGCTGGAAAACCGGGAATTAATTCGGCTGCTTCATCATAAGGGATTTGACCAACTTCCTCATCCATTAATTGCTGAAAGACTAAATTCGTAAATTGCAACACTTCTGAACGTGAGCGGAAATTTTCTGCTAAGACAATTCGACGGCCGCCGCTCTCTTTTTCAAAAGCTAAATATTTATCAATAAATAAGGTTGGGTCCGCTAGACGGAAAGCATAAATCGATTGCTTCACATCGCCCACCATAAACATATTTCCTTGTGTATCGTCTGGTTCACGAGTCCAATACAAAATCGCTTCTTGAAGACGATTGACATCTTGGTATTCATCTACCAGCACTTCTTCAAATTTTTCACGGTAATAAGTCGCCGCTTCACTACCTTGTCCAGATCCTTGCAAAATCTGCAAGGTAAAATGCTCTAAGTCGTTGAAATCCAGCACACCTTTTTCTAGTTTACGTTGTTGGAAATTTTCCATAAACTGCTGGGTAACTTGCCCCATTTTCTCAACAATAGGACGGGCGTGATCCATCAATTGCAACATCTCTTCTGGTGAATGGGTAAAAATGCTTTTCAGCGCTTCTAAATGTTCTTTTGCTGCTTGGCGATGAGGTTTCACTCGCTCTGATAATTCTTTTTGCTCGGCTTTACGGTATGCTGGATAACGTCCAAAGGCTAAGCTTTCAATTTGTGTGTAAGCTAAGTCGACTTGATCTGATTCCAAGTAAGTTGCCAAACGTTTCGCTTGCTCTAATTCATTGCCGAGTAACTCAGCTGCTTTTTCAAGCGCTGGATCTTGCGCTTTTTCAAGGCCAAAAGTCAATCGGTCAACTGCTGAATGAACAAGATGAAGCAAATGCGGTTTGATTTGATCGATATACAATGCGTTTGCTGCTAAACCATTCGTTGTATCGTAATTATCAGCCAACTCCTTTAACCATCGTTTAGGATTAGGATTCGCTCTTGCAAAAGTGTAGAGTGACATAATCACATCGGTTAAGCCTTCATCTGAACGATCATTCGAAAAGTTTTCAGTTAATTGATAAAATGCTTCGTCTTTGGCTTCATAATAGGCATCACGCAATTCGATCCAAACTTCTTCTTTTAATAATAATGTTTCTGTTTCATCTGTTAGCATCCGAAAAACAGGATCTAAATCAATTAAAAAATAAAAACGTCGGATAACGGTTAAGCAAAACGCATGCAAGGTTGAAATATTCGCCATTGGTAACAAAGTCAATTGCTTCGTAAAATGTTGACGTCGTTGCACATCGCTTTCTTGATTAATCGCCTCTTGTAAGGCTATTTGAATTCGTTCCTTCATTTCTCTAGCTGCCGCTTCAGTAAAAGTAACAATTAACAGTTCATCGACATTGCTACCGCTTTTCAGTTTTTCAATCACACGACGAACCAAAACAGTCGTTTTACCAGAACCGGCAGAAGCCGATACAAGCAAATTATCACCTTGATCAAAAACGGCTTGCCATTGACTATCTGTAAAAGTCTCATTAGCTGGTTTTAAAGGGATATTAGTCATTTTCTTCCTCCCTCATTCGTTCAATAATTTGTTCTTTTGATAAGTTCTCGATTCGGTGGTAGTCATTTTCTTTCAACATCACATCGAAATTACAAATGCTACGGAACGGACAAAACTGGCACGCGCGCTTTTTGTCTTTCATTTTATAAGAAGGATTCAACTCAATCTCTCCAGATAAAATTTTATTGCCACCTTCCGTCATTTTTCTCCGATTATGCATGCGTAATAAATGAATTTCATCTTCGGTATAAAATTTCTTTTTGCTTTGGCTGACTTTTTGCAATTGCTCATTCTTATCTTTTCGGATTGGAAATAGAATAGAATTTTTCGATTTTTCCAAACTATCATCATAAATCGGAAATACCGACGCATCATCAACAAATAAGCCATCATATTTAAATTGTTTTAAGCGTTCATTTTCAGAGGCATTTTGCTGATCGAGCAATGGATTATGCACATGGAAATAATAGGCTCCGGCAATCTTTGCGTCTGGACGACCAATTAACTCAATCGCGTCTGTCAATGCGACATCGAGGTAGGTAATCAACTGCATTGCTAAGCCATAATAGGCTTCAGTCAAATCAAAATCACGACTGCTCGATTTGTAATCGACCACTGATAACCACGGTTGATCGTCAACCATTGCCATATCAACACGGTCGATTTTCCCACGGACATGAAGCTTGCCACCCGTTTCTAATGGTAATTCCAAACCAGAAATTCCTAAATTTCCAGCAATTTGCCCAAATAATACTTCGGTTTGGACAGGTGATAGATGGGTTTTTTCACTTTGCTTTTGTAAAGCCCACGTCACACGTTGAATTGTCTTGGCTAATTGATATCGAATAAAATTCATTCGTGCAGAACGGTTCAATAAATCATAGCGAATATCACCAAAAATTTCTTGTAATACTCGTTCAACAAAACTTTCACGTGCTTCTGTTGACAATTCAAGCAATGAAATATTCTCTTCGATAATGACGCGCATAAATCGATCTAACGCATCGTGGAAAAATTCCCCCGTAATTGCTGGATTTAAGCCATACACATCTCGTTCTTGCAAGCGAAGTCCATAACTTGCAAAATACTTATACTCACATTGATGGAACGTCTCCATTCGTGAAATCGAACTATGAATGTCTTTGCCATATAAAGCAATAGCAGTTTCTTTGGATAAAGACACGGGTTCATTCTTATGCGTTTGGCTATCAAAGACTTTCGTTGCTAACTCATGGAATTGCGAGTGGTGCAAAGCATTGGATAATTGTTGCCAAATCAATGGTAACGTCGTTTTTTCTTCGTCCATTTGACGATAGAGGTTATTTAATTGACGAATTAAACTACGATACGTTCCTAAATGCTGTTCCGGAGGACTTTGTAAAGTTAACCCCTGACGATTCTGTACAGCTAAATTTGACCAACGTCGGATTCGTTCCAAATAAGGTGACGGTTTGATATTTTGTTGTGTATCATAATTAGCTGCATAACTTAAGTACAAATGCTGGCTAGCCGATAACAATAAATTATAAGCGACAAATGGTTCATTTCGCAGCGTTTGAGTCACTTGGTCACGAACATATTGTTCTTCAGATAATAATTCATTTAACTGCTCACGTTCTTCCGTCGACAACAAGCTTTTATTCTCAACTTTGCGAGGGAATGTCGTTTCATCCAAACCAATTGCAAAGGTGATTTTGGCTTGCAATGGACGTGCCAAACTCAAAGGATTGATTTTCACTTGATCAATCGCTGTCGGAATTTTACCGAAAGTTAGATTTTCTAATCCACTAATTAAAATCTCCTCAAATAATTGGAAATCAAAAGGCTCTTCTCCATAAATTTCCACGTATTCATCTAAGACATCCATCAATGCTGCCCATGTTTGTTCATGATTACGACCTTGTTCTAGGTTCCCTCGTTCAATTTCTTGGTTGCGCCAACAAATTAATTGTTGCTCAATTCCTTTTTCAATTAAAAAATCATAGAAAAGTTGTACCGCTGTCTTCGTGTCGCTTGCCTTTTTCAGCGTTTTAAAAAAGCTCACAATATCACGACGAAAAGCACGGCGTACCTGATTCGTTTGCTCATTCAATGAGACCGTATCTGTTAATTCATCTTCTTCAAAATTGTATTCAATTAACTGCCAATCAGTTTCTCTTATCCAATCGTTTCCATGGAAATGATGTGCCAACGCTTTATTTTCGGTAATGTCTACATACTTGCGAAAAATATCGCGCCCTTTCGTCCAATCCCCCTCGGTTTGTAATTCAGCAGGAATATATAATTCCGTTCGCAAAAAACGAAACACATCGGTTAGTCGGTAATAATAATTGTCTAAAGCAAATAAAGCATGAATGAACTCAACAAGTGGATGTTGTTCCATTTTTCGACTCTCATCTAAATAATAAGGAATTTCTAACTCATCAAAAACTATCGGAATTAACGAATAATAAATCGTTGGATCTAATGTCAAGAGTTGAATATCTCGGTAACGAATCGGTCGCTCACTTTGCGATGATTCTGCTACAATTCGGCGAATCTCAACAGCTATTTGTCGTAATTCCTCTTCCGGAGTCTCTGCTTTCCATAAGTCGACAAAATCTGCAAGATTTGTTGATTTCGGAGCACTATTTTTCTCTAAACGCCAACTTTTTTCAAGAGCTAGATAGCCTTCACTCACTTCTAATTGCGGCGCTTTATAATCAAAACGAACCGGAATGTGATGGCTCTGCGCATAGCCTTTCAATTGGCCATAGGTTTGCTTCGCTTCATAAAACAAATCTAACGCCGTCGTTTCCTGCGTGTTATCCATATATAAATCAATGCATAATTGACTTTTACTCATCAATACTTGTAAAAGTGCCTGTTCTTGTGCCGAAAAATTAGAAAAACCACTGACAATAAATCGCACATTACTTAAATCAAAAGTCGGCTCGTGTTCTTCCATTAAATAGCGCGTTAACATAGGAATAGGTTGTTCAATTTGAACTTGCCGTGCAAGTAATTCTTCTTCATAAGCGGCAAAAATTACTTGAAATTCTTCCATCTTTAACCGAAAATCTTTTTCTTTACTTGTCGTGTCGGTAAATTGCAATTGTGACAAGTGGACATTCCCCACTTGCAGTTCTTTGTACAATGCTAACAATTGGGCAATAAAGCCTGTTTTATTCAGCTCGCCTCGAAAAATTGTTAACTGATCTGCGACAGATTCTAAGACTTTACGCATCACCATTGATGCACCGACATCAGAAATTAGTTTTCCGCCAGATTGTCCTGTGCGCTGTAAAAAATACCACGCCAAACGATTAAAACTATATACTTGACTACGTATAGACGTAAAATTGGTTTGCTGCTGTTGTTTTTTTAGCTGAGAAAGCAACTCTTGCTCTCGCTCAAACTTATTGTAGTTTGGTACTAGAAAAAAAACTTCATGTTGTGAATCTGCTAGCCATTCGCTAGCAAGTTCAATGATTGCTTGTTGGTGGTTTTTATTGCCAGCACCAGTAATAAATTGCAAACTCAAGGCAGTTCCTCCTTCTTTTATTTTCTATTATACCAAAAATCGACTGATTCAAAACAAGATAACCCTCTCATTAATATTCGTTTTAAATAAACAAAATTATTTTTTCAAAATTATTGAGCAAAAATCTTTACTGACTTTTAGTAAGTCTGTATACTAGCTTTTGTAATCAAAAAAACAAATACAAAAAGGTGGAATTCTTTATATGAGTAACTTTTTAGAAACATTGCAAAATCGCCGTTCAATCTATGCATTGGGACGTAACGTAGAATTAACAGAAACAGAAATCGAAGAGCTAGTGAAAAATGTTGTCGAAGCAAGTCCAACTGCATTTCATGCACAAGGAACACGCGCTGTTATTCTATTTGGTGATGCTCATGAAAAATTATGGTCTTTAACACAAGATGCTTTAGAGCCATTAACTCCTGCAGAAGCATTTGAAGGCACAAAACAAAAATTAGCTGGCTTCAAAGCTGGTTACGGCACAGTGCTATTCTTCTCAGATTTAGATACTGTTAAAAACTTACAAGAACAATTCCCATTATATGCTGATAGCTTCCCAGGTTACGCTGAACAAGAACACGGAATTGCGGCGGCAAACACTTGGACAGCTTTTGCTGAAGCTGGCTTAGGTGGTAACTTACAACATTACAACCCAGTCATTGACGAAGCAGTTGCAGCAGAATGGAACATCCCTGCCAACTGGAAATTACGTTCACAATTAGTATTCGGCTCAAAAGAAGGCGATGCTGGTGAAAAAGAACATTTAGCAGCAGATGTACGTTTCCGCGTATATAAATAAACACAAAAAGCTAGTGGAATCCACTAGCTTTTTTGATTTCCTTGATCGATAATTACATCAATTGGTGTTCCTTGATTCAAACGAGTGGCTAAATAAGAAACTAATTTTTCAGTCGTTGTATTAAATTTCATCAATGGTCCGCGTAAGCCATGACGAAAAAAATTTAATTTAATCACATTTTCTGTAGAATCTTGGAACAATACTACACGGTCCACTTCCTTAAATTTAATCCCCCGATTATCTAATGCATGCAACACAAAACGATCTTCTGCGATACCACGTCCATTAATCAAATAACTTAAAACAAGTAAAACGGCTACAAAGCCCCGCACCTGTTCATCAAGGGTATCCGATGTCAAGTAGGCACTCCCAACAAAGAAAGCTAAGACGATTGGCAAAATCACAGATGTTGCTGATTTTCTTTTCGCAATAAAAAGTAGTTCTTTCCTTAATACCAATAAATAGGCATATAAAATCAAAGTGAATAAAGCAAATACCAAAGTAAATACGCTCATTTTTTTCTCCTAATCTCTTCTTTCCTCCTAGTTTAACAGAAATTTAAAGCATATCGCAATTGAATACTATTTCTTTTGGCAAATAATTTTCTATTTTAGGTAATTTTCGATAAAATAAGGTGAACAAATAAAAAAAGAGGTGAATCCTATGAGTAAACTGATTCAACAATTTCAACGGTATGCCTTATTACGAGGAATTTGCTATATTGTGGCTGGTATTCTTGTCATTATGTACCCTCAACAATTTACGCAAGCAATTATTTATTTAGTTGCTGGCTATGTCGCTGTCTTAGGGCTACTAAATCTTTGGAATGCGTACCGTGAGAAAAAACAAACAGGCTATACAGGAATGGAATTAATTTTAGGTATTCTATTATTAGTTGCTGCAGCTGCCATACTCGCTCTGGCGAAACCAATCTTCACCATCATTACAGTGTTCTTGGGGATTTTAATCGTTTTAAATGGTTGTACAAGAATGATGCAAGCTTTTAATTTAAAGAAATTAAATCAACCTTTCCTTCCATGGATGATTTATGCCGGTATTTTGATTATTGGTGGCTTTGTCATAATGTTCCATGCTGTTGCTAGCATTATGACACTTTTTGGTAGCATTTTAATTTTTATGGGGATTTCAGAGATTGCTGGTTACTTCCAAATTCGACGAAACTTACCTTAAAGAAAGCTTTTTCATAATTCTAGTAGCACTTTAAAAAAAAATGTAGTATATTTAATATATCACATTACATCCAGGAGGTTATTTTATGAAAAAAATTCAAAATGAACAAACACATCCAAATGACGTTCCTGTGATTTTTTTATATGATGCAAATGGCCAAATAACTGGAAAAATTTCTGTGAATGAATGGAAAAAACAAAAACAAGAAGCAAAACTTCTTGAAGAACTTGAAATTAAACTTTACCGTGAAGCGATTACTTATTATGGCAACAATGAGTGTACCAAAGCAGAAGACTTATTAACGTACCTCATTGCGCGAACAGATTATACACATTATGAATACGTTGAACGCTTAGCGAACATTTATCGTCGCCAAGGTCGCCTCGCTAGCGAAAAACGTTTGCTACTATGTGCCCGTAAAAACGTGGACTCTCTTGATTTTTCAGAAGGCATTATTCGCCGCATTGACAAACGTTTGACCAAACTTGAAGAACCTGGCTTCAATACACGTCCATTATTTAATTAAAAAGAACCATCATCGATAATCGATGATGGTTCTTTTCTTTTTAGTTTGAAAATGCATGAACGAAATAGAAAATTCCTAATAATAACAAATAAAAACCAACTAAAAATGATAAAGTCAACATTGAAACGATTGGATCAAAGAATAAAGAGAAGCCAACAAAAATCCCTAATACATTCACAATCAATGAGAACCAATAATAAGCCTTTCTATCCCCTGAGATTTCATTTAATACTATTAAGTTACGAATCGAGTCAATGACAAACCAGATGGCAAAAACATAAGCTAATGCTAGAATTCCGGCATTTAGATTGAACATCAAAACGATACCAACAATAATTTCAATAATACCTAGCACTAAGAACATTGTAAATTTCAAACCAGTTAATTGTTTGACTTTGCGACGAATCAATAAACTAGCCGCACCATTAATAATTGCCGTAATTGCTAGATAAATAACAATTGCTGTTAAACTAGTTCCTGGATTACGAAATGTAACCAGAGCAGTTAACATAAATAAAATCCCCAGTAAAAGACTCATCCAATCAAAGTTCTTTTTTTCTTCGTACATAAAAAACACTCCCTCAGCTAATTTTTGATAAAGTATTGAATAACAATTTCATCCTTCATCACTATTAGTTTAGCTCTTTTACAAAAAAAGTGTCAAACCATAACTGATTAAGTGAAAATTAAATGAGGAAGCCTCTGATTGTATTAGAAAAAACGATTAATTACTGGAAAGCCCCATTTTTTTACAGAGCTTGTTCCGTACTTTTGACTGGTACCATAAACAGTAATTGGACTTTCGATATAAGTTGCACTATTTGCCAAATATTCATCGACAGTACCTTCATAAACGAGTCGCGGTTGAACCGCTTCAATTAAGTCTGTTGGTGTAATTAAATAGATTGGCTTACTAAAACGTACAGTTTGGCTTTCTTCAAAGACATGGGCTAAAAATTGCGAACAAAAATACGCATCTTTCCGATTCCAATGTTGATGTAAAGCAATCCCTACTAATCCTAACAAATTATATTTGTATTTTGCTGAATCTAATCCAAAAGCTTGCACAGTATCCTGCAATCGTTCAAATTGTTCTTCTGCTACTTCAAAACAATAAACCTGACAACTCGCTTGTAGGAAAAAATCCTGATATAAATTTTCTTTTACAAACCCACCATCAAATGGATTTGTAACTTTTTTGCGTCCGAAACTATACACTTGGTTTAATTGAAGGTCTAAACCCAGTGATGCATGATTGTATTTTTTCCCCGTAAATACCCGAATACATTTGGTGAAGACCGTCCCGGTATCTGTTAATAAAATATATACTCTTTTCATTTTTTCTCCTTGTGAACCAACCCTCTAACATAATAAAACAATTATAACATACAAAAGATTCAATTAGTTTTTTTTCTTATAGGACTATGGGCTGATTTTTCTCACCGGATTTGTTTAGAAAAAAAAGCATTTAGTTTCAACAAACACTAAATGCTATTTTTATTCATTTTCCGTATTTTAGCAAGAAGCTTCTTAATAAAAGGATAATCAATTTCCTGAGTCTCGATTGATGCAGATGCATAGAGTGCTGCTTCATAGTTTTGAGTTAAGGTTCGAAAATCTCCGTCAAAAATTGGAAAATTCGCTTCAACTCGCTCAGCATACGCATGTAAGGTTTGTTCAGCAGGTCGTTCTTGTTGTTTCTCAATTTGTTTTAATAATCTTGGATAGACACGTATCAATGATTGTTTATTAAAGCGCCAAAGGATTAGTATTTGCCACGTGACACCCCAACGCCATAAACTCAAGACACACACAGCTAGAATCAGCCAACGTAGATAGCGCCAACTGTTCTTGAACAGTTGAATCATCGGTTCCCAAAAGTGATTGGTTGTCGTTGGCTCATCTGTTGCACTAGTTGATTCATTTGACGTTGATAATTCGGTCGAACTACTTGAAGTGGAAGATTCCTCTGTTGATTGACTCGTTTCACTAGTTTCAGATGAATCGCTGGTTGCAACGGTACTATCTAACGCTTGGCTGAATGAAGGTGTTGGTTCAAATGGTACCCAGCCAACTCCATCAAAGAAAACTTCTACCCATGAATGGGCATCAGAATTACGGATAGCATACACATCATGGCCATCTTCTTCTCGAACCACTTCCCCAGGAGCAAACCCTTTGGCCCATCTCGTTGGGATATCAACGGCACGTAACAAGACTGCCATTGCCGTCGAAAAATTGTCACAATAGCCTACTTGAGAATCAAATAGAAAATGGTCCACATAATCTCTTCCTTTTGGTGTAACAGGTGTATCGATTTTTGAGTAACGAAAGTCCGATGAGTTTTTTAAATATTCTTCAACTGCCAATACTTTTTCCAACAAAGTGGGTTTATCAGCGGTCAAATCCTCTGCTAGTGTGACTACTCGTTCAGGTAATATAGGTAAACTTAGGTAGTGCTCAATTTCTTGATTGGTCACCCCAGCCAAAGTTGCCTGTGTATAATCTGGCTGAAACCAGCCAATAGTTAGATTGGTTCGATCCGAAGCTGATGCGTAATTGAGACGACCATTTTCATGAGAACGTTCCAATTTTAAAAAGTCTGTCTCTGACTCTAAAATGACCCGACCATAGGGCAACGGCAAATAACTATCGTTCAAGCTAAATGAAAGTTCAATGCTTTCCCTCGGTTGATACTCACCAAGATAAGCTTCATCTTCTAAATAAATTCTACCACCAGATTCCTCATAAATGGATTCATTATATGACGAAGAATTACGCCAGCCAGTGCCAGTGTACACTTCTTTACTTTCAACCCGCCAATAATGAGCCGTTTGTTGCTTTGCCTCAAATAATAGTGTGTGGTCATCCATCAATGGTCCACCTAATACAGCGTCATTTTCTCCAAATCCTGTACGTGTCCCTGATGCGCCTTCTTCAAAAAGCTGATAAAAACCTGTTTGATTTAAATGATTGCGAATCCTCGCGGAACGAATAACCAATTCATCTCGAATACTAGTTATCGGTAACAATGACGCTCCTATGACTAATCCAATCACTAGCACGCTTCCATAAATGACGCGTTGATACTCTTGTTTTGCCACAATTAACAAACGCATAATTAAAGCAACGGCTAAGAGTAAAATAATTTTATAGCTAACATCCACACGGTTGAAGGTGGCTATCAATAACATATAAACAATAATCACCAGTGTACTTAAATAGATACGTTCATATTCAATTTGCAGCTCAGTCAATAAAATCAGTAGTAGCAAAAGAATAACCAATGCTACTTCTAACGGTATAAAAGACATTTCTCCTGTCAGAAAACGAGCAATTTCTGATTGAATTAACTGGCCTGCAGTTCGAAACCATGACAAAGAAAAAGTCTGCTCTAAGCGAACATATTGATAAAAAATCCAACTACCACTCAATAAATACACTGGGAACTTAAGGAGTCGATAACGAAGCAGAGCAACCACACAAAGCAAAGCAATCGCAAAAAAACTAAAACCAGTTACAGATACTTGATAGGTTGTTAAAAATTGCGTAAATAACACGGAAAAACTGATAAACGATAAAAACAGCAAAGGTAATTTTCTTTGTAGTCGTCGCATCATTGCTGTCCCTCCAGTCGTTTGATATCTTGATACGTATAGATTTCAAATGGATTGGCAGTCGCCACCAATGCTTCGATTAAGTTATCTGATTTTTCTGGTACGAACACAATCATTTTTTTCTTTTCTTTTACGATTTCGGGTGGCGTTTCAAAAGGTTCAATTTGTGCAAATTGCTGAAGTAATTCATCGGTTTGTTCAATTTGATTTCCTAATAATTTCAGTTGTCGAGAAGTTAAATGCCATTGTTGGAAGAGCGTATACACAACGGTCAACATTTCTTCAAAGTAAATACTCTTTTGTCCGTAGAAAACCAGTATCCAATCTGATTTTTGATACATCTGATACTCTCGCCACATCAATTCGTCTTCTCGGCTAGATAATTTCCAATCAATGTGCTTCAATGCATCGCCAGGTTGATAAGGACGATAATTTTTGATAGAAAAATCATTTTCCCCATTCTCATTTTGCTGAAGTATTCTTTGAAAAAGAATTTGTAATTTATCAGCATAGGGATATTGCATAGGCAGAATCATCCAAGAAACAGGCACGCTGATTTTACGTCGCTTCTGTAGCCAATCAAATAAATCACTGGCAACCAGTGTAACAACCACTTCCGAGTAATTCCCTCTCTTTTTTGGTGTCCAAACGACTTCTATTAGACTATTTTTATGAAAGAACCAGATTTTTTTCTCCGGATGTAATTGTTTCCCTGTCAATGTGACGTATGGAAAGAACAACAAACGAGCGCTACTTTTTTTGATAGCAAATGATACTGCTTGCGCTTGATTCACTTCAGTTACTAAGTTAGGACTCTCAACAAATAATCGTTTAAGCGAACTCATCAAACCCAGAAACTCTACAAATAAAAATAAACTTGCAAAAAACCACATGCTCCATCCTGTTTGAGTATTAAATACTAGTGCATAGAGTGTAATCAGACTATATACCAAACCAAATATCACAAGTAAATATAGTTGTTTTATTTTTCGCATACCTTACCTCCTTACAGGTACGGCAACGCGACGAACAATTTGCTGTAAAATAGCCTCTAGTTCATTTCCATGAGCATTTTTCAACTGTAAACGATGACCAAAAACAGCCGGAAGAATTTTTTGCAAATCTTCAGGAGTCACATATTGTCTTCCCTCTGTTAAGGCATAGGCTTTTGCAGCACGAATAAAAGCAACTGCACCACGTGGACTCACGCCTAAAACTACACCTTGATGATTTCGACTAGCTTGCACTAATTCTAACGCATATTTTCCAACACTCTCATGAACAAAAACTTCAGAAACCTTCTCCTTTAAGCTAGCAACTTCTTGCTCAGTCATGATTTGCTTAACTTTTGTAACGGTTCGTTTTTTACCTAACATTAATGCTAATTCATCCGAAAACGTTGGGTAGCCAATTGTCAGGCGAAATAAAAAACGATCTAGTTGCGCTTCAGGTAATGGATATGTTCCTTCATATTCAATCGGATTTTGCGTGGCTAAAACAAAAAAATGTGGCGATAATTCATATGTAACATTATCAATCGTTACTCGATTTTCAGACATAGCTTCTAATAACGCTGCTTGTGTTCGAGGTGTTGTCCGATTTAATTCATCTGCTAAGAGAACTGTGGTAAAGACTGGACCTTTCCGAAATTCAAATTGATGTGTCTGTCGATTAAAAATCGAAACTCCTAAAATATCACTCGGCAATAAATCAGGAGTAAATTGGACTCTAGCAAATTTCCCTTGAATAGTTTTGGCTAACGTTTGAATCATCAATGTTTTCCCAACGCCAGGAATATCTTCAAACAATACGTGACCATCAGCTAAAAGCGCAGCAACAGTCATTTGAATAACCTCTCGTTTTCCTAAAATAACCTTTTCGACTTCATCAATTAATTGTGAAATTTTATTTTCCATGTAAATCCTCCTTATTACTCAGCTTTTCTCCTTTTATAAAAAAAGAGAAAAGTCACCACAACTTTTCTCTTTTTAACGTATAATTATAAACCAATCTCTTGACGAACAACATCGGCAATTTTGTCTACATAATAATTTACTTTTTCATCGGTTGGCGCTTCTGCCATCACTCGCAACAGCGGTTCTGTTCCTGAAGGGCGAACTAAAATGCGACCTTCGCCATTCATTTCAGCCTCGGCTTCTTCAATCACTGCTTTAATCGCAGGGACTTCCATCGCACCATTTTTATTAGATACGCGAATATTCACTAATTTTTGTGGGTAAATCGTTACTTCATCGGCTAATTCAGATAACTTTTTGCCCGTTTGTTTCATGATATTCAATAATTGGATACCTGACAACATGCCATCTCCAGTGGTATTAAAATCTAAAAAGACCATATGTCCAGATTGTTCACCACCGAAGTTGTAATCATTTTTACGCATTTCTTCCACGACATAACGGTCACCCACTTGAGTAATCACATCTTTCAAACCAATCTCTTCCACAGCTTTATGGAAGCCTAGATTACTCATCACGGTTGTAACAATTGTGTCTTGTTTCAAGCGTTTATTTTCAGCTAAATATTTGGCACAGATGTACATGATTTTATCGCCATCGACGATTTCGCCACGTTCATCAACCGCAATAATTCGATCGCCATCGCCATCAAAAGCTAAACCAGCATCAGCACCTTTTTCAACAACAAATTCGGCTAATTTTTCTGGATGTGTTGATCCAACACCGTCATTGATATTCACACCATTTGGTGAAGTGCCAATCGTATAGAAATCTGTTTCTAAATCAGCAAACAAACGATTCACTGTTGAAGCTGTCGCTCCATTCGCTGCGTCTAAACAAACCGTTAAACCAGACAAATCGCCACTGATTGTTTGTTGTAAGAATTGAGAATATTTCAATAGCCCTTCTGGGAATTCCTCAACTGTTCCTAACCCCTCAGCTGATGGACGAGGCAGTGTATCTTCATCTGCATCTAATAAAGCTTCAATCTCTGCTTCTTGTTCATCAACTAATTTGAAGCCATCATTTCCGAAAAATTTAATGCCATTGTCTTGTGCTGGATTATGCGAAGCAGAAATCATGACACCCGCACTCGCTTTTTGAATACGAGTAAGATAAGCTACTCCCGGTGTTGAAATCACACCAAGTTGAAAGACTTCAATCCCCACAGAAAGTAAACCTGCAATTAAAGCATTTTCTAATAGTTGTCCTGAAATACGAGTATCTCTCCCAACAAGGACACGAGGTCTTCTTTCTCCTGTTTCATGTTGACTTAATACATAACCACCACAACGACCTAACTTGAATGCTAACTCTGGTGTCAATTCCTTATTTGCTTCTCCTCTGACACCATCTGTTCCAAAATATTTTCCCATGATTAACGTTCCTCTCTTATTCTGTTTCTTGTTCTTGTGAAGATGACGATTGAATAGGCTCTTCTACATTTCCTGATTCGCTCACTTCTGGCGTTGTTGAAGCAGAAGTGGTTGTTTCGGAACTAGGAATAGGCTCAGTCGATTCTGTTCCAGAAACGGGCGAAGAAGTAGAAGGTATCGTTTCAGACGGTCTTTCTTCTGATGAATCCAAAAAGACTGGCGTAATTTCTATCGTTACTTCTTGCGGATGACTGATAACTCCATCAGGTACAGGAATCGTCACAACTTGTGTCGTTTTCTCACGAATCGTGGAAACATCAACTGGTACTCCTATACTGCTTAATGAATCAATCAGTTCTTGTGAACCAGAAATTGTTGCTTTTGTTTGATCTAAGACATAATTAAAATGTGATATCCCATTGGGTGTCGTTCCCTGTTGACTTGCAAACAGACTCACTTCTTTTTCAGGTGCTGAAACTATAGCTTCAACTTGCACTTCTTCTGGTTGAATTGTTGTTTGAAGAATATCGCCGTTTTTATTAACTGCATGTACAGGGACTTTTTGTGTTTGATTGCTTGTTATGCCTTGTAATGAGCTAACATCAGCAATTACTTTGCTAATTTCTTCAGCTGTTTGTTCCCCCGTAGTCACTGTCACTTTATTAGGTATCGAAGTTATTTTATCTAATCGAAAGCCATCTTGCAAATTTTCTTCAGAAAAATCAACTTCAACAGGAAATTCTTTTGCCACTTTTTTCTCAATGGTTACAGTAAAAATTTGCGGAGAAATAGTTGCTTTTACGCTATTACTCATATTTTGGACTTCTAACATAACATCATGCGTGCCTTCGGATAAACTTGTCAAATCGGCAACCACCCGAAAATTACGAGTCTCTTCATTTGTTTCCGCATCTAATTGTATGCGATTGATGCTTCTTAAGTCAACGTTCACTGTTGGTTGATATCCCTGGATAAAATATTTATCCTGATTATACTTGATTTGAACTGGTACGTCTTCTAACGTTTCTTCAAACATATTTGGTGTTGTTGTAAATGTATTTTGTAAGTTCGAACCATTTGCATAAAAAAACAGTACAAAACTGAAAAGCAGAGCTAATAATGCATACATAATGTTACTACGTCGTTCTTTTGTAAACATTATTTCCCTCCTTTATTCAATTTGTTTAATTCATCTAAAATAACATGAAAAATATTCTTTTTCTCTTTTGGTTTTTCATCTGGTACCAATGCTGTCCGTAACATATCCATATACTGTTCTTGTGTTAAATCAGCATGCAACTGGTTGTTCCAAGTTAAACTGACATCCCCAGTCTCTTCTGACACAATAATCGTAATAGCATCACTGACTTCAGATACCCCTACTGCCGCACGATGTCGCGTACCAAATTCTTTTGGAATTAACAAACTATCTGATAAAGGTAAGTAAGCACAAGAAACGGCTATCTTTCCATCACGAATAATGACGGCGCCATCGTGTAAAGGTGTATTTGGAATAAAGATATTAATTAGCAATTCACCTGTAATATCTGCATCCAAGGGAATTCCAGTTTCGATGTATTCATCTAATCCTGTATTACGTTCAATTGTAATTAATGCACCAATTTTTCGCTTGGACATATATTGAATTGCTTTATCAAAAGACTTCAAGACTTGTTCATCATTATTCTTATCCATTTTTGTTGGAGTGAAAAATGTCGTTCGTCCCAAATGCTCCAATCCACGCCTGATTTCTGGTTGAAAAATAACTATTGCAGCAATGACACCATACGTAATAACTTGATCCATCAACCAAGATAATGTGTGGAGTCCTACCAGTTCTGCAATAAAACGAGTAGCAATAAACATTGCTACACCTTTAAATAACTGAATAGCTTTTGTTCCTCGTACCAATTGTATCAACTTATACACAATAAACCATACAACAATAATATCTAATATATTGATGACAAAAGGGAGTGAAAACACATCCACAGAGAAAATTTCTTTCCAATAAGTAATGTTAAATAACTCGCTAATATTAAATTTCATACTAACAGCCTTCCTTTGCTATAAGACTTGTACTAATTATCAGTATAGCACAGCTTTTTTCACTTGTTGATAAAAAAGGTGTTATCTTTGAAATTTTTCAAGAAAATAATTATCAATTATTTTTTCCATTAAGATACCTTGGCTTTTTCACAAAAATTCGTTAGACTAATAATAACATAAGGAGGAATCAAAAAATGGATATTTCAGTTATCAAAGCGCAAGAAACTAATGCAGATTATGGCATTCACGTTGGCAAAGATGCACCAAAAACAATCTTAGAGTTCATCAATGTACGTTGCCCTTATTGTAAACAATGGTTTGAAAATTCTAAAGATATTTTGACAGAAGCAGTTGCAGCAAATCGTGTCCAACGTGTAATCAAATTAGTTGACCGTGAAAAAGAATCCTTGCAACGAGGCAATGTGATGCATCGTTTTATTACTACCAATGATGCAACACAAGCACTCGCAGATTTAACTAAAGCTTTTGAAACACAAGAGCAATGGAAAGATCTTTCATTAGAGGAAGTAGCAGACTTCGCCAAAAACACGCTAGGTTTGACAGAACACAACCACTTAGATTATGCAAAACAATTAGTGACTGAAACTGAGCAAGCGAATATCAAATTTGTACCAACGATTATTGTAGATGAACATATTTTTGATGAAAATATTGATTCAGAAACCTTGGCATCTTACTTAAAATAAGACTCTGTTAAATAGCTCTGTTGATATTTGAATGGAAATGAGGAGTAATATTATGCGGGAGAAAAAAGTCCGAGGAGTTAAACGTAAGTATAATAATATGATTAAGTGTATTGAAGAAAACACATTGGAATTTCCAACAGAATTTTACAATGGTTATTGGCATCTGCACCTACCAGTTGCACAAGACTTTATAACTTCCGATAAAACACCTAAAAAAATTAAACGACTTTGCATTCAAACACTATTGGATAGAGCTGAACATCTAATTAGTTTGAAGCCAAATGATAAAGAAAAGCATCGAGTAGTAGTTTCAATTGATTTACCTAGTTTATGGGGTGCGCAAATTATTGTATTTAAAAATGACTCTCATTTTAAAGATTTCTTTAACAGGAACGACGAATATCAAAAATGGCTTCATCTTTCTGAAGATAGAAACATTCAAACTGAATGGGGATTAGCTATTCCTAACGATTTGCAAATATCAGGTTTTAAAGAAGTAATTACTGATGAAGATGGCTACCACTACGAAGGTGAAATTTGGTTTATTGGGGAATTAACATAAAATTAAAGGAACATCAACATTCGTATATCTCTTTTCTTAATCAAAAAAACAACCTGACGACATCAACAATGTCATCAGGTTATTTTTATACTGCACCTTCGCGCAATCGATCGGCAAATTCATTAATTTTACGAATACGATGATTGATTCCTGATTTAGAAATCATTCCCGACGGAATCATTTCGCCTAGTTCTTTTAGACTAACTTCTGGATGCTCTAATCGTAATTCTGCAATTTCCTGTAATTTATCGGGTAATGCTTGTAGACCCACTCGTTCTTCAATGTACTCGATATTTTCAATCTGTTTGGAGGCTGCATCAATTGTTTTATTCATATTGGCTGTTTCACAATTGACCAACCGATTAACAGAATTACGCATATCCCGCACAATGCGAACATCTTCAAATTTTAACATCGAATTCGTCGCGCCAATCAAAGTTAGGAAGTCAGCAATATGTTCTGCCCCTTTTAGATAAGAAATATATCCGTTACGACGTTCAAGTGTGCGTGCATTTAAGCCGTAATAATTGAGCATATCACAAATATCTTGATTGTGTTCCTCATAAATCGAATAAATCTCTAAATGGTACCGACTGGTTTCTGGATTATTAATCGATCCAGACGCCATAAATGCCCCTCGCAAATAAGAACGCATTTTTTGAGCATTCCCCATAATTTCAGTAGAAACATGGCTATGAAACATTAAGCCATCCATAATCCCTAAGTCATCTAAAACTTCTCTGGTTTCTTGTTTCAATCGTACAATATAGACATTATTTTTCTTTAATTTCATTTTTCGGCGAACAAGTAATTCACTACGAACATCATAGTGATCTTTAAGCAGAGAATAAATACGACGAGCAATCGCAGCATTTTCAGTCTGTACATTTAAAATAATTTGTTGGTTAGCTAAACTAATTGAGCCATTCATACGAATTAATGCAGCAAGTTCCGCTTTTGCATGCTCACGGTGAACTTCCAAACTAGTTAATTCTTTTTTTACTTCTGCTGCAAAAGACATCTTTTCCCTCCTCTCTTAAATCTTTGCGCCATAAACAATGCGGATTAACTCTTCCACAACTTTATCGCCGTCGTGGAATACGCCATTGTCTTTAAGTTCCAAAAAGTCGGTCGAAACAACTCGACACCCTTCTTCTCGTAAGGCAGTAAAATCATGTTTTACTTGTACCAAATATTCATCGTATGTTTCATAATCCATGTACCCATCCGGCACAGGTTCTGTATTCACTAAAACAGTGTCGATAAAATTGTTTTTCAAGTGTTGATGCAATACTTGCACATGATTGGCATCGGTAAAATGTTCAGTTTCGCCTTTTTGGGTCATAATGTTACAAATATAGACTGTTTCAGCCTTCGTTTTTAATAATGCATCCCCAATCTCAGTAATCATCAAGTTTGGTAGGATGCTTGTAAATAAACTTCCAGGACCCAAAACAATCATGTCCGCTTCAAGAATAGAAGAGACCACTTTACGCGCAGCTTTTGGTTCTTCATTTTGATGATTTCTGACAAAGACATGATCAATCGTTTTTCGATCTAATGCAATTTTTGATTCTCCTGCAACAGTTGTGCCGTCTTTAAAGACAGCATGCAAAACAAGTGGCTCATCTGAAGATGGATACACTTTTCCATCCACATGCATCATTTTCGAAAGTAATTGAATAGCTTCATAGGTACTGCCACGCATTTCTGACATGCCCGCAATAATTAAATTCCCTAACGCATGATTAGCTAAAAATTTATCGTCTTTGCTAAATCGATATTGAAAAATATCAGAGTACAATTTTGGCATATCTGACAATGAGACCAATACATTCCGTAAATCTCCTGGAGGGGTCATTTTAGTGACAGAATCTCTTAATTCACCACTACTACCGCCATCATCAGCGACAGTTACTATCGCTGTGATGTCGACCCCTTGATTTCGTAAGCTTTTTAGAATGACAGGTAAACCTGTTCCTCCACCTAATACAACAATTTTTGGTTTTCTGATGCGATATGTTTTTAGTGTCATGAGCGATTCACCGTTTCTTTACGCTTGTCTTTGTCACGATGCGTAATATTTACTTTATAATCTTCTGACAAAGCTTCACCGATACGTTCAGTTAAGGCAACTGATCGATGTTGCCCCCCTGTACAACCGATCGCAACCGTTAAACTGCTTTTGCCTTCTTTCACATAACCAGGCATAATTGCTTGTAGCAAACTTAAAAATTGTTGATAAAATGTTTCAGTTTCCGGAAATGACATAACGTATTCATAGACCGGCAAATCTTTTCCAGTTAATGGACGTAAATGGCTAATATAATGCGGATTTGGCAAGAAACGCACATCCATCACAATATCTGCATCAATTGGTAGTCCATATTTAAAACCAAAAGAAACCATTTCAATTCGGAAACCAGTATCTTTTGAATGACGAAATTCTTGATTGATTTTTTCTCTTAATTGTCTAGGTGTCAAACTGGTCGTATCAATGACAATCGAAGCACGCGTTTTTAAATCGTCTAAAATCGCACGTTCTTTACGGATACCTTCTGTAACTAAACCATCCATCGCCAATGGATGTGTTCTTCTTGTCTCCTTATAACGTGAAACTAATTCTGTATCTGACGCATCTAAAAATAAGACGCGTGTATCGATAAACGCCGTATTTTCGATTTCAGCTAGCATACTTTGAATTTCTTCAAAGAATGAACGTGAACGTAAATCGACGACCAACGCAATTTTTGATACTTTTCCTGATTCTTTAATTAATTCCCAAAATTTAGGCACTAAACTTGGTGGCATATTATCAATACAGAAATACCCCATATCTTCAAAGCTTTGGATAGCGACCGTTTTCCCGGCACCACTCATTCCTGTAATAATAACTAACTCTAAACTTTCTACCATCTTTCTTCGCCCCTTTCTTCCTACATCTAGCTAATTATATCATTCCGGGCGTATCATTGCGATAGTTTTATGATGAATTTAAGAAATAAGTTTGTGGGATTACAAAAAGAAAAAAGCAATCAGCGCTAATCACCGATTGCTTCTTTCTATCTGAACGGATAAAACTTATAGGCGAAATGACCATGAGGTGCTTTTCGACCTGATTCAATTCTAACCAAGCATAGAACATCTTACAAGTGTTTTATTAGAATTTTGAATTAATTTAATTCTTTTCTTTCAAAACATTTTGTAAATATTGTCCTGTATAACTTTCTTTGACTTGGGCAATCTCTTCGGGTGTACCTGTTGCTAGAATGGTACCACCACCATCGCCACCTTCTGGTCCTAAATCAATGACATGATCCGCTGACTTAATGACATCTAAATTATGCTCAATCACCAACACTGTATTACCAGCATCTGCCAAACGTTCCAATACTTTCAACAAGCGTGCAATATCATCAGAATGTAACCCAGTTGTTGGTTCATCCAAAATATAAAAACTCTTGCCATTGGAGTTTTTATGAAGTTCGCTTGCTAATTTCATGCGTTGCGCTTCCCCACCAGATAAGGTTGTAGCAGGTTGTCCTAATGTCACATAACCTAAACCAACATCCACAATTGTTTGTAGTTTGCGATGGATTTTTGGAATGTGTTTGAAGAACTCTACTGCATCATCTACGGTCATATCCAATATTTCAGAAATATTCTTTCCTTTATAATGGACTTCTAACGTTTCAGAATTATAACGTTTGCCATGACACACTTCACAAGGTACATAGACATCTGGCAAGAAATGCATTTCAATCTTGATAATACCGTCACCACGACATGCTTCACAACGTCCACCTTTAACGTTAAAACTGAAACGGCCTTTTTTATAACCACGAATTTTTGCTTCATTCGTTTGTGCAAATAAATCACGGATATCATCAAAAACGCTTGTGTAGGTTGCAGGATTACTTCTAGGTGTACGGCCAATTGGACTTTGGTCAATATCGATAATTTTCTCAATATTTTCGTAACCAGTCATTTTTTTGAATTTTCCTGGTTTGTTTGAATTGCGATTGATTTTTTGAGCCAAGGCTTTTTTCAAAATTTCATTCACTAAGGTTGATTTTCCGGAACCAGAAACACCTGTCACTGCCACAAACTGCCCTAATGGGAAAGAAACTGAAACATTTTTTAAATTATTTTCTGTTGCACCAGTAATTTTAATTGCTTGTCCGTTACCTTTGCGACGTTCTTTCGGAACTGGAATCACTCGCTTACCAGATAGATACTGTCCTGTTAAAGAAGCTGGATTTGCGGCTACCTCTTCGGGTGTACCTGCAGCAACGATTTCGCCGCCTGCGTGTCCTGCACCAGGTCCGACATCAATCAAGTAATCCGCTGCTCGCATCGTATCTTCATCATGCTCAACAACAATCAGTGTATTTCCCAAATCACGCATCTTACGTAAAGATTGTAACAATCGATCGTTGTCACGTTGATGTAACCCAATGGAAGGCTCATCTAAAATGTATAAGACACCTGATAAATTAGAACCAATTTGTGTTGCCAAACGAATCCGTTGCGCTTCTCCGCCTGACAATGTACCTGCTGAGCGACTTAAAGTTAAATAATCTAACCCAACATTTTGTAAAAAGCTTAGACGGTCATCAATTTCTTTGACAACTGGACGAGCAATCATCGTTTCTTGTTCACTTAATTCCAAACTTTCTACAAACGGTAATGCTTTATTAATCGCTAATTCGCTGATTTCACCAATATGTTTACCACCAACTTTAACGGAAAGAGCTTGTGGGTTTAAACGATACCCTTTACATGCTTTACAAGTTAATTCGTTCATATACAAACGCATTTGTTCTCTTGTAAAGTCACTGTTTGTTTCATGATAACGACGTTTAATATTGGTCATGACTCCTTCAAATGGCACTTCAACATCACGTACGCCACCAAAATCATTTTCATAATGGAAATGGAACAATTCACCATTTGAACCATTCAAGACAATATCTCGTTGTTCTTCTGGTAAATCTTCAAACGGGATATCCATATCAATACTAAATTCTTGGCAAGCTTGCTCTAACATTTGTGGATAATATTGGGAGCTGATTGGATTCCAAGGAACCAACGCCCCTTCACGTAATGTTTTCGTTGCATCAGGCACAACTAAATCAATATCAACTTCCAGCTTAATCCCTAAACCATCACATTCTGTACAAGCTCCAAATGGTGCATTAAAAGAAAACAGACGTGGTTCCAATTCACCAACAGTAAATCCGCAATAAGGACAAGAATAATGTTCACTAAATAATAGTTCTTCTTGACCAATCACATCAACAATTGCATAGCCTTCAGCCATCCTTAGTGCTGATTCAAATGAATCAAACAAACGTGAACGAATACCTTCTTTCACAACAATTCGGTCAATAATGATTGCAATATCATGTTTTTTATTTTTTTCTAACTCAGGTACTTCTGAAATATCATAAATTTCACCGTCAACACGAACTCGCACATATCCTTCACGTTGAATCATTTCAAAGACACGTTTGTGTTGTCCTTTTTTCTGTACAACAACTGGCGCTAGAATTTGAATTTTACTTCTATCTGGTAATTCCAACACTTGATCAACCATTTGCTCAACCGATTGACTCGTAATTTCAATGTGGTCATTCGGACAAATCGGATGACCAATACGAGCAAATAATAAACGTAGATAGTCATTAATTTCAGTGACTGTTCCAACTGTTGAACGCGGATTTTTACTTGTGGTTTTCTGATCAATGGAAATCGCCGGGCTTAAGCCATCAATACTATCGACATCCGGTTTATCCATTTGACCTAAAAATTGACGCGCATACGCAGACAGACTCTCAACATAACGACGTTGTCCTTCTGCATATAACGTATCAAAAGCTAACGAGCTTTTGCCTGATCCAGACAGACCAGTTACAACAACCAACTGATCTCTAGGAATCGTTACATCTATATTTTTTAAATTATGTGCACGCGCACCATGAATCACAATCTTGTCATTTGCCATTTTTTTCCTCCTGACTATGCTTTTAATTCTAGAATCGTATCACGCAGAGTAGCTGCTTTTTCAAAGTCTAACGCTTTGGCAGCTTCTCGCATTTCTTTTTCTAATTTAAGTAGTAGCAATTCTTTTTCCTCTTTCGATAATTCTTCATATGAATTTACTTCATAATCTGCAACTTCTTCAGCAACTTTCGAAATTGAGATTAACTCGCGAATTTCTTTAATGATTGTTTTCGGTTCAATGCCGTGTTCTTTATTGTACGCTTGTTGAATCTCACGTCGACGGGAAGTCTCATCCATCGCACGTTGCATTGAATCGGTGATTTTATCAGCGTACATAATGACTTTTCCTTCTGCATTTCGCGCGGCCCGTCCAATTGTTTGCACTAGTGAACGTTCGCTACGTAAAAAGCCTTCTTTATCAGCATCTAAAATAGCCACTAACGATACTTCAGGAACATCCAATCCTTCACGTAACAAGTTAATACCCACCAACACATCAAACTCGCCTAAACGTAAATCACGAATAATTTCCGTTCGTTCAAGTGTTTTAATATCACTATGCAAATACTTGACTTTGATGCCTAGTTCTTTGAAATAATCTGTTAAGTCTTCTGACATTTTTTTAGTCAACGTTGTAACAAAAACCCGTTCATTACGTTCTGTACGTTCATTAATCTCGCCCACTAAATCATCAATTTGCCCCATAATTGGACGAACTTCAATGACTGGATCCAATAACCCAGTTGGACGAATAATTTGTTGTACCACTGTATCTGTTTGCTCATGCTCATAAGGACCCGGAGTCGCAGAAACATAAATAATTTGATTGACACGTTCTTCAAATTCCTCTAAACGCAACGGGCGATTATCCAAAGCTGAAGGCAAACGGAAGCCGTAATCAACTAACATTTGCTTTCTCGCACGGTCCCCATTGTACATTCCACGAATTTGTGGCATCGTTACATGTGATTCATCAATAACAATTAAATAATCTTTTGGGAAGAAATCGAGTAATGTATAAGGTGGTTCGCCTTCTTTTCGGCCATCCATATGACGTGAATAGTTTTCAATTCCTGATGTATAACCCATTTCTCTCAACATTTCAATATCGTAATTGGTACGTTGCTCTAAGCGTTGAGCTTCTAAGAGTTGATTATTTTCTTTCAAAATAGCTAGACGCATATCTAACTCGGCTTGAATCGAAGCAATCGCATGCTCTAAATGATCCCCATCAGTTAAGAAATGTGTTGCCGGGAAAATTGATACATGTTCCGTCTCACTTAAAATTTCCCCTGTCAAAGCATCCACTTCACGAATCCGATCAATTTCATCACCAAAAAACTCGACCCGTAGTGCACGTTCATCTCGAGATGCAGGGAAAATTTCCACAACATCACCACGTACACGGAAACGTCCACGTTGAAAATCAATGTCGTTACGCTCAAATTGAATTTCGATTAATGAACGCAATAAAGCATCCCGACTAATCTCCATACCAACACGAAGAGAAACTACTTGCTTTTGATATTCGAGTGGTGAACCTAAACCAAAAATACAAGAAACAGATGCCACAACAATTACATCATTCCGTTCTAGCAAAGCACTAGTCGCCGAATGGCGTAGCTTATCAATTTCATCATTAATACTGGAGTCTTTTTCAATGTATGTGTCACTCGAAGGAACATATGCTTCTGGTTGATAATAATCATAATAACTAACAAAATATTCAACGGCATTATTTGGAAAAAACTCTTTAAATTCGCCATATAGTTGACCGGCGAGTGTTTTGTTGTGAGCAATAATTAACGTTGGTTTATTCACATTTTGAATGACATTTGAAATCGTATAAGTTTTACCTGTCCCTGTTGCACCAAGTAAAATTTGCGCTTTTTTATCTTCAAGCACGCCTTCTGTCAATTCCCGAATTGCTTCCGGTTGATCTCCTGCTGGTTCATATTTAGAAACCAACTCAAATTGACGAGATGTTTCTCTTTCAAACATAGAGGTACTCCTTCTTTCTGTTTCGTAATTCAAACAATAATCTGCTCTTATATTTTAACACAGCGAACATACTTTCGCTATTTTTATTACTTTTTAACTATTTTTTTATGTATTTCAAAAAAATGTTACCATTTCTAACATCTCTTGTAAGAAACACGGAACTTTTTTCATTAGAAAATGGCGAAACCCTTGCTTCCTTTAAAAACTTTGATATATAATTTTATAACATCAAAAAACTATAGGGGGATTTATTTATGAAGAAAAGAAAAGCAATTTTCATTTCATTTTTTTCGCTACTGATGTCACTTTTTCTCTTCACAGGAAAAACAACATTTGCTGAAGAAAAAACATATAAGATTGGTACTGATACGACATTCGCACCATTTGAATTTCGTGACGAAAATAACGAGTACATCGGAATTGATATTGATTTATTAAAAACCATCGCAGAAGATCAAGGATTTGAAGTTGATTTACGTCCACTCGGTTTTGACTCGTCTGTTCAAGGCGTACAATCAAATCAATTAGATGCGATGATTGCAGGAATGAGTATCACCGAAGAAAGACAGAAAAGCTTCGATTTTTCTGATCCTTATTTCGACAGCGGCATTCAAATGGCTGTTCCAGAAGACAACAAGGATATCAAATCATTTGAAGATTTAGAAGGAAAAACAGTCGGTGCTAAAGTTGGGACAGAGAGCGCAACTTTCCTAGAAGACAACAAGGATAGATATGGCTTTGATATTAAAAACTACGATGATGCAACTGGTCTTTATGGTGCGGCCAAAAACGGAACCGTCGCAGCTGTATTCGATGACTTACCTGTATTGGGATATGCTATCAACCAAGGTGAGCCTTTAAAATTAATTGGTGAACCACAAGAAGGAAATTCTTACGGTTTTGCTGTAAAAAAAGGTGAAAACAAAGAACTATTAGAAAAATTCAATGCTGGACTAAAAAAATTAAAAGACTCTGGTGAGTATAAAAAAATTGTTGACCGTTACATCACTTCTGGTACTTCAGATGATGGTGGCGAAATGATAAAAATTGAACCTAAAAAAGATTTATACGTGATTGCTAGCGATTCAGCATTTGCGCCATTTGAATTTCAAGATGAAAACAATCAATATGTCGGGATTGACGTTGATTTAGTCAATCGTGCAGCTGAATTACAAGGATTCAATGTTCGTTTCAATCACATTGGCTTCTCTGGTGCTGTCCAAGCTGTTGAAGGCAATCAAGCGGATGGTATGATTGCAGGAATGACTATGACCGATGAACGCCGCAACACATTTGACTTTTCAAATTCATATTTTGAAAGTGGTATTCAACTAGCTGTCAAAGCTGGTAATGAAGATATTACCTCATATAAAGATTTATCCGGCAAAAAAGTTGGTGCTAAAGTTGGAACAGAAAGTGCGGACTTCCTAGAACAAAATAAAGAAAAATACAATTATACAATTAAATACTATGACGCAGCCGATCAATTATACGACGCTGTTCGCGTAGGTGCCGTAGATGCCTTAATGGATGACTACCCTGTTATTGGCTACGCTATTGCACAAGGACAAGCATTAGAAACACCTATCGAACGCGAAACTGGTGGCGAATATGGCTTTGCAGTGAAGAAAGGCCAAAACCCAGAATTAATTGAAATGTTTAACGAAGCACTTGCTGAAATGAAACGTACAGGCGAATACGATGAGATTCTATCTCGCTATATTAAAGACGGCAAAGCCGAATCAAAAACTGATGAATCTACCTTTGTCGGTTTAATCAAAAATAACTATAAAATTCTATTAACTGGTTTAGGTAAAACAATTGCACTTGCTTTAATTTCATTTGCATTAGCATTAGTTGTAGGTGTTATCATTGGGTTATTCAGTGTGGCCCCTATTAAACCATTACGAATTTTTGCATCTATTTATGTTGATATCATCCGCGGTATTCCAATGATGGTACTTGCATTCTTTATCTTCTTTGGATTATCTGATGCAATTGGCGTCACTATTCCAGACTTTACCGCTGGGGTCATTACCTTAACCTTAAACGCCAGTGCGTATATCGCAGAGATTGTTCGTGGAGGAATCAACGCCGTACCAGTCGGACAAATGGAAGCCTCACGAAGCTTGGGACTTTCATATAATCGAACAATGCAAAAAATCGTTTTACCACAAGCTATTAAAATTATGATCCCTTCTTTCGTGAATCAATTTGTCATTTCATTGAAAGATACAACCATTATTTCCGTTATCGGTGTGGTAGAATTACTACAAACAGGTAAAATCATTGTTGCAAGAACAATGCAAACAACATACGTTTACCTAATTATTGCTATTTTATACCTTGTTGTAATTACTGCCTTAACTAAATTTGCCAAAGTGTTAGAAAAGAAGGTGAACTAAGATGAAAGAAAAAATTCTTGTTGAAAATCTAGTCAAAAAGTACGGTGACAATACCGTATTAAACAACATCAACACATCCATTAAAGAAGGCGATGTCGTTTGTATTATTGGTCCTTCTGGTTCAGGTAAATCTACCTTTTTACGTTGCTTAAATCGTTTAGAAGATCCTACTAGCGGTGATATTATTGTTGATGGTGCACATTTAATGGATAAGAATACAAACATTAATGAAGTACGTCAGCATATCGGAATGGTTTTCCAACATTTCAATTTGTTCCCACATCTATCTGTCTTAGAAAATATTACGTTAGCACCAACAGATTTACGAGGAACATCAAAAAAAGAGGCGGAAGAACAAGCCATCAAACTCTTAGAAACAGTTGGTTTAGCAGATAAAAAAGATATGTATCCTGATAACTTATCAGGTGGTCAAAAACAACGTGTGGCTATCGCAAGAGCCCTAGCAATGAATCCAGACATCATGCTGTTTGATGAACCAACATCAGCTCTTGACCCTGAAATGGTCGGCGATGTACTAAACGTTATGAAAAAGCTTGCTAAACAAGGAATGACCATGGTTATCGTGACACATGAAATGGGATTTGCTAAAGAAGTAGCCAATCGTGTCATGTTCATCGATGGCGGTAATTTCCTTGAAGATGGTACTCCAGAAGAAATCTTCGGTAACCCACAACACGAACGAACAAAAGACTTTTTAAATAAAGTATTGAATATTTGATAAAAAGCCATTCTTTCAGTTTTGAAAGAATGGCTTTTTTGTATTTTCTTAAGATGATTCCGATTTTATTTCTTTACGATATACTCACGCCAGCAACCATCATCATACAAATAACTCGTAAACATTTCCGTCTCTGTATCATAAACCAACACAGGAACAATTCGACTCTTATTTGTCTCCCCATCAATATAAAAATGACTCTTTCCATCAAAAAATACTTGCCCTAAAAACGTTTGATTTTTCGCGATTTCGGTTGTACCAATATGACCTGCAATAATATTTTTATAAAATTTCCCAGTTTCTGCAGGGTATTTCCAAACAAATTCATCTTTAGTCGTTGCGACTTTCCATAATTCCTCATCCTCAAAAATTCCGGCATGGACATAAATATTGGTTTCCGTTTCAATATACCAATTATTTTCTTTAGTACGTAACCATTTGATAAGTTCAGAATGCTTTTCGGTTATTTTTTGCGCAAAAAAATGACTGATTTTTTCCACTGCACCTAATGATAGCAAATGTTCTTTCATTTCATCAAATTCAACATCACTAAAAAATGAGCGGATCGTTTCAAAATAAGAATCTACCATTACTGTGTATTCTTCACTATTTTGTAACCATTCTAGAAACATTTGTTCATGATTACCAATTAATATCGTCACTTGGCTTGGATACAGTTCTTCTAATTCTTTGATTCGATACAATACCTGACAGCCTTGATTCCCACGATTAATATAATCTCCTAAAAGAAATAAACAATTCTTTTCTTGCCAATCTACTAAAATTAATGCTTCTTCCATACACGCTAATTCACCATGAATATCTGATATTGCGTAAAGTTTTGTCATGAAAACACTCCTCAACAATGATTCGTTTTTCCTTATCTAGTCGTATTGCTAAAAAGATAATATGCTACATTCAAACTAAAAGAGTAAAGACGTACTTTTATTTGTGTCACTAAATAAAAGTATAACACGAAAAAAGTCAACTCAACTACTTCTCCTGAGATGACTTTTCTCGATTTTAGATTATATATCAGTAAACTTTAATTATTTTATGGCTAATAACAGCTGAAATAGCTGACACAAGTAAAGAAAGACCAACTAGCAGTAACGATAGTTGAATACTCGTCGCACTTGTTAAAAACTGTATGCCTCCCCATTCCAAAATGACTTTCAAAATAGGTGTTTTCTCAACTAAAAATCCTACTGCTACGAACCCTCCAATTGTAAGAAACATTACTACTCGCGCTTGTTCGCTATTAAATTTTAAATACAATGGTGTTACTATAGCTCCATAAAAACAACCTAATAATAATGCTGTACCAATAATAAGTAACAACTTATCCAAAGGCATCATTAATCCATAATGAATATAAGAAACCAAACCAGCAAGAATCGTTGCTATTAAACAAGCAACTAATGATGAAAATAAAATAAGTAATTCTTTTTGAACAACATACTGACCTTTGGTGATTGGCAATGAAAAAAGATACGTCAATCCCTCATTCTCTTGATCATAATACAGGGTTGCTACAGCCAAAGAGACAAAACCAAAACTAAGAAATAAAAAACCAATTTCAATTGATTGTGTTGCATATATATTAAAAATTGCAATCCCTAAAAAAATCAAATAAGTCATAAATTGTTTTTTCAAAAGAAGATAATCTTTCATCCATAAGCTTCTCATCGTTGCTCCCCCTCCATAATCATTAATAAAATTTGGTCTAACCCTGGCTTCTCAATCACAAGTTGAGGATAATTTTCTTGATAGAATAAACGCTGATTGGTTAGTAAGTCATATCCATAAAACATTTTCTTTTGATAGACAATATAATCTTGTGAAATAGTTTCAAAAATATCTAAATCAACTTTTACTATCCCATAAGTATTTAACAATACGTCTGTGTCTTCATGTAAGAGAATCTTTCCTTGTTTTATATAATAGATATCGTCACATATTTTCTCCAAATCACTAGAAATATGTGAGCTAATCAAAATTGAACATTCGGGGTGCTGCTCCATATATTCTTGTAAAATTACTATAATTTCATGACGAGCACTCACATCTAATCCATTCGTTGGCTCATCTAAAATTAACAAGTCTGATTGATGAGATAGCGCTGTTAAGATTTTTAACTTGGCTAACATCCCAGTTGAAAACTCTTTAATAGCTTGATTGTCTGGTAATCGAAAGTTTTGACACTGTGATAAAAAGTAAGTTGAATCATATGTTGAATAACTTTTTTTAAGTAGCTGATGAATATCTTTAATCGTAAACAATCCGTTAAAAAAAGCATCAGATAAGACCGTACCAATTTTTTCTCTTTTCTTGTTCGTTAATTTGTTAACAGGGACATTATCAATTAAAATTTCCCCCGATTTAATGGGAATAATACCTAACAATGCTTTAAATATAGTTGTTTTCCCCGCACCATTTTCGCCAATTAATCCTGTAATCATTCCTGTCTTGACTTCCAACGTACAATTTAACTCAAATGTCGGATAATTCACTTGAACATTTTGCATTGAAATCATTTAACTCTCCTCCTTTAAAAGCATTTCTACTAATTCTGATAACTCTTTTTTGGTTATTCCAGAATTTCTTGCTTTTTGAATTGTGCCTTCTAACTCTAACTGAATTTGATACAGAATTTCTTCTTTTTTTACATTTGGGTTCACTGGTAATACATAGCTACCTTTTCCATGGATTGTGGCAATAAATCCTTCTTTTTCTAGCAAATCATAGGCTTTTTTGACTGTTAGCGCACTAATTTTTAACTCTTTAGCTAGCGAACGTACTGAAGGAAGTGGACTACTTTCTTTTAATTTCTCATTTAAGATTAATGATTTAATCTGACTACAAATTTGATCATAAATAGGAATCATTGAATTATTTTGAATAATAATATTCAAAATAATCACCCCCTTCTTTAATAAACAGTATATAACAGTAGTTAACAGTTTGTCAACGAGTCATTTAATAAACATTCCCAAATAAAAAAAGCAGAAATTCCACTAATCAGAATTTCTGCTTTTATTTATTTTTTCTTTCCACCAAAAGCATCTTTGACTTTATCAAAGAAACCTTCTTGTTGTTGTTCGGTTGTTTTTTGTCCACTTACTTCAGCAAATTGACGTAAAGCTTCTTTTTGGCTTTCATTCAAGTTACGAGGTGTAATAATTTTCACTGTTACTTGTTGATCGCCATTGCCACCGCCGCGAAGACGAGGTGCACCTTTGCCACGTAAACGGAATTTTGTTCCTGTTTGTGTTCCAGCAGGTATTTTTAATTTCACTTCACCATGGACAGTTGGTACATTAATTTCATCACCTAAGGCAGCTTGCACAAAGTTTAATGGTAACTCATAGAAAATTTCACCGCCATCACGATCGAAGATATCACTTTCTTCCACATAGAAGACCACATATAAATCTCCGTAAGGACCACCATTTGTTCCAGCTTCACCTTGTCCAGCTAAACGCATTTGTTGACCATTTTCAACACCAGCAGGAACATTTACCTTCACACTGTGTGTTTTCTTTTCATGACCAGTACCATGACACGTTCCACAAACATCTTTAATTTCTTTCCCAGTACCATGACAAACGTCACAAGTTTGACGGCTCATGACACGACCAAGCGGTGTTTGACGTTCCACATTAATTGTTCCAGAACCATGACACTTGTGACATGTTTCTGGATGCGTACCAGGTTTCGCACCACTACCATCACATGTATGGCATGTTTCGTCACGTTTGTATTGGATTTCTTTTTCAATACCGAAAATTGCTTCCTCAAACGTTAAATTAATTGAATATTGTAAGTCTTCCCCTTGTCGTGGTGCATTTGGATTAACCGTACGTCCACCACCGCCAAAGAAAGATTCAAATATATCTTCAAAGCCACCAAAGCCACCAGCTCCAGAGAATCCGCCACCGCCGAAACCACCAAAGCCACCACCAGCTCCGCCATAATTGGCATCTGTTCCAGCATGACCATATTGATCATATGCTGCACGTTTTTGTGGGTCGCTTAAAATTTCGTATGCTTCCGAAACTTCTTTAAATTTCGCTTCTGCATCAGCTTCTTTGTTAATGTCTGGATGGTATTTTTTGGAAAGCTTACGATACGCTTTTTTGATTTCGTCATCCGAAGCCCCTTTTTGTAAACCTAAGACTTCGTAATAATCACGTTTTGTTGCCATTGGCTTCCCTCCATTATCTTACTTTTAACAGTCTTTCGTATTTTATCATAAAACCGAAAGAAGAAACATCATTTTGAAAAAAACTTCAAAAAAGAGCAAGAAATTTATATTAATTTGGTTAGAATCGCTCGAATATCTCACTTCTTTTCAGAAGAAAAAGCCAAAGCGGATGACTTTGGCTTTTTCACAAATAACGAGATTAGTCGTTATCTACTTCTTCAAAATCTGCATCAACCACATCATCTGCGCCACCTTGTGCAGCATTTGGATCTTCTGCCGCTTGTTGTTGAGCAGCTTGTTCATACAATTTAACTGTTAAGTTTTGTACGATTTCGTTCAACGCATCACGTTTTGTTTTCATTTCTTCAATGTTATTGGCTTCAACAGCAGCTTTCAATTCATCACGTGCATCTTCTGCTTTTTTCACTTCTTCAGCATCAACTTTACCTTCTAATTCGCCTAAAGTTTTATCAACAGAGAATAACAATGCATCTACGTCATTACGTAAATCAACTTCTTCTTTACGTGCTTTATCTGCTTCAGCATTTGCTTCAGCATCTTTCACCATACGTTCAATCTCTTCATCTGATAAACCTGAAGAAGATTTAATTGTAATAGTTTGTTCTTTTTGAGTACCTAAATCTTTAGCAGATACATTTACGATACCATTTTTATCAATATCAAATGTTACTTCAATTTGAGGGATTCCACGTGGAGCTGCTGGAATATCAGTTAATTGGAAGCGACCTAATGTTTTGTTATCGGCAGCCATTGGACGTTCACCTTGTAACACATGAATGTCTACTGCTGGTTGGTTATCAGCGGCTGTTGAGAATACTTGTGATTTACTTGTTGGGATTGTTGTGTTACGGTCAATTAATTTCGTAAATACGCCACCCATTGTTTCAATACCTAATGATAATGGTGTTACGTCAAGTAAAACAACGTCTTTTACATCACCAGTGATAACGCCACCTTGAATAGCTGCACCCATAGCTACAACTTCATCAGGGTTTACTGATTTATTTGGTTCTTTACCAGTTTCTTTACGTACTGCTTCAACAACTGCAGGAATACGTGTAGAACCACCAACTAAGATAACTTCATCAATTTCAGATTGAGAAATACCAGCATCTTTCAACGCTTGACGTACAGGTGTTTTTGTACGTTCTACTAAGTCAGCTGTCAATTCATCAAATTTCGCACGAGACATTGTCATTTCTAAATGCAATGGTCCTGCCTCACCGGCTGTAATAAATGGCAAGCTGATTTGTGTGCTTGTTACACCAGATAAATCTTTTTTCGCTTTTTCAGCAGCATCTTTCAAACGTTGTACAGCCATTTTATCTTTGCTTAAGTCAATACCGTTTTCTTTTTTGAATTCTTCTACCATGTAGTCGATGATTTTGTTATCAAAGTCATCCCCACCAAGGTTATTATCACCAGCAGTTGATAATACGTCAAACACACCATCACCTAGTTCAAGGATAGATACGTCAAATGTACCACCACCAAGGTCAAATACTAATACTTTTTCATCACGGTCAGTTTTATCTAAACCGTAAGCTAAAGCTGCTGCAGTTGGTTCGTTAACGATACGTTCAACTTCTAACCCAGCAATTTTACCAGCATCTTTTGTTGCTTGACGTTGTGAGTCATTGAAGTATGCAGGAACTGTGATAACTGCTTTTTCAACTTTTTCACCTAAATAATCTTCAGCGAATCCTTTGATATATTGTAAAATCATTGCTGAGATTTCTTGAGGTGTATAAGATTTACCATCAACATCTACTTTATAACCAGCTTCACCAATATGACGTTTGATAGAAGAAACTGTATTAGGGTTGGTTACTGCTTGGCGTTTTGCTACTTCACCAACTTGGATTTCACCATTCTTGAATGACACAACAGAAGGTGTTGTACGGTTTCCTTCTGGATTTGTAATAATTTTTGCTTCGCCGCCTTCTAAAACAGAAACAGCTGAGTTTGTTGTACCTAAGTCAATACCAATAATTTTACTCATATTAAAAATCTCCTTTGTCTAATTTATCTTCGTTTTCTTTTAATTATCAATTTTTATTG
This sequence comes from Candidatus Enterococcus willemsii, assembly GCF_009933335.1. Lineage (GTDB taxonomy): Bacteria > Bacillota > Bacilli > Lactobacillales > Enterococcaceae > Enterococcus_F > Enterococcus_F willemsii. The sequence continues at coordinate 55,102 of NZ_MAEL01000045.1, read as the reverse complement.
TGCGACAACAACCATACTTGGTCGTAAAATACGATCATGCAGTTTGTAGCCCTTTTGTAGAACTTCAACAATTGTATCTGTTGCATGTTCATCTGAAGCTGGAACAGTTTGAACTGCTTGATGCAAGTTAGGATCGAATGTTTCGCCTGCAGCTGGAATTTCTTCAATTCCTTCTTCTTTTAAACTATGGATTAAACTTTCTAATACCATTTCGATACCTTTTTTCAGACTGTCGCTTTCATCCGTTACTTCCGCACTTAACGCGCGTTCTAGGTTGTCGATTGCAGGTAGCAATTTCTTACCTAAATCTTGCGAGCGATATTTTTGAAGTAACTCTCGTTCATTACGATTACGATTCGTAATATTTGCTATTTCAGCACGCGCTCGTAAGAATTTGTCTTCAGTTTCTTCTAATTGTTTCTTCAATTCATCAATTTCAGAAACCGTTTCTTCCACTTCTTCAACCGATGTTTCTTCAAGTGGTGTTTCTTCAACTAATTCTTCTGAAACATTTTCTTTTTCTGACAACGGACTAACTTCCCTTCTATAATAAAGTCATTCTATAGATTAACTTGCCAACCCTACGAATCTAATGTTCGATAATAGTCAGCTAATGTTAAAGCTAATTCTTTCCTGAATACATCCATCAAACCAAACATTTTTGAATACGGCATACTTGTCGGTCCTAGTAAAGCGATTGTCCCTTTGCCATGTCCTTCAATATCATAACTTGCTTGAATCATGCTCATATTATTTAGCAATTCGTCGCCTAATTCTGAACCAATCCGAATTTGAATCGCCCCATCACGAGGTGCCAATAGTTGATTTAAATTATCCGTGTTCTTCATAAACGAATACATCGAACGAAATTGTTCAACATTCTGGTTTTGTTCAAAATTCAAAAGATTCATTCGGCCACCAACAAAGATTTTATCTTCAAAAATATGATTGAGCATTTCTTCAAATAAGTCTAAGACACCATCTGTTGTTTGGAAATACTTATGGAGATTCATCGGTATTTCAGTTCGTAATCGATGATAAACCGTCAATAACGGTTCCCCGATAAGTTTATCATTAATAATTCGAACCATTTTCTCTAAATCTTCACTGTTTAGATATTTTGGAATCGTAAATACTTGGCTTTCCACATTTCCTTTGTCCGTCACGATAATCGCAATGACTTGTCGATTGTTCAAAGGAATCATGCGAAAACCGGTTAGTTTTCGATCCTTAACATCTGGACCAAGTGATAAAGTTGTATAACTTGTTAAGGTAGATAAAATATTCGCCGATTGCTGAATGATTTCATTAATTTCATGAAATTCTCTGCCAAAGGATTGCCGAATAATCTCTATTTCTTTCTTATCCACTTGTGAAGGTTTCAAAAGGTGATCGACATAGTAACGATAACCAGTGATGGATGGTACTCGACCCGAAGATGAATGCGTTTTGGAAAGTAATCCCGCATCTTCAAGATTTTTCATCTCATTACGAATTGTTGCAGAACTTGCTTCTACGCCATCCTCCATCAATTTTTTCGAGCCAACCGGCTGGCCTAAATTTGTATAATTTTGGATGATCAGACGCAAGATTGTTTCTTGTCTTTCTGTTAACAAATTTATCACCTCTCAATTAGCACTCTTAACATCCAAGTGCTAACCACATATATAAATATATCACATCTAGATTAGAAGTCAAGAACAAACACTCAAAAATTAGCACTCTTTATTATAGAGTGCTAATTTTATTTTTTTCAGCAAAATTTCGCGAACACATCAATGTTTTCTTAAAATATGTTACACTAGTTTGGGTACTGACTCATTTATGTAACGATGGAGGAACACACATGCACAAACCAAATCCAAGCAAGAGTACATCTGCTTACATCCACATCCCTTTTTGTGAGCATATTTGCTACTATTGTGATTTTAATAAAGTCTTTTTAGAAGGCCAACCAGTCGATGAATACATTCAAGCTTTACTAAAAGAAATTGAGTTAACCTTACAAATTCATCCAACAAAAATTTCCGATACAATTTATATTGGTGGAGGAACACCCACTTCACTATCTGCTTCACAGCTCGATGTTCTGCTAGAAGGCATTCATCGTTTGATGCCAACTGAGACTACAAAAGAATTTACAGTCGAAGCTAATCCCGGTGATTTAACTGAAGAAAAATTACGGGTAATGAAGCACCACGGTGTCAATCGTCTATCGATGGGTGTCCAAACATTTAATAATCGCTTGCTAAAAAAAATCGGACGCAAGCATTCTGCCGAAGATGTTTATGAAACTATCCAGTTACTCGAAAAAAATCAATTTGACAACGTCAGTATAGATTTAATATACGCTCTTCCAGGACAAACCCTTGAAGATTTCCGAGATACCTTACATCGTGCAATTGATCTTGGTCTTCCTCATTATTCTATGTATTCTCTCATTTTAGAAAACAAAACTATGTTTATGAACTGGGTACGCCAAGGACGTTTAGAACTACCTACCCAAGAAGTCGAATCGCAAATGTTTGAGGAAGCCATTGAAGCGATGGCTAAATCGGGACATCATCAATATGAAATTAGTAATTTTGCAGCACCTGGTAAAGAATCACAACATAACCTCGTTTACTGGAACAATGACAACTATTATGGTTTCGGTGCTGGTGCTAGTGGCTATTTAGGAAATCAACGCTATAAAAATTTCGGTCCTATTCAACATTATTTGAAGCCTTTACGCGAAGGCAAGTTACCAATCGTTGAAACTGAAGACCTAACAGTCAAAAATCAAATTGAAGAAGAGATGTTCCTTGGTTTACGAAAGTTAGAAGGTGTCTCATTACCTCATTTTCATGAAAAATTCGGTGTTGACTTCATGACCGTTTACGGCAATATCCTTCCTGCACTAATAGATAAAAACTGGGCTGTCATCGATCATGAACGATTAAAATTAACTCAAACTGGTTTATTTATCGGCAATGAAGTATTTGAAAAATTTTTATTACCAAAATAATTTATCAAAGGAGTAACTGTATGATTACCACTATTTTCTTCGATTTAGATGACACCCTATTATGGGATAAAAAAAGTATTAAAACTGCTTTTGAAAAAACATGCGAATATGTTCCTTCTATTAATAAGGAAATTTTAGAAGATGCGGTGCGTCAAGAAGCGACCAAACTTTATCAAAGTTATGAAACATACCCTTTTACACAAATGATTGGCATTAACCCCTTCGAAGGTCTTTGGGGAACGTTTGATGATCATGGCGAAGAGTTCCAAACAATGAAGCATTTGATTTCAACTTATCAAGTAACGGCATGGACGAAAGGTTTACAACGTTGCGGTATTCAAGACAAAGACTTAGGTGTCAAGTTAGCAGAACAATTTATCCAAGAACGAAAAAAATATCCATTTGTTTATGAAGATACCTATCACGTCTTGGATTCATTGAAAGATACTTATCAGTTAGTCCTTGTCACAAACGGGGCTCCTTCTCTTCAACGGACAAAATTAGCTATCACGCCTGAAATTGCTGCTTATTTTGATACTATCATTATTTCTGGTGAGGTCGGCGTTGGAAAACCCGATCCGAAAATTTTTGATTTTGCATTAGCTCAGGCCGACATTCCTGTTGAACAAGGAATCATGATTGGTGACAACTTAACAACTGATATTTTAGGTGCCAATCGTGTTGGCATGCAAAATATTTGGATTAATCATCATGGACAAGAAGTAGCTGACATTCATCCTACGTATCAAGTGACTACTTTAAAAGATATCTTACCAATTATTAACAAACTTTCTTAACTTTGGAGACTGCTGTAAAAGCAGTCTTTTCTTTTTTCTTAATTTATAGCAATCTGACTACTCAGCTAACATCTAGATACGTTATAGTAGAAGTATCCCTTTTGAAAGGAGTGCTTTTTATTAAAACCGCCAAAAAATGGTTGTTTCGTCTCGTGTTAGTCGCAGTACTTATTTACACCTTTCCTTATTGGAAAACACCGGCTTTAAATGGACTTCATTTCGCCAAAGATACGGTCGTTGATTTATTTACTAGCAATCAACCGAATGAAAATCATCCCCTAACGTCTAACAATACAGAAAAAGTGACGATTACTACTCCTGAATCACAAACTTTTTCGATCGCAAATATTGAATTGGGTCATACCAAACAAGCGATAGAAAAACAATATGGTGCATCACAAGCGGAATATCAAAATGAATACGGATTTTCATGGTCTGTCTATCATCAAAACTATCAAAACTTTTTCTTGGTTGGTTACGACGCAGATAATCAAGTACAAGGCTTGTATACAAATCAAGACTTATTGTCCTCAACTAATGGAATTACCTTCAACGAAACAAAAGCAACTGTTCGAGAAATATTAGGTGAACCATTAGAGGCCATTCGAAAAGGATTGACGAACTATCTGATTACTAGTGATGGTGAATACGATGTGTATCATATAGATAATAGCTACATTACGTTCTTTTATGATTTACATGAGGGTGAAAAAATCACCGCCGTTCAAATCATTGCTGAAGAGACTGAATTAGCTAAAGATAACTTATACGCTTCCTCTTCATCTGCATTGCAAGAAGGATTTGAGAGATTACTATTTGATTTAACAAATGCTACTCGCGCAAAACGAGGCCTATCTATTCTATCCTGGTCAGAGCAAGCCCAAGTTACTGGTCGCAAACATAGTGAAGATATGTCCGTCAATAATTATTTTGATCATACCAATTTAGAAGGGCAGTCTCCTTTTGATCGAATGTCAGCAGATAATATTACGTATACACTCGCCGGAGAAAACTTGGCGTATGGACAACCAAGCAGTATTTTTGCTCATCAAGGCTTATTAAATTCTGAAGGACATCGTAAAAATATTTTACAACCCGACTTTGCCAATCTAGGAATTGGCGTTAGCTTTAATAACGAAGACCAACCTTATTTTACAGAATTGTTTTATCATGAATAAAAAACCAGCTCATTACCCTTGAGCTGGTTTTTTTACGATACATTCAATTTCAACATCTGCGCCTAATGGTAATTCCAAAACAGCTACACATGTGCGCGCAGGATACGGATCTTGAAATACTTCTTGATAAACCGCATTCATTTCTTCAAAATGTTTCATGCCCGTCAGATAAACATTCACTTTCACCACATTATCAAATGCGACTTGTGCTTCTCGCATCACAGCAGCTAAGTTCTTAAAGCACATTCGTGTTTGTTCAATAATACTTTCGCCAACTTCTTGATTTAAGGCATTTTTGGCAGTTTGGCCTGAAAAGAAGATATATTCACCACTGTCAACAGCATGTGAATACGGTCCAGAAGCCATTACATTTTTCCCTGTATATACTTTTCTTTCCATTTAAATCTCCCCCTTTGTTTCCATTGTATCAAATGCATTCGTTTTCAGCAAAAAACCATCTAACCCGATAAAGTTAGATGGTTCCTTTTACATATTAAAATACGCTCTTGTATCTTCTTCGTCTTGTTTCAACTGTTCAATTAACGCTTCGGCGCCGTTAAATGCAACTTGTCCTCGTAAAAAATGATTCCAACGTACACGTACATGTTCCCCATAGATGTCTTGTTTAAAGTCTAAAATATAGACTTCAACTGTTAACTGGCGGCCTTTTTCAAAGGTATCATTATGCCCAATCGATCCCATGGATGGATACCACTTGTCACCGACTTGTAATTCCGTTACGTAAACACCTTCTTGAGGCAATCGAGTAGTACTTTTAGTTTTAATGTTAGCTGTTGGAAACCCTAAAGTACGACCACGTGCATCTCCATGGACAACAGTTCCCTCAATTTCATAGGTATAACCTAAAAGATCGGCAACTTCTTCCATTTGACCAGCATCTAAATGTTCACGAATTCGTGTAGAACTAATCTTTTCACCTTCAAGTGTCGCTTTTGGTACAGTTACTATTTCGAATCGGTCTTTTGCATATTCTGGTAAACAAGCCATATTCGCAATTTCTTTCGGGCCATACGTATAATCAAATCCCGCAACAGCTACTTTCGCATGTAAATCGACAATATATTGATCGACAAATGCTTGTGGTTTTAGGCTAGCAAATGCAGAAGTAAATTCGACAATATACAAAATATCGACACCTTGTTCTTCCATTAATCGTGTTTTTTGTTCTAAACTAGTCAAATATTTCATTGTATCTGGTTGTAACTTTTGAAAAACAATTGATGGATGTTGATTAAAGGTCATCACTGCTAACTTCAAATTTTTTTCTTCAGCAATTTTCTTACCTGTTTGAATGACTGTTTGGTGTCCTCGATGCACACCATCAAAAAAACCTAAAACTAGTACAACATCTTCTGGCGGAATAATTGCTTCCTCATAGGGATGACGACATTCTATAATCTTCATGTTCTTTACTCCTTATTCTGTTTGTAAGACTTTTAGTGGTTTCACAATACCTGGTTGTTTTTCATGTGGTTGATACAGGCAAACCACTTTTTCTTGATAAAAGACTGCAAATGGTTCGGTAGGCATTGCAGTAAGTTCGAAATCTTCAAAACGTAAACGCATGCCGTTTTTGACTTTCTTCCATAAATCTTCTGAAATATCTACTCGGAAAAAATCTTTTACGCCAAACTCGATTGGCAAAAGAATATCTCCTAGTTTTTCACTATCCATTGCTTCTTGAACTTGCGCTAATGTCACGGCTTGCTCTTTTGCAAAACCAGCACTTGCTGTTCGCGTTAAATCGGACATATGGGCAGGGACACCCAATTTTTTACCAGTATCAACTGCTAACGTACGGACATATGTCCCCTTGCCACAAACAACTCGGAACCGCCAAGATTGCGTGCCATCGGGATGCCAAACTGGCTCACTTGTGCGTTCAAAGCTGTCAATTTGCGCTTTTCGTTCTGGCCGCTCAACAGTCTCACCATTTCGCGCATATTCATATAATCGTTTTCCATTTACTTTAACAGCAGAATACATGGGTGGAATTTGAATAATTTCTCCTATTAATTCATGCATTGCTCGATCAATTTCTTCTTTAGAAAATGGACTTGCTAACACTTGTTGTTCAACAATTTCGCCCGAAGCATCTTCTGTTGTTGTACTATAACCGAGAGTAATCTCCCCTTCATAGACTTTACCTGAATCGGTCAAAAATTCAATGACTTTTGTTCCTTTACCAATACAAATTGGTAAAACACCATCTACATCTGGATCTAGCGTACCACCATGTCCTACTTTTTTCGTATGTAGAATTTTTCTTAATTTAAATACACAGTCATGACTGGTCATCCCGCGTTCTTTCCATAGGGGTAAAATGCCGTTCATGCGTTCACCTCATTTATTTTTTTCAACAGTCACCATTATAACATATCCATCTTATTTGGGTATAATCAAACTTTCATTCCAAAAAATAGGGGTCAGACACTTGTCTGACCCCATCAATCATTATTCTTTATTCAAATTGCGAATCATTTCGTCAATTTTATTTCCATATGAAACAGACTGATCTAATTCAAAAATTAGCTCGGGTGTTTTATACAGTGTTAATTCACGACCTAATTCACGACGAATCAAGCCTGTTGCTTTTTCTAATCCCTGTTGTGCTTTTTGTCTGTCAGAAGCTAAATCTGACAATAAGCTATAATAGATGGTTGCTTGTTGCAAATCACCTGTTACATGTACATCCGTAATAGTTACTTCCTGCACACGAGGATCACGTACTTTTTTTCGCAAGATTTGATTAACTTCCTTCAAAATCTCTTGTGCAACTCGACGATCACGATAATTGGCCATTAAAAGACCTCCTTTGTGAGTTGATTATTTTACTTTAATTTCTTCCATGATGTAACCTTCGATTACATCATCAACTTTGATGTCGTTGAATTTTTCAATCATTGCACCACATTCAAAGCCCAATTTCACTTCTTTAGCATCATCTTTAAAACGTTTCAAGCTAGCTAAATTACCTTCGTAAATAACGATTCCATCACGAATGACACGTACACCACTATCACGACGAATGAAGCCTTCTGTTACGTAACAACCAGCAATGATACCGACTTTAGAAACTTTGTATGTTTCACGGACAACCATTTGACCAGTAATTTTTTCTTCAAATTCAGGATCAAGTAGTCCTTTCATTGCCGTTTCGATTTCTTCGATTGCTTTGTAAATAATACGGTGTAAACGAATATCAACTTCTTCAGTATCTGCTTGTTGTTTGGCTTGTGGTGTTGGACGAACGTTAAACCCGATAATAATCGCATTACTTGCTGCCGCTAAAGTAATATCACTTTCATTTACTGCACCAACAGCTGAATGGACGATATTTACACGAACACCTTCGACATCAATTTTCTTCAGAGAAGCTGCTAAAGCTTCAGCAGAACCTTGTACATCAGCTTTAATAATTACGTTAACTTCTTTTAATTCGCCTTCTTTTAGACTTTCAAACAAGTTATCCAGTGTCACACGAGAACTTGATGAACGTTGTTCAATCAATGCACGTTTCGCGCGTTCTTCCCCTGCTGCACGTGCTGTCTTTTCATCTTCAAAAACAACAAAACGATCGCCTGCTTGAGGAACATCATTTAAACCAGTAATTTCGACTGGCGTTGCAGGTGCTGCAGATTTATCACGTCGACCTAAGTCATTAGTCATTACACGAACACGACCGTAAGTATTACCAACAACAATTGGATCACCCACGTTTAACGTTCCTTGTTGAACTAATAACGTTGCAACCGGACCTTTACCTTTATCTAAACGAGCTTCAATTACTGTTCCAATTGCATTTTGTGTTGGATCAGCTTTCAAATCTTCGACTTCAGCAACTAAAAGAATCATCTCTAATAATTCATCAATGTTTTGACCGAATTTCGCTGAGATTTCAACGAAAATAGTATCTCCGCCCCATGCTTCAGGAATCAATTCATACTCACTTAATTCTTGCATCACATGTTGTGGGTTTGCCGCTGGTTTATCAACTTTATTCACTGCCACAATAATTGGCACTTTTGCTGCTTTCGCATGGTTAATCGCTTCGACTGTTTGTGGCATGACACCATCGTCAGCTGCCACAACTAAAATCGTAATATCTGTGATACTTGCTCCACGCGCACGCATACTTGTAAACGCCGCATGCCCTGGTGTATCTAAGAAGGTAATTGGTTTGCCATCAATATCAATTTGATAGGCACCAATATGTTGCGTAATTCCGCCAGCTTCACCACTAGTTACACTTACACGTGAATGACGCAAAGTATCTAACAATGTTGTTTTACCATGGTCAACGTGTCCCATAATTGTGACAACTGGTGGACGAGAAACTAGATTTTCAGCTTTTACTTCTTCTGGTTCAAAGAACTTATCGATATCAGCAATATCTACTTGTACTTTTTCTTGTGGTTCAATACCATAATCGGTTGCTAATAATTCAATCGTATCTTTATCCAATGGTTGATTTTGGTTAACCATAATCCCCATCATGAATAATTTTTTGATGATTTCAGCTGGTTCACGGTAGATTTTTTTCGCAATATCCGCTACATTCATGCCATCTGTATATTCCAAAATTTCTGGTAACTCACGGAATTTACGAGCTGGTACAGCAGGTTTGTTAGATGCTGGATGTTGTTTCCCTTTTCTGCCTTTTTTGTTGAATTTGTTACGGTTTTGATTACCTCCAAAATTGTTACCACGATTGTTAAAATTGTTATTGCGGTTACGATTTTGGTTGTTTTGACCTTGTGTTTGGTTTGAACGATTTTGTCCTTGATTTTGTGCAGGACGATTTTGATTCGTTGTTTGTCCCGCTTGATTATTTGAGCGGTTTTGATTATTCGTCTGCCCTTGATTATTTGATCGTTGTGGACGGTTTTGATTATTTTGTTGTCCTTGACCTTGCGCTTGGTTTGAACGATTTTGTCCTTGATTTTGCGCAGAACGATGTTGTTTATTTTGATTGCCACTTTGTTGTTGGCGGTTTTGGAAGTTAGGATTATTTCTTTGTGTTTGGAATTTTTTGTCGCCTTGAGCGTTTCCTTGGTTTACTGGTTTTTGGGATGCTGGTTTTTTCGATTGTGACGCAGCTCCACCTAGTTCTTGACGTAATTTTTTCTCCTCACTATCTGAGATTACTCCCATGTGATTTTTTACATCATAGCCTAGCGATTGTGCTTTTTCGACAATCTCTTTACTTGATTTGTTAATTTCTTTTGCAAGTTCGTATACTCTTTTTTTCCCCATGCAATCACCTTCCTAACCTAATATTAATTCCTTGATTCGTTTAGCAAATCCATTATCCATGACGCCTATAACCATTCGTTGCTTGCCAATGGCTTGGCTTAATTCATCGGAGTGGAAAACGTCGATACAAGGAACTTGATAAAAAGAACTCTTGTCTTTTACTTTTTTCTGTGTGTTCTTTCCGGCATCATGAGCCACTAAAACAAGTTTTGTTTTTTGCATTTTTACTTCTTTTACGGTCATTTCTTCACCGGTTACCAGTTTACCAGCACGCATTGCTAGTCCTAACATGTTTAATGCTTTTTGTCTATTCATTGCCAAACAACTCTCGTCTAGCTTTTTGATGGGTAACATAATCAACTAATTCTTGATAAAACTCATCCGTCAATTTCACTTCTAATACACGGTCTAAAATGCGTTTATCCCATGCTAATTGTGCTTCACTTGGTTCCATTGCAATGTATGCTCCACGACCAGGCATTTTACCTGTCGGATCAATCGCAACTTCGCCTTCTTTTGAACGTGTAATGCGTAACAGTTCCTTTTTTGGAATCATTTCACCAGAAACAACGGATTTTCTTAAAGGAATTTTTCTTTTTTTCATCGGAATCCCTCCAACATTATTCTTCTACTGATTCTGTTTCATCATTCAAAAAAACTTCTTCATCTGTCACAACTTCAGGCTCATTATCTAACTTTTCATAAAAATCTGCCATATCTGATTCAGACTTAATATCAATTTTGAATCCAGTTAATTTCGCAGCTAAACGTGCATTTTGTCCACGTTTACCAATTGCTAATGATAGTTGATAATCTGGAACGACAACTGTACATGCTTTTGGATTCGTTACATCAAAAATTACATCGCTAACTTCCGCTGGGTTTAACGCATTTGCGATAAATACTGCGGGATCTTCATTCCATTCTACAATATCCATGTTTTCGCCTTTTAATTCATTCACTAAAGCTTGGACACGTTGTCCTTTTGGTCCAACACATGTCCCAACAGGATCGATGTTTTCATCATGTGAACGAACAGCAATTTTTGAACGATCGCCTGCTTCACGTGCAATGCTGACAATTTCTACAATTCCATCATACACTTCTGGCACTTCTTGTTCAAACAAACGGCGTAATAAGTCTGGATGACTACGACTTACAAAGACTTGAGGTCCTTTTGATGTATTTTCAACACGTGAAACGTAAACTTTAATACGATCATGTGGTTGATAAAATTCATTCATCATTTGATCTTGTTTTGATAAAACTGCTTCGATTTTGCCAAGATTTACATAGATATAACGATTGTCTTGACGCTCAACAATCCCTTGCATGATATCTTTTTCATACGCGCTGAATTCATTATAAATGATATTACGTTCAGCTTCACGCACACGTTGTAAAATGACTTGTTTTGCTGTTTGGGCAGCAATTCGACCAAAGTCTTTTGGTGTCACTTCAAAACGAATTTTATCGCCAATTTCATAAGCAGGATTAACAGTCATCGCTTCTTGTAAAGAAACTTCCAATTGTGAGTCCATTACTTCTTCAGAAACTTCCTTGACAGCATACACGTGGATGTTGCCTTTCTTTTGATCAAATTCCACTTCTACATTTTGTGATTGACCATAATGGCGCTTATAAGCAGAAATCAATGCTGCTTCTAATGCTTCAATAACGATTTCTTTAGAAACTCCTTTTTCAGCTTCCAAAGCATCTAATGCGTTCAACATTTCTTTACTCATTGTCTTTCGATTCCTCCGTGTTTAAAATTGAATAGCTAGACGAGCTTTTGCAATATTTTTGCGTTCAACTGTAATTTCTTTTTCTCTTGTTTTGATTTTAATCTTTAAAACAAGAGTTTCTTCATTAAATGATTGTAAAAAGCCTTCATATACTTTTTCACCATCTAATGGTTGGTATAAAGAAATATGAATATACTCACCTAAAGCTTTTTCATAATCGGTCTCTTTTTTTAATGGGCGTTCTGCACCAGGAGAAGAAACTTCCAAAAAATAAGCTTGAGGAATTGGATCTGGGTCAATAGTATCTAATTTTTCACTTAAATGTTCACTGACAAAAGCACATTCTTCAATATCAATGCCACCGTCTTTGTCAATGAAGACACGAAGAAACCAACTTTTACCCTCTTTCACAAATTCTACTTCCACTAATTCAAAATTTTGTTCCTCCAAAATTGGAGTTACTAAGTCTGTTACGGTCTCCACAACAGTACTCAAATTTTATCGCCTCCTTCATGTCTACTAATGAAATCAAGTTCATTCCATAAAAAGAGTGAGGGAAAAATCTGCCCTCACTCACCTCTAGTATCATTACGTTTACAAATATAACATGATTCCGAAACTATTTCAAGTTTCAGACGTTTTCAGACCTTTTTCATTTACAAAAAATTAGAAAGGATTCGTGGAATCAATGCTTTTTCTTCAAAGTCCAAAGGTACTTGATGTGGAAAAAACTGCACCATTCGATAACTATAAACACCCAGTATCACGACGAGCATCGCTGTCCAAAAAGCTTTTGACGCATATACTTTTTGAATAATTGGCTGTTTTCTCAAAAGGACAATTCCAAATAAAATAGGGACTAACCAAAACAACGGATGATAATAAAAAGCTTCATCAATCTGACCGGATAACAAATGTAGAAAAGAACGCGTCATACCACAACCCGGACAAGGAATACCTGTTATCCAACGAAATAGACACATTAATAATCCGTCCATTCATCATTTGAAGTTGAATCGATTGGCGGTTGATTATTGACTTCGGCATCAGCACGCATCGCTTGATCCCACAAGCGATTTAAATCCGACTGTAAAATAGCCATATTAATGAGCGCTAGGCCAAAAAATGTTAGTAAAATAAATAGCAATTTATTATCGGTTGGCATTGAATAGCCTGTTTGGTACTGCGCCCGCATCATTAATTCATTGATTCGATACCACCAATAAAATTGATACAATCCACAAGTCAAAAGCGTAAGTACAATGACTAAGGAAGGATTTAAGTGATAATCTTCTGTATATTCATTTAATTCACTTGTTACTTGGTACATCCAAATGAATGGGTAAATTCCACAAGTAATAATGGATAAAACAATAATTAATAACACTGATCGATTGGGGCCAATCATACGTTTCTGATTCATAGGTCACTCTCCTTGATTCTTTCCTACAAGTATACAATGAAACGTACCTATTGATAAAGTGATGAAGCCAGTTTTATCAAAAATTATTTTTTTCAAAATGATGCATGCGATTATAATGCATATCATTGACAATATCTACACTGAAATCATCCAGTTGGTATACCACAGACCATTCTGTTCGCCATTCACCATTCCATTCAATCTTTACTTCTTCAAGTAAGTTCATCGCCTCTTCTGCCGTTAGCATTGCTTCATTTGTTAAGTTTTGTTGCAATATCTCATAACGATCATGACCAATGCCTATCTCAAAATCTTTTCCTGGTGATAACTGAAAATTAGTTGCCATCGATGTATGAATCACATTCATTTTTTGTTCTGCCCAGTCTACGACTACCGTATCACCACTTTTGTCAGCAATTAAGAAGTGATATGGCATACCTGCTGATGAATGCATATCATATTTTCTTAACAATTCAATAGCTTCCTCTGTTGTAGCTGCTTTATCCAGTAGCATTCGAACGGCAATAGTTGTCGTAATAGCTGTTTTCCCGGTCTTTTGTACAGTTGGTTCTGTCTGTAGCTCTAATACAGAAACACTCAATCCCTTTTCATTCATGCCGTCAACACTACCATACGGGGCAGCCAAAATTGATAGTTTTCCCATCAATGTTTCAGGCATTGTATCTTGTTCTTCGGATACACCTAAATGAGCTAAATTCACCATTGAATAGGATTTATAAGCATCTTTAGGTTCAGTATATACCAATAAAGCACCTGCTTTTGCGTAATCGAAATTACGACCCACTAGCCATTTGCCTTCTGGGGTCTTGACTGAAAAAGCACTACAACCAAATAGATTTTCATTGGTTTCAATCGGATAGCCAAAAAATAATTTATCAGAAACCACTTTTTCCAATTCACTCACGCTACTTACACCACGCGCTAACACGTCATCCAATTTGTAATCATTTTGATAATTGACACTGTATAAATCACCATCAACTTGCTTAATTGAACTAATTGTTTTTAAACGTGTAAACAACACACCGACAACCGCTATGATTAAAATAGCAAGTACACTGATTATCCGAATCACCCATTTTTTCATATAATTCTTCCACTTCCTTCAATTGATTTCCTGATGTTCTTATTGTAATATGGCCTTGGTATCACTACAATGTTCAATCAACCGACAGTTTTGCTATGTACTGTCGATTTAAGGAGAGAAAGATGACTACAAAAGATAGACGCATAACGAAAACAAAAAAAGCACTACAAAACAGTCTCGCAGAACTCGTCAGTGAGAAAGATTTACATACGATTACAATTAAAGAATTAACCACAACTGCCGATGTTCATCGCTCAACGTTTTATGCACATTATGTTGATATTTATGAGTTATATGACGAGGTAGAAAATATGGTTATCCATGAATTATCGGAATTAATTGAAACAAACTTCTCGCTCGAGTTTAGTATGTATTACCAAATTCTGTTTGATTATGTTGAGAAAAACCAACAATTTTGTAAAATGTTATTTAGTAATCATATTACGCACAGTTTCTTTGATCGTTTAACAAATCTGTTTAAAAATGCTTGTTTAAAGAGTTGGTGTATTCTTTTAAATACCACTGAAGTCTCTGCTGATTTAGATTATTTGGCACAATATCATCTCCAAGGTTGTTTTGGAATGATTCGTAAATGGTCAGAAGCTAATTTTGCTTATCCAAAAGAAAAAATGCCACATTTATTATCCATTATTGATACTAGCTTAACGAATGTTATCAATAAAAAACTGCGAAAAAAAGAGGAGCATCCCTTCTGATGTTCCTCTTTTTAATCGCTTATCGTTTCTTTCACCTTTATTATTTTCGTTTGCGAGTTCTACGATTTTGTAAGTACTTGTAACTACTGCACAAACCAATATTTAAGAACATGATTGCTGACAACACCGAGACAATATTATTTGTTACTTGCCCATCAACAATTACTCTTTGATAACTCTGTGATGACAAAAATATGTATAAGTGAAACAACCCTAGACCTAAAAAGAATAAACTACTAAATCCTAATTTATTAAACTCATCCACTCGATAATATGCATCATTTAAAACCATGTAACCTGTGACAAATATAACGGGTAAAAAAAGAAGTAACGCTAATATTGCCGACATTGTAAAATATTCTTTTGTTGCAAATAAAGTATCTGTATAGAAAATAACTATCAATACCATTTCCATAATAAAAGCATACTTGTAGCCCTTTTGTCTCACCAATAGCTGTCTTTCATCAAAATTCTGTTTCATATCTACCTTTCCTCCCAAAATAAGTCATCCAATGTTTTTCCTAATACTTTGCAAATACGTATACATAATTTAATAGTTGGATTGTATGCCCCTTTTTCAATCGCACCAATTGTCTGGCGGGTGACACCAATCCTTTCAGCTAATTCTGATTGCGTTAGACCTTTTTCCGCTCGTGCTGCACGCAATTTTAAGTTTTTCATCGAACCACCTCACTTAAATTGTAAACTATAACAAACTAAATGTACAATATAGATGTCATTTTTACTGTTAAGCCTAAAAAAGAATGCTCTTCCTTTCGGAGAACATTCTTTTTTTATTAACGACTAAAATTATTTACTTCTGCAACAATGGCATCTACAAACTCATTTAGCAATTCTACCGCTGTTTCTTTGCTACCATAACGACGAATATTTACTGTACCGTCTGTCATTTCTTGGTCACCGACAACGATTTGGTATGGAATTTTTTGTGTTTGTGATGCACGAATTTTGTAGCCCATTTTTTCATTACGGTCATCAACTTCCACACGAATACCTTTTGTTTGTAGCATTTCTTTGACTTTATAAGCATAGTCACTGTGTGCTTCAACTGAAACAGGAATAATTGTTGCTTGAATTGGTGCCAACCAAGTTGGGAATGCCCCTTTATATACTTCGGTCAAGTAAGCGACAAAACGTTCCATTGTTGAGACAATGCCTCGGTGGATAACAACTGGACGATGATTATTTTCGCCGTCTTCGCCAACATAAGTTAAATCAAAACGTTCTGGCAATAAGAAGTCCAATTGAATCGTAGACAATGTTTCTTCCATTCCTAGCGCAGTTTTAACTTGCACATCAAGTTTTGGACCATAGAAAGCTGCTTCACCCTCAGCTTCGAAGTAATCTAATTCTAATTCGTCCATTGCAGCTTTCAACATAATTTGCGCATTTTCCCACATCTCATCATCGTCAAAGTATTTATCTGTGTTATTTGGATCGCGGTAGCTTAGACGGAAACGATAATCTGTAATGTTAAAATCAGCATATACAGATGTCATTAAGTCTAATGTACGTTTAAATTCTTCTTTAATTTGATCTGGACGTACGAATGTGTGACCATCATTTAATGTCATTTCACGTACACGTTGCAATCCTGATAACGCACCTGATTTTTCATAACGATGCATCATTCCTAGTTCGGCAATTCGAATTGGTAATTCACGATAAGAGTGAATGTCATTTTTATAAACCATCATGTGATGTGGACAGTTCATCGGACGTAACACTAACATTTCGCCATCACCCATGTCCATTGGCGGGAACATATCTTCATGGTAATGATCCCAGTGACCAGAAGTTTTATACAAATCAACGTTTGCCATAATTGGTGTATAAACGTGTTGATAGCCTAAACTTACTTCTTTATCCACGATGTAACGTTCAATTGTACGACGGATAGTAGCACCTTTTGGTAACCAGAATGGTAGACCAGAGCCAACCTCAGGAGATAGCATAAATAGGTCTAATTCTTTCCCTAACTTGCGGTGGTCACGTTCTTTTGCTTCTTCACGTAAACGAATAAATTCTTTCAAATCTTTTTTGTCAAAGAAAGCTGTCCCGTAGACACGTTGCATCATTTGGTTATCCGAGCTACCGCGCCAATAAGCACCTGCCACTGACAATAATTTGAAGACTTGGATACGACCAGTTGATGGTACGTGTGGTCCACGACATAAATCAACAAAATCACCTTGTTCATAAGCTGTAATGACTTCATCTTCTGGTAGATCATTGATTAATTCTTCTTTATATGGATCGCCTGCAAATAATTCTAACGCTTCTGCTTTCGTTAATACACGACGAGTAATTGGATTATTTTCTTTCACAATTTTCATCATTTCAGCTTCAATGGCTGGTAAATCTTCAGCAGTCACTGGATGTTCACCATTATCAGTATCATAGTAGAATCCAGAATCAATTGCTGGTCCTACACCAAAATGAATGCTTGGATACAAGCGACGCATTGCGTTTGCCATCAAATGAGCAGTAGAATGACGCAATAAAGCCAACGCTTCTTCATGATCAGGAGTGACGATTTCAATAGCTCCGTCTTCTTCAATTGCTCGATCCAAATCGATTAATTCACCATTCAATTTACCTGCTAAGGCTTTTTTAGCTAAACTTTTTGAGATACTTTCAGCGATTTCTTTGGTTGTAATTCCAGCCGCAAATTCTTTGACTGCGCCATCTGGAAAAGTAATGTTTATCATTTTAGTTCCTCCTAGTTCGTATTATTGATTGATAAGAAAGTCGTATTGTAAGTTCCTGTTCCATCGTATAGATGTCTTACAATAAAAAAAGTCCTAGCATCACAATTGTGACACTAGGACGAAAATTCGTGGTTCCACCTAATTTTAAACACGAAAAATAAACGTGTTCCTCTAACGTGATAACGGTACGACCGCTTTTGCTTCAACAAAAGTTTCGAAAGTGGTCATTCCTTGGTTTTCTTCTGGAAAAGTTTCAGCCTAGCTTTTCCTCTCTTATCGAAGACTCTCAAGTGCAGTTGTCTTTCTCATCAATCAATTATGGTATCATTTAACCACTTCTTACAGAAAATTGCAAGTAAGAAATTAATTTATTTCCATTCACCGTTATTTCCGTAAGTCCCTTTTTTCAATTCATTGATAATCACGTGGATATTTTCTTTCGGTGCACCACTTGTTTTGTGGATAGCTTCTGTTACTTCTTTCATCATTGCTTCTAATTGTTCGGGTTTACGTCCTTCGATTAATTCAATATGAACAAATGGCATATTATTTCCTCTTTTCTTCAATTTAGCAAATAGCTAGTTCTTCTTTCAAAAATTGAGCTAACACCACCGCTTGATTGTGTTGGGTATCTTTCGCACTATAAATCAATGTAACATTCTCTGTTTGTAACCATTCACTAATTTGTTGAATAAAAGCAGTTACAGAAGAATTAGCAGCTAATTCTGTGCGATAGTTCGTTTGAAACCATGAAAATTTTTCGACTTGATGATTAAATTGCTGGCGTAATTCTTTAGTTGGAGCGATGTCTTTTGCCCACAAATCTAAATGTAAGGTCTCTTTTTTTATCCCTCGAGGCCACACACGATCCACTAGAATTCGCTTGCCATCTTCAGGTGTCATTTCTTCATAGGCTCGTTTGATTTTGAGTTTGCCCATTTTTGCTCATCTCCTGAGTAAATTATAGCGCGCAACTAAATATTGTACAAACAAAAAAGGACACGTTCAATAATGAAAATGTCCTTTTCGTGATTAATCTCTTGCTTCCAAAGCCAAGCGAATCGTTTCATCCACTAATTCAGATTGTGCATCGACAACTGGATAGAGCGTTTGTTTAGTTACTTCTTCCATCAATGAAAGTTCGGTACACCCTAATAACAAAACATCACACGCATGTTCTTTTATCATTTTCTCAAGAATAGAAAAATACAATTCTTCATTCAAAAAATTATTTTCTTTGATGTCTCGATAAATAAGATTGGTCACTTGTGTTTGAATTTCCATTGGTGGAATAACCACATCTATTTCTTGATGTGCCAATAACTCTTTTTCATACACTTTTGATTGAATAGTCCCTTCAGTCGCTAATACTCCTACACGCACTGGTCGATCATCACGCCCAAATTTTGCTAAGATAGCTTTGACTGCCAAGCGTGGCATATGAAGAATTGGTACAGAAGTGACACTAGTTAATTCATCATAAAAGTGATGCGCTGTGTTACAAGTTAACACAAAAAAGTTTGGTTGAAGAGGTGTATACTGTATCAAATCTTCTTTGAGTTTTGTCGCAGGATTTTCATTTGATTTTCCCAAAATAAACGCTGTGCGATCGGGAACTGTCGCATGATTAATCAACAAATAATTCAAATAATCTTGATCGGAATGATTGGGTGTGCGTTCATTTAATAGTTGAACAAAAGCTTCAGTCGCTAGTGTTCCCATCCCACCTAAAATAGCAAAAAAGTTTTTCATACACATCTATTTCTTTCTAAAGTATTTTTTGTAACGTCCATAGTACCCACGGAAAATATGTTGCACTAATAGGTACCGTTTAACATTCATATCTTTATTATAATAAATAGTTGATCCATATTGTTTCGTTTTAAGATAACGTTTCATCTCTTCTTTGTCAGGTCCTTCAGCAATATATTTCAGAAGAATTTTTTTAGGCACGCCAATCCATAATTTATCCCCTTTACCATAAATCGTTTCTGTTGAAGGGATATTTAGGATATAATCTTCTACTAAGTATTTTGCTAAATTGTACCCACTTAATGTCACAAAGAAACTGCTACGACCTTGGCGTAAATTAATTTCAAATAATTTATATTCACCATCACGTTCATCATACTTCATATCAAAGTTTGCAAATCCTGTGTACTCAATTTCTTCAAGAAACGCTTTAATTTGTTTACAAATTTTTTCATTGTAATCTGGCATGATTGCAACATAGTTTCCCACTGATTGCGGTGTTGGATCCTCAAGTAATGGATGTCCCAGACACATCATACGCACATGATGATTTTGATCAACATAAGCATTTAATACACGCATCCGAGAATCATCACCAGGAATAAAGTTTTGACAAATCATTTCTGAACGATAGCCTGCAGCATAAATCTTAGCCAATACGCCATCTAATTCTTGTTGTTCTGAAATAATAAAGGCTTTTTTACGCCCTTCAAATTCAACATCCAAGTATTCTACACTATTAGCTGGTTTCAAGGCTACTGGAAAAGCAAATGGCAATGTAATTGATCGCTTTTGTTCGAAAAGCTCTTTCGTAATAATTAGCGTTTCAGGATAAGGTAAGCCATACTTTTCACACGTTTCGTAAAAAGATACTTTATTTGATAACAATTCTTGAATTTCAGCATTTACTGTTGGACAGATAAAGCGTTCTGAAAGTTCTTCTTTATGATGTGTCACTAATTCTGTGTAGACATCGCCACAAGGAACTAATAACAACTTTCGAGTATCGTTTTCGTATTCTTTCATCAGCTGACGCATCACAGCAATAAAACCTTCAGACTCATTAAACCCTTGGTGGGCATGAACATTCACAATTTTACTGTATTTTGTTGCTGAAAGGAATGCCGCACTGTGAGCTTCAGACACAATCCCATATTCTTCGTAAAAGGAACGTGCCATACCATAAACATTGATGTCGCTACCCAATAAAATGGGTTGAAATTGTTCGTTCATTTTTTTATTCACTGTTAAAACACATTCTTTCATTCTCAAATTAGATAATTATTTCCTTTTATTGATTGCTTTATACATTCTTGACAAATAAAACAAGACGATACCAGTATAACATAAATCAAAAATACAAGGGAACAGCTAGTTTATTTTTCATCGACAAAATAAACTTTATACCACACTAAGAAAGAATAGATTGTCCAGATTTTACGACGAGCATCAATTTCTTGCGTATAATTTTTATCCAGCATTTCAAGGATTTTTGCTTGGTCAAAGAATTCCGGTACATAGTCTAGCTCAAATACACTACGAACTTCTTTGTAGAACTTTTCTTCATGTAACCAATCTTTAATCGGTACTGGGAATCCTAATTTTTCACGATCAGCCCATTCATCCGGTAAATGACGATTAGCTGCTTTTCGAAAGGCATATTTTGTATTTTCAGCATTCATTAAATATTTCACTGGAATTCTTTCTGCCAATTCCATCATTCGAATATCTAGTAATGGTGTACGAGCTTCTAAAGAATGCGCCATTGTCATTTTATCGGCTTTTAATAAAATATCTTTAGGCATCCATTGGTGAATATCTAAATATTGCATTTTTTTCACTTCTGGTAAATTCGGTACTTTATCATATTGCGCTTGCGCAATTTCTCTCACTGTCACGCTCTTTTGATAAGCTGGCTGTAAAATTTGATCAGCTTCATCTTCTTCAAAAACAAATGCTTGCCCAATAAAGAAATCTTCTGCTGGTGCTAAAGATTTATACAGATGTAAGCTACCTTTAAAGGTTGGCATTTTTTTAATTGTACGCGCCAAGCTATAACGAGTATTTTTGGGTAATTTTTTTAATTTTTCAGCAAACACTCGAACCGTTCTTGATTTGGTTGCAAAACCATAATCTGTATAACCTGCGAATAATTCATCTGCACCCTCACCTGAAAGCACAACCGTTACTTGTTCACGCGCAAGTTTCGCTAAGAAATACAAAGGCACGCAAGATGGGTTTGATGAAGGCTCATCTAAATGGTATTGAATATTCGGAAAAGCATTAAACGCTTCATCACTAGTTACTAATTTAGAAAAATTGCGTAACCCTAATTTTTCAGTTAATTTCTTCGCTTCATGTGACTCGTTATAGCTCTTGTCACCAAAACCAATTGAAAATGTATAGTTTGGTTTACTTACAGACGTTACAAAGCTTGAATCTACACCACTTGATAAAAAGGTTCCTAATTTCACATCACTAATGGAATGCGCAGCTACTGATTCTTGCACAGCATCATCAATTAAATCGATGGCTTGTTCTAATGTCATCTCTTCTTCTGAAAAATCTGCATCCCAATATTGAGTCATTTCTAACTCACCATTGCGAACAAAAAAGTAATGCCCTTCTGGAATACGATACACATTCTTAAAGAATGTTTCATCAATTGCTGAATATTGGAAAGTCATGTATGGTTTTAATGCTTTCTTATTCACTTCTTTGACGAAATCTGGATGATCTAAGAAACTTTTAATTTCAGAACCAAACATAAACGTATCATTTCCATGATAGTAATAATAAGGTTTAATACCAAAATGGTCACGCGCACCAAACAATTCTTGCTTTTCACGATCCCAAATCGCAAAAGAAAACATTCCTCTTAATTTTTTCACAACATCTGTGCCATATTCTTCATATCCGTGTAAAATGACTTCTGTATCGGCTTTCGTTGTAAAAATATGCCCTTTGGCTTCTAATTCTTTACGTAATTCTTGGAAATTATAAATTTCTCCATTAAAAATAATTGCTTTCGTACGATCTTCATTAAAAATTGGTTGATCGCCACTTTTTAAATCGATAATACTTAAACGACGGAATCCCAAGGCAACGTGATCATCGACAAATTCACCTGAACTATCAGGCCCACGATGCACAATCCGATCCATCATTTGATGTATTTGTTCTTTTTTTTCTTCAATTGTATATTTATTCGTCACAAAACCCACGATTCCACACATATAATAAATCCACCTATCTAAAAATTCATTACTATTTTATTTATCATTATTTGACAATAGTCTAATTTACTATAGGATATATATCCGATATAGTCCAGAATTATCTTACAAATTTGATTTTTTTTAAATAAATCTCTTGAAAATACCATTTGAAATAAAAACTTATAACGTAATCCAATATCGTCGAATAATTTCTTGATTCGTCGTATCCAAAACTTTCTTTTCTAATTGCCCATGATTGGCTTCAATAATTTTAGCTGACCCTATATTGTTATCGTTGCAAGTCACTAAAAGTTCAGTCATACCTCTTTTTTTAGCTTCTAATAAAGTCGCTCTTAATATCTGTGTGCCATACCCTTGTTTTCGATAATTCGGATGGACGGAATAACCAATATGTCCACCAAACGCTTCCAAGTAGTCATTACACAAACGAAAACGTAAATTGGACATCCCCACGAGAGTCCCCTTATCAATAATTAGCCACGTTTCACTAGGCGCCAACTCAACAGGAGGCTGCTCCTTGCGCATTTTTTCTAACACAGCTAGCCACGCTTCTACCGATGGCATTTGCGCTAAAAAAGATGAACCATCCATTGATTCTACCGTTTCTTCAAAAATTTGACGATAATCTAAAATTTGTTGTTTATATTGTAATGATGGTCGCACGAAGTTTAACATAGCCATCCTCCTTTTTTAGTCTTTCTAAAAAATGTTATTTTTTCTAATAGTATCACGAGTATAAATAATTGATAAGTTTTGTTTATCAAAAAAATAAAGACTGTTTTATGCGTATTTTAATTATCTGTGGATAACGTAAAAATTAATACCACCTGATAATCCCTTATTTATCAAGCTTATTACTAAGCTAGCTTGCTTAGGTGCTTAGTATTCGCAACTGCCACGACACATTAAATGTTTCACGAAACAAAAATAAAACTACTAACGAAATAACGAAAATGCTTATCTAGCATAATAAAATCCATATAATCACTTGGAACTACCCGTGAAACATTTTAGGAAATTTAACGATGCTAATTTATATCAGAAAAATTGGTGTATTCATAACTCACGCTATTGTAGGAATAAAGATTTTTTATTCCCCATCTAAGTTCGTTATGTGCTATAATTTTGGGGCTATATTTTTTAGGAGGTTGCCGCATGGAAGAACGTTTACTCGAACAGCAACATGTTGAATCCACCATTCAAGTGATTCAAAATGAACAAGAATTAATCAAGAAACAACAAGACACATTACAAGACACCTTGCAATCACAGTTAAAGGAGATTTCAGACAAACGAATTAACACAGGGTCGGAAGAAGCCTTTTATGAATCGGTACTAGAATACCAACAACACGAACAAGAATTAATGTTGCGTTATCAAACAGCAGAATCACAAGAAAAACGTTTAAAAACATTAACAACAATGTCCGGCAATCCTTATTTTGCCCGAATTGATTTTACAGAAGGAAATGAACCAAAAGAAACGCTGTATCTAGGAATTTCCTCTTTACGAGATAGCAAAGAAGAAACGATTGTCATTGACTGGCGCGCACCAATTGCTAATCTCTATTATGAAGGCGAGTTAGGACCGACTTTTTATCAAACAGATACCGATGAATTTGAAGTTGAACTCCTACTAAAACGTCAATTCAAAATTAGTGATGGTCAATTGCTTTCAATGGTCGATACTTCTGAAGTGATTAACGACGAATTCTTATTGGAAATTTTAGACGAAGCTTCTTCTTCACAAATGAAGAACATCGTTTCAACGATTCAAAAAGCACAAAACCAAATCATTCGCGATACAACCAGTAAGGTAATGTTAATTGAAGGAATTGCTGGTAGTGGCAAAACTTCTGCACTCTTGCAGCGAATTGCTTTTCTATTATATCGTAATCGCAAATGGCTTGATGACCAACAAGTGTTGTTATTTTCACCGAACCATCTATTTTCAGACTATATCGCCATGGTGTTACCTTCTTTAGGTGAAAGTGAAGTGCCTACACGGACTTTCCGATCATTCTTACAAAATTTATTACCAAATTATGAAATCATAAAAGAAGAACAACAAGAAGAAAACTTCTTAACAGGTGCAAACGATCGAGTGGAAAAACTAAAAAACGGTCTCGCTTTAGTGCAACAAATTCCGAATTATCTTCAATCAATTACAAACTTTGGTCCCCTTTTCCGTGACCTCAAAGTAAAAGGTGACACATATATTACCAAACAACAAATTCGTCAATGGTATCAAGAAACAAATCCACAATTGCCGTTATATCAACGGACACAGTTACTACAAACTAAAATTTTGAAAAAAATTGGCGGTCTTGAAAAAGAGGAAGCCAAAAAATCATGGGTCAAAGAAGCAACACGTGAAAAAGTCCAAGAAATCTTCGAAAATGACCCTAATTTAGAAGATTCTGAGGAGAACGAACGTCGCTTATTCAACAAAGTTCGCCGACAAATCGTGCGTAAGAAATTCCGGGCAATGACCCGTGGCGTCAATCAGTTTCAATTTATTCATTTTCCAAAACAGTATTTGCATTTCTTAAAACAAACAACCGGCGATTTGCTGAAAGCAGCTGAAATTTCAGAAGATGAGTGGTTACAATCTATTCAGCAAACTCGTCAATCATTACGAACTCGTCAATTATCACAAGAAGATGCCTTGCTATATACGTTACTAGTACGTGGTTTATATCCAATGAGCATTGAACAAAAAGCACGTTTTATCTTCGTTGATGAAATGCAAGATTTTCCACCCGCACAAGTCGCCTTATTACGAGAGCTTTATCCCAAAGCCGGAATGACTTTGTGTGGTGATTTAAACCAAAAAGTATTTGGGAATGAAACCATTGTCCATTCCTTGGATCAACTGTTCCCAACAGAAACAGTAGCACGCTACCAATTAACGACTAGTTATCGCTCAACAGAAGAAATCACTAATTTTGCAAATCAATTCTTGTCTCAAGAAGACCAAGTAAAAACTACAGCGCGCCGTGGTCCTCTACCACGTATCATCCAAACCCAACCGGATAAAGCCATGCAATGGTTAGCAAATGAGTTACAAGACGAAGAAAAAAATCGTCGTTGGCGGACAGCGATTATTTGTAAAACAACAGATGAATGTGAGACTTTGTATGCCTCATTAACTAATGATTTAAAGGAAAAAATTCAATTAATCGTTTCTGAAGAAGACTTTATGAAACGTCCAATTATGATTATTCCAGCATTTTTAGCCAAAGGTTTAGAATTTGACCGTGTGGTTGCGTGGAACATCAATCAAGCATTCCAAACAGAACAAGACAAGTTAGTCCTTTATACGATTGCTACGCGTGCTATGCATGAATTGTCATTAATTGCTATCGAAACAATTAGTCCTTTATTAGCAACAGCTGATTCAACTACCTATACAACCAAATAAAGAAAAAAGCTGACAAACAGGTTTGAAATGTTTGTCAGCTTTTCTCTACATAAGTGGTGCAAACACTTTTAAGGTCCAGCCCATTATTTTCATTAAGACACTTTCATTTTTGACGTCTTCCAGGGTGATGCGTTGTGATTGGGCAAGTGTTTTTTGGAAATCTTCTTCAATCGTCGGAATAACCGCTACTTTTTCCATATAAATGCCACATTCAAAGTGGTGATAAAAACTACGATAATCCAAATTTACGGTGCCAACAGTAGCTTTACTATTATCACTGACAAAAACTTTCGCATGAACAAATCCAGGCGTAAATTCATAGATATGAACCCCTGCTTCAATTAATGTGCGATAATGGCTTTTTGCCAATGCAAAGGCGTAGGCCTTGTCTGGAATATGCGGCAAGATAATGGTTACATCTACCCCACGTTTGGCCGCCATATAAATCGCACTTTCCATCTCACCATCCAAAATCAAATACGGTGTCATAATGTGTACGTATTCAGTTGCCTTATTCAAAATATCCAAATAGACAAATTCACCGACACGATCGCCATCCAATGGAATATCACCATATGGAATCACATGACCTGCTTCTTGGATGACTTCTTGTGGTCTATTCAACCAATTCTCTACATCCAGCACACCATCATCCAATGCCCACATTTGTAAAAACATTAATGTAAAACTATCGACAGCTCGTCCTTTTATCTTAATTGCTGTGTCTTTCCAGTAACCAAAACGTTCAATTTCATTGATATATTCATCAGCTAAATTAATTCCACCAGTAAAAGCGACTTTGCCATCAATGACACAAATTTTTCGATGATCTCTGAAGTTATAAACCGTTGAAACAAACGGACGAATAGGTGCAAAAATTTTGCATTTAATCCCCAAAGCCTCGAGTTTTTTAGGATAACTATGTGGCAACAATGAGAATTCATTAAAACCATCATATAAGAAACGTATTTCAACGCCCTCTTTTGCCTTTTCGATGAGAATATCTAAAATTGACCCCCACATTTTTCCTTCACCAACAATGAAATACTCCATAAAAATAAAGGACTCTGCTCGTCGCAGTTCCTCCATCAAATCCAAAAATTTATCTTCACCAGTGGGATAATACGTCAGATTCGTATTTTCATACACCGGGTATGGTCCAGTTGCCCCTACAAACGTTGCAACACCTAACAAATCTTTTTCCTCTTGAATTTTTTCCATCAGTTGTGGTTCTGTTTCAATCAACTGACTACTTTCTTCATTTAAACGAACCAAACGCCTTTTTTCCAAACGATGCCCAATTTCTAATTGCATATAAAAATAAAGAAAAATACCGATAATCGGCAACACTGTAAATAGCACCATCCAAGTTAACTTGACACTACTATCACTGCGACTATTCAGCAAAAACATGTAGCCAAAAACTGTAACTACAATGGCCCCCCCATAAAACACATGCACATAATTATTGGATACATATTCAAATAAAGCGACTAATAATAGTACTTGTAATAATAAAAATACCAATGCAATCCCTATTCGACTAAAAATCAGTTGCAACAACCCTTTTTTTCCTCTTTTTAATAAATAAATTGGTTCTTTCTCTTCCATTTTTCCCCTCCTACGCCTTTCTTATCATACACAAAAGAAACAAAAAAAGACAAGCTTTTGCAACTTGTCTTTTTCATTAAATAAAAAAAGTCGTCTCAGGATACTTTAAATGAATAATTTCTAATATCATACGCAATTCAACTACATTTTCTTGATTCTCTGGATCAAAAATTTTACTATGTCGTCCGATTTGACCATTGTTAATTAATCGATATTGGCGATTCCAAGCCATGAATTCCTCTACTGTTTGAAATTGACTAATAGGAAAGCCTGCCCCATCCAAAATTTCAGATAAACGAAATGCCACATAAGCACTATCTACAACTTGATAGCTTCTTGTTTGCTCTGATTGATTTGTAATTAATGCCTTTTTTGGTTTATTTGCTAATAACCATTCTAAAAGAAGAAAAAAACCAGCCATTCGAGTTGGCTCATCAAATAGTCTTTTAGACTCAGGCGAAGAACGAAAAACCAATGGAATTAGATAATCATTGCGATAAATCAACATTGGTGCACGCTCAACTGAGCAACTTAAATAACGATTTAAGTAACTTGTTCCTTGATAATTATCTAATCGATACCCTTGAACCCCAAATGATTGATACTTTTGACACAGTTGTGAACAATCAGCCACAGAAACAGCAACTTCTGTTAATTTCTCATAACCACTCAAAATTCGATCAAAGGGTTGTAAAACAATTTTTTCTTCCACTGTTTAGCCCCCTGTTAGTTAAAAATTAACTCGTTTTCCTAATCATACCATAATTCCAAAAAAACATTTACTGAAATACGAAAAAAGCGGTTACTTTTCTTTCATTTACTTGCTTCTTCCCACTAAACTTCTTACTAAAACATCCGATACAATTAGTAAATAGACAGAGGAGTGAGTTCATTTGAAAATACCACCTAATCTACCCGTATTTCATGCGCAACATCCGACAACCAAACCTGACGTGCAATCTCCTGACAAAAAAGAAACATCAACTATTGAGAAGCCTATCAATAAAAAAGCACCGAGTTTAGCTGATGACAGCCGACGTTGGGCAGAAGACATTCGTTTACACCATCCAGAAAAATACACAGAATGGGTTGCTCGAAACAAAGAAAAAACACTGTCTGGTTATCCTGATTTATCGCCATTGCCTCATGGATTTTCTATTAGAGACTATTACGCAGCACAAAATCCACCAAAAGAGTAAAGGAGAAATCAATGATTTCTCCTTTACTCTTTGCGCTCCTCTAACACGTGTATGAAGTGTTCAACAATCTTCGGATCAAACTGAGTTCCTGAAGAACGCTTAATTTCAGCGACTGCTTCTTCAGTAGTCATCGCTTGACGATATACACGATCATTTGTCATCGCATCAAAAGAGTCAACCACTGATAAAATACGACAAGCTAATGGAATTTCTTCTCCTTTTAGTTGGTGAGGATATCCTTTGCCGTCCCAGCGTTCATGGTGTGCTAAAATTAAATCTGCTACGCTTTCCAAATCAGCTGTCTCTTGCGCAATCCGGTAACCTACTTCTGGATGACGTTTCATTTCAACCCATTCTTCATCAGTTAAAGCAGACGGTTTTTTCAAGATATTAGCATCAATGCCTACTTTACCGATATCATGAAGCAAAGCAAGTAGTGATAACTCATCCAGTTCCTTTGATGAAAGCTGTAATCTTTGACCGATTGCCAAACAATACTCTTCTAGTCGTTTTGAATGCTCTTCTGTCTCATTACTTTTTTCGTATAACGTTGCTAATAATGTACTAATAATCGCATTACGATAGCTTTTACCATTTAATAATTTTTGTTGATACATATTTTTTTCAGCATCTTGTAATGCCATGGCAATAGATGTTTGGCTATCGGTGCAGGCACAGCCGAAGGACAAACTTAAAGGTAAATTGCTCCCTTCAATAAACACAGTAATATCTTTCAATTGTTTAACTAAATTTTCAGCATCTTGCAAAAGTTTTCCTTTCATCAAGATAACAAACTCATCGCCACCCCAACGAGCAATTAAATCGCGTGAAGAACATGTTTCCTCAAGAATTGTTGCTACTTTTTTCAAAACTAAGTCGCCCGTTTCATGCCCAAAAATATCATTACTAATTTTTAGACCATTTACATCAATCATGATAACGGCTAAAGATTCTTGTTTTTTAGCTAGCTTTACAATCGCATTTTCCATATATTTTCGATTAAATAATCCAGTTAATTCATCATAATAGCTTAAAAACTCAATTTGTCTATGATGTTCTTTTTCTAAACGCATATCATGAAATACCATCACGACACCAAATGTTTTGCCACGCTCTGATTGAATTGGCGCAAAGCTGTTTGTAATCGGGATAACCTCACTGTACCGGTTGATTAATTCCGTGTGATTAGCTAAACCGATTGTTTTGCCTGTAGATAATACTTTTTGAATAGGATTACTCGTTATTTCTCCTGTGTTTTCGTTCTGTAGGTGAACGATATCCGTAAAATACTGATTCTCTACTTCTTCTGTGCTCCAGCCTATTAATTTCTCAGCCACACTATTTAGTCCTGTAATTCGCCCCTGATTATCAGTTGTGACAACACCATCACCGATTGAATTTAATGTGATACGTAAAAATTCTTTTTCTTTGAATAACTCGCTACGATACCATTCCCTATCGGTTGAATCAAATAAAATAACATAAAGAAACTTTTCGACACCATCATCGATTACGGAAGTAGATACATCAAGCAGCTTAATTGATCCATCTGACAGCCGATGAGGGACTGCTAAAAATTCAGTACTGCTTTTTTTCATCTTTTCAAATTGCACATCTAAAACTTTTCGTTCGACTAAATTAAAGTGGGAAATTTCTTTGCCAATCATTTCTTCCCGTGGATAACCAAAATAATTGGTTAGCGCATCGTTTACATCAATAATTCGCCTTGTTTTAATATCAATCGCCGTGCTTAAGACATTATTTTGGCTAAACATCGCTTGTAAACGTGAAGCATAACGTTTATTGCGTATTTGTTCGATTTCTAATCGTCGATTACTAAACAACAACTGTAAAAAAACAATACACGCCACCGATAAAGTAATTAAAATTGCTACAATACTGATGCGAACAATTTCTTTGAAAATTGTTGCTGAACGAAGTAACACGTCTGATCCGCGTACCGATAGAACTAAATACCAATCGTTGATAGTAATCGGCATAGCAGAAACAAAATAAGACGTATTCTTTCTATTAAATATGACACTGCTTACTTTTTTCTCATCATCAATCATTGCATGAATTTGTTCCCTATCTTTTTTCCCAATGACTAAATCAGGAAAGACCTCGTATAAGTTTCCTGTCTCTTTAGCTGCCTTGCTTTCTGACGTATATAAAATGACACCTTGATTATCAATGATACTACTTTGCACATTTTTGTATGTATCATTTGTCATATGCTTAGACAATAACGCAGATAAATCAACTTGTGAATACAAGAAGCCGTGAGTTTTTCCGTCATCCATCAAAGGTGCCACGACATTAATAACATGTCCGTTAGTTGCTTCATTATAAATGGGGTGACTAAAAACAATTTGTCCTTCTCTTAATCTTGCTAGTTCAGCTTTCGTCCCAGCCGGAATAATTTGCAATATATCTGTTTGTTTTTCTAACTTCTGGTATAAAATACGACGCGATGGATTTAACTGATTTTGATGCGCTAAAAAAGCTTTTAATTCATCCGATTGATTATCTTCAAACATATTCATGGCAACCATCAACTCTTTTTTGACACTATCTAGCGACAACTTGAGCCCTTGTACATCATGATGCAGATTCTCAGTTAATGTTTCTTCAATAATTGTATTATATTCTTTATTTAATCGTTTCTTCTCATAAACAAATAGCAGGGAAATAGACACCACAAAAATGAATAGACAAAAAACCATAAAATAAATTGATTCTTTTCTTCCTAAACGCAGGAGTGGTTTCATTTTTCTGCGAAGCTTCTGCATACATTCACCTCCAATGATTTCTTATGAATAGAAACTTATAGTTATAAATTCATTTCTTCACAGACTCTCCTAATAGTTATCGGCTAGTTTATACATTTTTTCAAGTAATTTAATCTTTTTTTGTGCAATTAAATTTACTCGTAACAGGTTGCATTCCTTTATAACAAAAAGATTATAATAAAGATATTGATTTTTTTCAATAAATAACATAAAGAGCAAAAAAAAAGAGCAAACGCTCTTTTTTACTCGCCTAAATCCACATTATGGAAGATTTTTTGGACATCTTCTAAGTCATCTAAGGCATCAATCATTTTTTCAAATTGCGCTAAATCATCACCCGTTAACGCTACTTCGTTTTGAGGAACCATTTCTATTTCAGCAACATTGAAGTTTTCAATGCCTTTTTCTTTTAACGCTTCTTGAATCGTATGGAAGTCATCAGGTTCACCATGTACCATGATTTGTCCTTCATCTTCTTCTACATCACGAACATCAATGTCTTTATCCATTAAATATTCTAAAATTTCATCAGCGTCTGTACCTTCAAAACCAAATAGAGCGGTATTATCAAACATGTATGAAACAGCACCAGATACACCCATGTTCCCACCATTTTTACCGAAAGCGGCACGAACATCCGCTGCTGTACGATTGACGTTATTGGTTAATGTGTCAACAATAACCATTGAACCATTTGGCCCAAAACCTTCATAACGTAATTCAGAGAATTGCTCATCGCCAGACCCTTTGGCTTTTTCAATCGCACGATCAATGATATGTTTTGGTACATTATATGTTTTCGCACGATCAATAACAAATTTTAATTTTTGGTTTGAGTGAGGGTCAGGATCACCTGATTTCGCTGCTGCATAAATCTCAATCCCAAATTTTGCGTAAATTTTACTATTATTCGCATCTTTCGCAGTTTTCTTTGCTACGATATTTGCCCATTTACGACCCATAATCTCACTTCGCTTTCTATTTTTTCTTTCATCAATAATGACGAAATTTGTCCTTTACCATTATACTTTGCCAAAGCCATTCTGTGAAGTATTTTCTTGCAATCAAGACAGACGAATTGGAAATTTCCCGAAATTTTGTTCAACAATTTGCGGTTTACCCATTTGGTAGACTTGATCGCTGCGAATAGCTAATGGATATTTTTCTTCCTCTACTTTGCCAATTTTTGACACAAGCGGTAAAGAAAAGTTCTTTTTTTGTTCTTTCAAATATTGTTGCCCATTCTCAGTAAATCCTAACACATGTAAATAATTCGTTTGCCAGGCCTTTTCAACTTCCTCTTTCGTTAAATTCAATAATACATAGCATAACAAACGCTGAATACGAGTTTGCGTATATCGCTTTGTCTTTATCAATTGAACAAATTCTGCAAAATTAGTTGCTTGATGAACGAACGCTTTCAAACGATATTCCAATCCTTCGACCATTTGATAAATTTTCTGCAAATCTTCAATCGAACTTGTCACAATCCGATATTTTAAAAAGTCCCAATAGTTTTCCCAAGAGACATGATATTGTCTTAAATCATGAGCTGTTTGTTTCGGTACGACATCTGCAATCGAGCGTTCTTGGTAAACCACTTGACGAATGGCCGTCGCACTGGCTATAGTTGACGTTAACTCTGTTGTATGATAACCCGCACCAATTCTAGTCAGTGGCAAGCCACGCATTGGTCTTGGATAATGTGCATTTTCTTGCGCATAACTCAAACCTAGAATATGATTTGGTTGATTACCTGTTAAAACTAATTCAGGATAGATTTGTCGAAAGACTTCAGTCATTTTTTGTGCATAGGTTAACGTCGGGTCACTTAATTGTTGAAAAGAATCATTAATTACGTTTTGGTTATCTACTACAAATTGTCCGAACGCTTGATAATCAAAGTGATCACCTGCATCGGTCCCAAAACAATAACTTTCACATTGCAAGGCTTGCAACAATAAAATACCTCCACGCGCAAAGTAATCTGCGGATTGTAATGACCATTGGATTGGCAATTCAACGACTAAATCTACACCATTTTGCAAAGCTTCTTGCGCCCGCAACCATTTATCAATGATGGCAGGTTCTCCTCGTTGTAAGAAATTTCCACTCATCACAGCAACTACAACCTCTGCTCCTGACAACTTACGAGCTTGCTCTACATGATATTTGTGCCCGTTATGGAAGGGATTATATTCAACAATAATTCCACAAGCTTTCATTGTAGCTCCTCCAACTCAGTTTTACGAAAGCGAACCATCTCACGAATAAGCGTTTCATCAAAAGGCTCTGAATACGGGAACTGCACAGCTCCTTTGGAAAATTTATATTTTGTCAAATTTTCTTTGAACGCAGTAATCACAGTTGGTGTGGGATAAAATCCTAAATGTTTGGTGTTGTCCGCAAAATGCACAACATTTTTTTTCCAGTAAAAAGTCGGCATGCCATACGAAAATTTTTCTGTTGCTTCAGGTAATTCTTCTTTAAGTAGTTGATACATTTTTTTTAAATATTTTTGGTGTTCTTTCGGTGCTTGCGCAATATACTCTATGAACATTTCTGACCTCCTATTCAAAAAAGACCGAGAGAAGTTCTCGGTCTACTTGTGACAGACAAAAAACCAACGACGGCTTTTTTCATTTGGTTCACTATCAATAAAATCTGCACAGACTTCTACGTGTGAGAAGCCGGCATTTTCCAACAATAACAAGTACGTCTCTATTGGATAGGTTCTTTCTCGATGCAACTCGTCTTCACGCATAAAATGCCCATTCTCATCTTCTACAAAGAATGTTAAGAAGTGCTCAATACTATGTGCTTCTTCTCCCTCATAACTATCCCATAAAAAAGCAAATTCTTCTGTCTGGTAATGATAACTATATGAAGGAAACACTTCATCAATCTGATAGATTGAATGAACATCAAAAATAAAGACACCATCTTCTTCTAATATTCGATATACGCCATCAAAAACTTGTTGGACATCCATTTCATTTTCCATATAACAAATCGAATCTGAAAAACAGGTAATCGCTTCATACGTTCCCACATCTGATAAATCAAGCATATCCCCTTCAACAAATTGAATAGCGACTTCAGCTTCTTCCGCACGTCCACTAGCAATCATCAGCATTTCTTCTGACAAGTCAAGCGCCGTCACATCGAAACCATTTTTAGCAAATTCAACAGCCAAGGCACCCGTCCCACAGGCTAATTCTAAAATTTGTTTTCGTTCATCTAAATGTCGTAATGAAAAATCTAACCAGCGTTGATACAAACTAGTATCCATTACTTCATCATAGACGAACGCAAAAGTTTCATAAGACATAATTACTCAACAATCCATTCGCTAATATCAGCTAATGGTGCATCTGACCAAAGTTTTTCAAGATTGTAAAAGTCACGTTCTGTATTACTGAAGACATGAACAATGACATCGCCTAAATCGATTAAAATCCACTTTGCACCATCTTTTCCTTCGACCCGTTTAACTTCAACTTGTGCTTTTTCTTCTTGTTCAATGATATCTTCTACAATCGCTTTAATTTGACGTTCGCTATTTCCTGAACAAATCACAAAGTAATCCGCTAATAATGAAATTTCACGAACATCTAAGGCAATAATATCTTCTGCATGTTTTGAATCAGCTGCGCGAACAGCGATTTCTAAAATTTGTTTACTTTCTATGATAATTCCCTCCATGGTTACTTTTTCGCAACCCATTTATTATATGTTTCTAGTGTTTTTGGATAAATCGGCACTTCTTTTTCAACAAGATAGGCCAAAGTATGCTTTGTTTCATAAGCAACCGCTGCGTCTAAATCAACAATTGCAAGTTCACGTGCTTGTTCTACACCAGGAAAATTACGACCCGGTTCGATATAATCGGCTACATAAATAATTTTATCAAGCAAAGACATTTCTGCTGCACCTGTTGTATGCACCCGCATCGCTTGTAAAATTTCTTCGTCATCAATGCCTAATTCACGCTGAACTAAATTGGCACCGACTAAACCATGCCAAATCTCATTCCCCCAATGCAATAAATCCAAATCAAAACCTTCTTTACGAATAGTTTGCTGGAATTCTTCATCTGGGCGTTCTTTTGCGTAATCATGGACAAGTGCTGCAATACTTGCTTTTTCAATCGATGCACCGTACTTCCCAGCTAACGCAATCGCTGCTTCTTCTACGCCTAACACATGTCGAAAACGTTTTTCGCTCATTTGCATTTGTACTTTTTGGATAAGCAATTCCCGATCAAGTTCTGTGTAAATCTCACTATTATTCATTTAGGTACAGCCCCTTTTCTTGAATATAGTGTACCACATTTGATGGAACGAGGTAATTCACAGAACATCCTTGGGTAATTTTTTTACGAATATCTGTTGAACTAACATCCATTAAAGGTACATCAATCCAGATAATCGGATACGGTGTTTCTACTGGATAATGCGGGCGACGAACGCCGACAAACTGAATCATCTGCATTAATTCGTTAATTTTATACCATTTAGGTAAATATTCAACCATGTCTCCACCGATAATAAAGAAATAATCAGTATCTGGATTTTTTTCCATCAGCAATTTGATAGTATCATACGTATAGCTTTTTCCTTCGCGTTGTAACTCAATCGTTTCAATCGCTAGTTGTTCATTGCCTTCGATAGCTAACTCGAGCATCTTCACACGATGAACAGCATCAATTGTCTTTTTTTCGTCAATATGGGGAGGCTGATTAGACGGCATTAATAATACCTTTTCTAATCCCAATGCTTTCCCTACTTGATCGGCGGTAATGAGATGCGCAATATGAACAGGATTGAATGTCCCTCCAAGAATTCCTACTTGTTTGCGCTTTGATGTAAGAACTGGCTCCATTTCAGTCAGTGTTTGTACACGAAATGATTCACCTTGCAACTCAAAAACCTCCTTTGATTAGATTGAACGAACTTGTGTTGACACTTTTTGGTATTTTTCTTTTGATGATGGCTTGAAGACTACTAAGACACGTCCAATAATTTGAACAACTTGACATCCTAGCGCTGCTTCTAATTCTTCAGCAACATCTTCAGCTACCTCATCAGTATTTTGTAGTAATGATACTTTAATCAATTCACGTTTTTCTAACGCTTCACCAATTTGAATAATCATCGCTTCGTTGACGCCACCTTTACCAATTTGAAAAATCGGTTGTAAATGATGTGCTTCGCTACGTAAAAAACGTTTTTGTTTGCCTCTTAATTCCATCTTTTTTCTCCTTCTAAATCAATGCTTTTCTTCTTAGAACGTCCACACCTTTTGGCGCCCAACCAGCAACAACTCCTGGTTTTGTGACAGTAATCCAACCAAGTCCAGCAAAGACAATATCTGTTTTTTCTTTAATTGAAAATTCAAAACGCACAAATTCTGGAAACTCTGTCGTTTCATTAGGACGTGGCGGTTGCAATAATCCACCTACATGTTTTTCATAAAAGGCATCTGCCTTTTCTAATTTGGTACGATGAATATCAACATCATTCGACACATAAGCAATAAATGAACTGCGCTCACCTTGGATAAAGTCAAAACGCGCCAATCCACCTAAAAATAGTGTTTGTTCTGGATTTAATTGATAAGATTTAGGTTTAATTTCTTTTTGCGGTGCAATAATTTTTAAATCCTTTTTCCCAAGATAATGTGCCATTTGATGACGATGAATAATTCCTGGCGTATCAATTAAATAATGACCATCCTCTAATGGAATCTCAATTTTATCAAGCGTTGTTCCAGGGAAACGAGAGGTAGTAATTAATTCTTGAACGCCTGCAGTATGACGAATAATTTGGTTAATCAAGGTTGATTTTCCAACATTGGTTACACCTACAACATAGACGTCACGTCCTTCACGATATTTCTCAATTAGTGCTAGTAAATCTTCCATTTCGCCTGATTTCTTTGCACTTGTTAGTAAAATATCAACTGGACGTAAACCTGCTTCATGTGCACGTTCACGCATCCATTGAGTTAATTTTGATTTTTTCAATGATTTTGGTAAGATATCGACTTTATTTCCTACCAATAACACTGGATTATTACCTACAAAACGATGCAAACCAGGAATTAGCGAACCGTTAAAATCAAAAATATCCACAACATTCACGATTAGCGCTTCTTCTTGCCCCAATCCATTGAGCAATCGTAAAAAGTCATCATCAGTCAATGAAACATCTTGAATATCGTTGTAGTGTCGCAAGCGAAAACAGCGTTGGCAATAAACCTCTTCTGTTTCAATGCCTTTCTCTAATGCAGCTTTAGGCGTGTAACCTAAAGCATCTTTATCTTCGGTCTGAATCGTCACACCACAACCGATACATTGAATTGCTTCTGTCATTGTAATTCACCTTGCCATTTCATTTCAGGATGTTTTTTTAAAAGTTTTTTCATAATTTTTTTCTCTAAAAAGCGGTTCATTTTCGTTTTCCAGCTATCTGTATTGACAACGGGCTTTACCAAAATACTTTTAATTCCAGCTCGATTGGCAGCACGGATATCTGTCATAATTTGATCGCCGACCATCACCACTTCATTTTTATCTACATTTAATTCACGATAAGCCTTGTTAATCCCTCTTGATAATGGTTTCAAGGCA
The DNA here is from genome assembly GCF_009933335.1 of Candidatus Enterococcus willemsii. Lineage (GTDB taxonomy): Bacteria > Bacillota > Bacilli > Lactobacillales > Enterococcaceae > Enterococcus_F > Enterococcus_F willemsii. The sequence continues at coordinate 16,469 of NZ_MAEL01000045.1, read as the reverse complement.
CGAGCAACGTACGCTAAGTCAAATACTTCTACAGCGCGAGCAACGCGTTCTGCATTATTATTCGACACCACCACGACAGGAATGTCCGCTTCTTTCATTATCTCTAACCAAGCACGCAACTCTTCTGTGCCGTCAGGATTATTCCACGCAATTAACGTGTTATCTAAATCCGTCAAAACAGCTTTAATGCCATGCTTTTTCAATTGTTCAGGAGTCACTTTATAAATCGCATCGACCATCCAAGTGGGTTTGTAATTTGAAAACATAATTTCTCCTCTTAGTCAAAAAATGAAGGAGTACGACACTGTACTCCTCAACCGTTGATTATACAATAAAATACACAGAAATAAAAGGTTTCTACTTATTTCTTATAATAAAATTCTGGCAAATGAAATTGTTGTTGATTTTCAAACGCAAATCCAACTTGGAACAACAAATCTTCTCGTCCTTTGGATGCCATAAATTGAATTCCTAAAGGCATCCCTTCTTTCGTAAGATGTGTGGGTAAACTAATTGCTGGTTGCCCAGTTAAATTAGCTAATTGCGTATAGGGCGATAAAGTCAAACTTTTTTCAAACATCTCATACACCGTCTCTGCAGCATCTTGCGTTGATAATTCTTCCATCCGTGATAATTTTTCACGAATCGTATCACTTTGTAAATCGGTTTGAATGTTAGGTGCCGTATGAGCTGTCGCTGGTGATAAAAACAAGTCAAAAGATTCAAACAACTGCTCCATTTGATAGGCTGCCAAATCCCATTCTTGTAAAGATTGAACATAACTTGCTGCCGGTAATTTTTTACCATATTGATAAATGCCCCATGTCATCAATTCCATATCTTCTTTTGTCACTTCTCTTTGCAACAACGTTGAAATTTCGTCAAACATTGAAGCAGTCTCGGCACCATTCATTTGATAATAATTTCGAATCAAACTTGCGCCATTAACAGGATAAGGGACTTCGACAACCTCATGTCCTTGGGCAATCAGGAATTGAATGGCATCCGCTACAGCTTGTTCCGCCTCTTGAGAAACGTTACTACCTACCGGAGAAGTTGAACAAAAAGCAATTTTGAGTTTCTTATTACTCGCTTGCTGATGTCCCCACTCTGCTTGAGGTGCTTGATATGGTGCAGCTGCTTCTGTTCCTCGCATCGCATAAAACAGTGTTTGCGTGTCACGCATTGATACAGTCAGCGCAAATGAAATTGACGCTCCTTGCCAACCACGCCAACCAGAAGGCCCTACTGGCATTGTCCCACGTGTAGGTTTCAAGCCGATTAAGCCATTAAATGATGCGGGTATACGAATAGAACCCCCACCATCACTTGCCGTAGCAATTGGAAACATTCCCGAAGCTACTGCTGCTGCAGCCCCACCACTCGAACCGCCTGATGAACAAGTCACATTCCAAGGATTTCTCGTATGACCATAAATCTGTGCATCTGTCACATTTTTAAAGCCAAATTCTGGTGCTGCAGTTTGCCCAATTGGAATCAAACCATTTTGTTCAATGCGCTGCACAAAATGACTAGTTGATTGCGACCGTTGCGTTTCAAATAAGCGACTTCCTGATGTTGACAACCAACCTTTTTTTGAATGACCAAGCATTTTTAAAGGAATCGGTAAACCACCAAAGAGGGTTTGCTCAAGACCTTCTGTTTGTTCGTATTGTTCAATTGCAGCTTGCTTTTCAAATGTTACTAATGCATTCAGAGTTGGATTGTAGTCATTGATTCGTTGCTCTAACTCTTGTACATATTCTGAAAACGAAATTTTTCTTGTTTTTAACTGTTCTGCCCAATATAATCCGTCATTTATCATGTCCTTCACCTCTGTTCAGTTGTACCATATTTTTATTATTTCTTCTAGCTTCAGCTCATACTCAATATGTATATTTAAGCTTATTAAGAATATTTTATGTATATTTATGCTTTTATCATTGCTTAATATTTTGTTTTCTGATAAGATTACTTCATAAAATTAAAAGTGAGGGATTGCATAAATATGAAAGAAAAGGTTATTTTAGCATATTCAGGAGGTTTAGATACCTCCGTTTCAGTAAAATGGTTGGTTGACGAAGGATACGATGTAATTGCTTGTTGTTTAGATGTGGGAGAAGGTCGCGACACGGAGGCGATTCGTCAAAAAGCATTGGATGTCGGCGCTAGTGAGTCTTATGCCATTGATGCACGTGAAGAATTTGCACAAGATTTTGCGTTGATTGCTTTGCAAGGAAATACGTTCTATGAAAACTCATACCCACTCGTCTCTGCGCTGTCTCGACCATTAATTTCTAAAAAATTAGTAGAATTAGCGCATGAAACCAATGCCACCACTATTGCTCATGGCTGTACCGGGAAAGGAAACGACCAAGTGCGGTTTGAAGTCGCTATCGCTGCTTTAGACCCTGCCCTAAAAGTCATTGCCCCAGTTCGTGAATGGAAATGGTCTCGTGAAGAAGAAATTGCCTATGCAAAAGAAAAAGGCGTTCCTATTCCTGCTGATTTGGATAACCCTTATTCAATTGATCAAAACTTATGGGGACGCGCATGTGAATGTGGCGTTTTAGAAGACCCATGGGCGACTCCGCCAAAAGGAGCATATGCCTTAACCAAAGAATTAGAAGAAACTCCTGATCAAGCAGACATCATCGAAATTACTTTTGCTAAAGGTGTTCCTGTTGCGTTAGATGGCAAAGAAATGAATCTTTCCACATTAACTGCTGAATTAAATACTCTAGCAGGCAATCATGGGATTGGTCGTATTGACCATATTGAAAATCGACTTGTTGGGATTAAATCCAGAGAAGTTTATGAATGCCCCGGAGCTATGACATTAATGACTGCTCATAAAGAGTTAGAAGATTTGGTTTTCGTGCGAGAATTAGCGCATTTCAAACCAATTATCGAACAACAATTAGCACAAATTATTTATAACGGTTTATGGTTCAACCCATTAACCGATGCCTTAATCGCTTTCTTAAAGAGCACACAACAATATGTAAATGGTGTTGTTCGTGTGAAATTATTTAAAGGAAATATCATCTGTGAAGGACGGAAATCAGCAAATAGTTTATATGATGAAAATCTAGCTACTTACACTTCTGCGGATACATTTGACCAAGATGCAGCAGTTGGCTTTATTAAATTGTGGGGACTTCCAAGTAAAGTTCACGCAGAGATTCAAGCCGCACAAAAAGACTAACGGAGGACGTGCCATGAAAAAACTTTGGGGTGGCCGTTTCGATGGAAAAAACGAAGATTGGATTGATGCGTTTGGCGCATCAATCTCCTTTGATCAAGCATTAGCCAAACAAGACATCCAAGGCAGTTTAGCCCATGTCAAAATGTTAATGCATACAAAAATTCTTTCGCAATCAGACGGTGAAGCCATTATAACAGGCTTAAAAACGATTCAACAAAAACTAGCAAATAATGAGTTGGAATTTACCATCCAAAATGAAGATATTCATTTGAATATCGAATCGTATTTACACGATGAAATTGGACCGGTGGCAGGTAAACTCCATACCGGCCGTTCACGTAACGATCAAGTTGCAACCGATATGCATCTTTATTTAAAAGAGCATGTCTTAGAAATTATCGAAAAGGTACGGGAATTACGAACAGTTCTCGTCGAAAAAGCTACAGAAAACATCGAAACAATTATGCCTGGGTATACACATTTACAACACGCACAACCCATATCATTTGCGCACCATTTGATGGCTTATTATCAAATGCTTACTCGTGATGAACAACGACTAACGGAAAATTTACAACGGATTGATTGCTCGCCTTTAGGTGCAGCTGCACTCGCTGGTACCACCTTCCCTATTGACCGAGAATTTTCTGCAAATGAATTAGGGTTCAGTTCAATTTATGCGAACAGCTTAGATGCTGTTAGTGATCGTGATTTCATCTTGGAATTTTTAAGTAACTCATCCATTTTGATGATGCACCTTTCCCGTTTTTGCGAAGAACTTATTTTATGGTGTAGCCATGAATTTCAATTTGTCCAACTCTCAGATACTTTTTCGACTGGCAGCTCAATCATGCCTCAGAAAAAAAATCCAGATATGGCTGAATTAATTCGGGGCAAAACCGGACGTGTTTATGGTGATTTATTTGGTTTATTAACGGTGATGAAAGGTTTACCTTTGGCCTACAATAAAGACTTTCAAGAAGATAAAGAAGGCATGTTTGATACGGTAGAAACAGTTAGCAAAAGTCTTTCGATTATGTCTGGTATGATTGCAACCATGCAAGTCAATCAGCAACACATGCTTGAATCTACCGAAAAAGATTTCTCAAATGCCACTGAATTAGCTGATTACTTAGCCAACAAAGGAATCCCTTTTAGAGAAGCACATGAAATTGTAGGTAAACTCGTCTTCTCTTGCATTCAGAGAGGCATTTATTTGCAAGATGTTTCATTGGATGAATACCAAGCAATTACACCTGTCATCACCTCTGATTTATACGAGAAATTAACCTCAAAAGCAGCTGTTCAAAATCGCCATTCACTTGGAGGAACAGGATTTGAACAAGTCGAAAAGCAAATAATCAACGCAAAAAAAATCCTACAAAAAGAAGCATCAAGATGAGCTTACTCGTCTCGATGCTTCTTTTACTTCCATGGTAAATCAATGGATAATTGCTTGGTAAATTCTTTGTATTCTGCACGCTCTGCTAGTCTTTGTGCACGGCGTTTTTCGTAACCCCCACAGACTAAATGTTCTTCTTCTGTTTCAGGAACAACTTTAGGTACTGTAAATTCTGTTTCCTCATTCATATGAGAAGCAACTGCAACAAACGTTGTAAAACAAGTCGCTGCTAAATACCGCTCACCTGTGACTAAATCTTCACCGATGACTTTTACGAATACTTCCATCGACTTGTGATGTGCACCAGAAATATAAGACTCCACGCACACCGAATGATTACTATGCAATGGTTTTAGAAAATTCAGTTGATCAAGTGAGGCTGTGACTGCCCCACGACGACAATGTCTCGTCACCGAGATTGATGCCGCATCATCAATTAACGTCATTAACTTTCCACCAAATAAAAAACCAAATGGATTCAAATCAAATGGAAAAATCCGATGCGTTTGAATAACTTTTGAGTGACGGCAATAATTAAATTCTTCCATAATGTTCCCCCTATTTTCCTTTATTTTATCATATTTTTTCAAAATAAAAATACACCTTTACTGAAAAATAAAGATGTATTTCTGCTAGTTATCTGCGATATCCCTTGCCTAATTTTTTCTCCCATACTTTCAAAAGCTGCGACGTCGAAAAGGTTAAGATAAAATAAATCCCTGCGGCTACATACAATGGTTTTAATGGAATAAAGGCAGAGGTTGTGACGATTTGTGCGCTATTCATTAATTCGTAAATACCGATTGTCGATAACAAAGAAGAATCTTTAATTAAGACGATAAACTCATTACCTAATGGTGGTAAAACGTTCCGTAATGCTTGCGGTAAAATAATATAACGCATCGTTTGTGATTTGTTCAGACCTAGCGCACCTGAAGCTTCAAACTGTCCCGCATCTACGGCATTAATACCACCGCGGACAATTTCCGCCACATAGGCACCTGAATTTAAAGACAAAGCGATAATTCCTGGTAGCAAGCGTCCAAAGTCAATATCTAACACGCCAATTGCCACGACTGGCAAAGAAAAGAAATTGCGTAACAGCCCCATGCTAATTAATATCTGTACCAACATCGGTGTACCACGTAATACTTCAATATAAATATTAGCTAGCCATCGAAATGGTCGGATGGACGAAATCTTCATCAACGCAAAGACCAATCCCAAAATTGTTCCGAAGATAATCGTCACAATAGAAATGATTAATGTGACCAATGTTCCCGAAATAAAATAGTTGTAATAATCAAGTAGAAAAGAATAATCCATTAGTAACCCACCTTTTATTTCGCTGCATTTTCATTTGCTAAATCGGTATTTTTTTGGACAAATTCAGCTATTTTTCCGTCGTCAATTAATTTTTGTAACCCTTCATTCAATGCTTCTTGTAATTCAGTACTCCCTTTTGGCAAGGCAATTGCATAGGCTTCATCTTCAGAAGTAACTAATTCAACTTCGGCAATCGCTAAGTCATCGTTTTGTCCCACATAAGATTCAGCAACCGCACTTTCTAAAACAAGCGCATCAATTGTTCCTTGTTTGATTTCAATCACCAAGTTAGGTACTTTTGGTATTGAAACAATTTGTGAATCTGGTAATTGATCTGTGACAATCGATTCTTGAATAGACCCTTTTTGGGCACCAACTTTTTTACCTTCTAAATCATCTATGGTTTTGTATGTGTCTAAGTTATCTTTATGCACAACGACTTTTTGTTCAGGCAAGAAATAATTCATGGTAAAGTCGACCGATTTTTTTCTTTCTTCGGTTGCTGAAATACCAGAAACGGCAATATCAACTTGCTTTTGGTCTAACGCTGCTAACACAGCATTAAATTCCATATCGACAAATTGGACCTCATCAATGCCAATTTCTTCTGCTAAAGCATTAACCATGTCAATATCTGCTCCCACAATTGTATCTTTCCCATTAATCATTGTATGAAATTCAAAGGGTGCAAAATCAGCCGATGTTCCTACTTTTAGGACACCCTCTTGTTTAATTTTTTCTAATTGATTGCTTGCGGATACCTCTGTAGAACTCTCTGAATTCTTCGTGCCACTATTTCCACACGCACCTAAAACCATCATACCAACAATAATACTTGTTAACCCCCATACTTTTTTCATAAATGAAATCTCCTTTATAATATTTATACAAAATTAATAGTTTTTTTAATTATATATGCATAATAACACAAATTTATTTATAATAAAAGACTAAATATGCATTTTATTTAATAAATTGTATTTTTATAACTAGTTAAGAATCCCTCTCCGGAAAGAAAGCGTTTCCCTTTGACAGAATGGCTATTTTTAATGATAATAAAGAAAAAAGGAGGAATCATTATGTCTACCATGGTTTTTGTGAACTTTCCAGTTAAAGATGTTGCTGCGTCTACTGTTTTTTATGAAAAATTAGGATTTAAAAAGAATGATGACTTTTCAGATGAACGAACTAGTTGCATGGTGTGGGATGATAATTTTTTTATCATGTTATTGGATCATTCCTTCTACAAATTATTTATCAAAGACAAGACAATTGCTGACACAAAAACACAAAGTGCTGCATTAATTGCTTTTAGTTTAGGCAGTGCTGATGAAGTGAAAAAGTTCGGTAAACTCGCAGAAGAAAGCGGCGGAACGGTTTACTCTGTAGATATGGGGATTCCAGAAGATCAAATGTTTGGCTTAGAAGTACAAGATTTAGACGGTAATATGTTAGAACCAAACTGGATGGCAATGTAATGAAATAAAAAAAGCCTTGTACTTGAGTATTATAACTCATAGTGCAAGGCTTTTTTGTTGCTTAGTATTTTCTAAAACGTTGGTAACGAGCTTCTAGCAATTCCGATACATCTTTTGCTGACAATTCTTTCAATTTACGAATTAAGTCATCTTTTAAGCGTTTGATAATTGCAGCTTCTGCAATTTTTTCTCCACGGAATGTTTCTGGAATAACACGTTCCACAATGTTCAATTCTTTTAATTCTTTGGCCGTAATTTTCATCAATTCAGCCGCTTCTTTGGCACGACTTCCGTCTTTCCATAGAATCGAAGCAAATCCTTCCGGTGATAGTACAGCATAAATGGAATGTTCCATCATCCACACTTCATCTCCAAGCCCTAAAGCTAATGCACCACCACTACCACCTTCACCAATCACAATTGCAATAATCGGTACTTTTAAATCAGACATTTCTAGTAAGTTACGAGCAATCGCTTCGCCTTCTCCACGTTCCTCTGCACCGATACCACAAAATGCTCCTGCTGTATTGATAAACGTAATCACTGGACGTTTAAATTTTTCTGCTTGTTTCATTAGTCGCAACGCTTTACGATACCCTTCCGGATGCGGTGAACCAAAATTACGTTTTAAATTTTCTGGAAGGTTACGGCCTTTTTGAATACCGATAACTGTTACTGGCTTGTCGTCTAATAAAGCGACTCCCCCAACAACAGCTTCATCATCTGCAAACAGGCGATCTCCATGAAATTCTTGGTAATCGTCAAAGAGGCGTTCAAAGTAGTCCAAAGCCGTTAAACGCTCTTTTGCGCGAGCTAGTTGAACAATCTCGTGTGCACTACTCATGATTTTGCCACCCCTTCATCGTATGCATACGTACTAAGTCATATATGCGTTCTCTTAATTCAGTTCGTGGAACAATTTGATCCACAAAACCATGTTCTAGCAGAAACTCTGCTTTTTGGAAATCATCTGGTAGTTCTTGTTTGATGGTCTGTTCAATCACACGTCGACCTGCAAAACCAATCAATGCTTGTGGCTCGGCTAAAATAATATCGCCTTCCATCGCAAAGCTTGCTGTTACACCACCAGTTGTTGGATCTGTTAAAACAGTTAGGTAAAATAGGCCCTGATTACTATGTCGTTTGACTGCTGCAGAAATTTTAGCCATTTGCATTAAAGAAAAAATTCCTTCTTGCATTCTAGCCCCTCCAGAAGCAGTAAATAAGACAACTGGTAAGCCTTGTTCGGTCGCTTTTTCAAACAAGCGCGTGATTTTTTCACCGACAACCGTTCCCATACTTCCCATAATAAAGTGTGAATCCATAATACCTAAAGCAATCGATTCTCCTAGAACAGTTGCTTTTCCTGTTAAAACAGCTTCGTGTAGTTGCGTTTTTTCACGCATTTGCTCAATCTTTTCTTTATACTTTGGGAAATCCAATGGGTCTTCTGTTTCGACATCTGTATCCCATTCTTCAAAACTTCTTTCATCAATAGTCAACGAAATTCGTTCCCAAGCGGTTATACGGAAATTATACCCACAGTTAGGGCAGACTTTCTCTGCCCCAATTTCTTTTGTATAAAGTGTATGCTTGCAACTTGGACATTTTGCCCACATATTGTCCGGGACAGAAGGTTCATTCGTTGGCGTTGTTGGACGATTTGGATTAATTCGAATATAATCCTTTTTCTTTTTGAATAATGCCATGTTTTCCCCTCCTAAACTTCAGGCGTCCAATTTGGTAAAAATTCTTCTTGTAAAAAGGCCGTGCTGTAATCCCCCGCAATAACATTAGGATGACTGATTAAATCTAATTGGAATTCAGCATTTGTAACCACACCATCTGTAACTAGCTCACTTAGTGCACGTTGCATTTTCATCAATGCATCAAAACGAGTGTTGCCGTGTACAATGACTTTTGCAATCATTGAATCATAGTAAGGTGGGATTGTGTAGCCTGAATACATCGCACTATCAACACGAATCCCCATGCCACCAGCTGGCAACAATAAATTACTAATTGTACCTGGCGATGGTGCAAAATTAAAGGCTGGGTTTTCAGCATTAATTCGGCATTCAATTGCATGTCCAGTCATTTTAATCTCTTCTTGTTTTAGACCTAATGGTTCACCACTAGCAATCTCTAGTTGTTTCTTCACTAAATCAACACCGGTTACCATTTCTGTAATGGGATGTTCTACTTGAATACGAGTATTCATTTCCATGAAATAAAAGGCACCAGATTCATCCATCAAGAACTCAATTGTTCCAGCATTTTCATAATTAACTGCTTTGGCTGCACGGACAGCCGCCATGCCAATTTCTTGACGTTTATCTTCAGAAATAACGACAGAAGGTGATTCTTCTAGCACTTTTTGGTTATTTCTTTGTAAAGAGCAGTCACGTTCACCTAAATGAATGACATTTCCAAAACTGTCACCTAAAATTTGGACTTCGATATGACGCGCAGGATAAACAATTTTCTCAATATACATATCATCGTTACCAAAAGCAGCTTTTGCTTCTTGTTGGGCAGAAGAAAAATGTTGTGGTAATTCGTCTTTTGTCAATACTTTACGAATTCCTTTTCCTCCACCACCAGCAGCAGCTTTTAGCATCACTGGATAACCAATTTCATCTGCAATTGTTAATGCTTCTTCAACATCCGCAACTGCGCCTTCGCTTCCAGGAATGACCGGTACTTTCGCATCAATCATTAATTTACGCGCATTGATTTTGTTCCCCATATCATCAATCGTTTTACTTTTAGGTCCAATAAACGTAATATTGCATTCTTCGCACATTGAAGCAAATCGGCTATTTTCGGATAAGAAACCGAATCCAGGGTGAATTGCTTCAGCTTTCGTGACGATAGCTGCACTTAAAATTTGTTGTACATTTAAATATGAATCTGTTGCTTTAGCAGGTCCGATACAAATTGCTTCGTCTGCTAATTCAGTGTGTAGGGCATTTCTATCAGCTTCAGAATAAACTGCTACTGTACGGACACCCAATTCGCGACATGCGCGAATGATTCTCACCGCAATCTCTCCACGGTTTGCAATTAATATCTTTGAAAACATATGTCACCTATCCAATCATGAAGGTTAATTCAGCTTCGGCTACTTTTTTGCCGTCCACTTTTGCAATACCTTTACCAATACCAGCATTTGCTTTAACTTTAATAATTTCTACTTCTAAAATCAGTGTATCACCTGGTGTTACTTTTTTACGGAATTTGGCTTTATCAATGCCACCAAAGTAAGCTGTTTTGCCACGGAATTGTTCTAACGATAATAGTGCAACTGCACCTGCTTGTGCCATCGCTTCAACAATCAATACACCTGGCATTACAGGTTCATGTGGAAAATGTCCTTGGAAGAATGGTTCATTAATTGTCACATTTTTCTTAGCAACAACTCGTTCACCATCAACTAATTCTTCCACACGATCAATCAATAACATCGGATAACGATGAGGAATAATCTCTTTAATTTCTTGAATATTCATTACAGACATATTTACCCTTCTTTCACAATAAACAATGGTTGGTTAAATTCAACCACTTGTTCATTTTCTACTAAAACTTCAACAATTTCTCCTGAAACATCACTTGTAATTTCGTTCATGACTTTCATCGCTTCAACGATACAAACAACGTCTCCTTTTGCCACATGGTCACCAACTTGCTTGAATGTTGGTTTATCTGGGCTTGGTTTTAAATAAGCCACCCCAACTAATGGCGAAACAATTTCTGTTCCAGCTACAACCGGTTTTTGTTCTGTCGTTTCAACTACTGGAGCTGGCTGTACTGTTTGTGCAACAGGTGCTGCAGCTACTGGTTGTGGTTGTGCAACTGTTTCTACCTGTGTTGTTTGTGCACGTGACATGCTATTTTTATTTAAATATAATTCGAAACTACCATCTTTTAGATTAAATTCAGTTAGAGTGGATTGATCAAAAAGAGTAAGTAAATCTTTTATTTCATTCAAGTCCATTCTTATGCCTCCCAACGTTTCATTAAAATAACTGCATTGTGTCCACCAAAACCTAGTGAATTACTCATAGCATAAGTTAATTCGGCTGGTTTGCTCTCGTTTATCACAACGTTTAAGTCAATATCTGGATCTTGCTCTGTTACATTAATATTTGGTGGAATAAATTGGTGTTGCAACGCTAATAAGGTAGCAACTGCTTCAACTCCACCGGCAGCACCTAATAAGTGACCTGTCATTGATTTTGTACTACTTACATAAGTTTCTTTGTAACTATCTCCTAAACCATAACGAATTGCTGTCGCTTCTGACACATCATTGGCTGGTGTACTTGTCCCATGCGCATTGATGTAGCCAACTTCTGTCGGTTGAATATCTGCTTCAGTCATTGCTAATTTCATTGCTTTACCTGCACCTGAACCATCAGGATTTGGTGCTGTCATATGGTAAGCATCACAATTTGCGCCATAACCAACTACTTCACCAAGAATATTGGCACCGCGAGCTAATGCATGATCCAATGATTCTAACAATAGAACACCCGCTCCTTCACCCATAACAAAGCCACTGCGGTTTTTGTCAAATGGTGTTGATGCTTTATCAGGATCAGCTTCTGTCGTTAAAGCTGTTAATGAAGCAAAACCAGCAATACCAATTTCACAAATTGTTGCTTCTGCCCCACCAGCTAACATAACATCTGCATAACCATGCTTAATGTTACGGAACGCTTCACCTACTGAATGTGTACCAGAAGCACAGGCAGTCACTGTTGTTGTACAGATTCCTTTTGCGCCGACACGTAATGCAATATTTCCTGCAACCATGTTGACGATAGACATTGGCACGAACATTGGTGATACACGTTTTGGACCTTTCTCATTCATGCGTGTTACTTGATCTTGAATAGTTGGTAAACCACCAATACCTGAACCAACCATTACACCAAAACGATCAGCATCAATCGCATTTGTATCTAATTTTGCCATTTCAATCGCATCTAACGCTGCATGAATTCCATACAATGAAAACTCATCCATCCGCTTCGTATCTTTTTTAACGAAATATTTTTCTAATGGAAAATCTTTGACCTCTCCTGCAACTGAGATTCCTGTTGCTTCTGCGTCAAATTTAGTGATTGGACCAATTCCGTTGGTTCCTTCTTTTAAACTAGATAAAAATGTTTCCGGGTCGTTCCCAATTGGAGAAACCACACCGTATCCTGTGACTACTACTCGATTCATAATTTTTTCTCCTCTCTTAACCGTGCATGACCAAACCACCGTCAACATTAATTACTTGACCAGTGATATATGGGCTTTTTGCTAAGAAAATAGCCGTTTGCGCAACATCTTCTACATTGCCAAAACGTTGCAATGGAATACTTTGTGTTACTTGTTCTTTTACCTTATCTGATAAGACTTCTGTCATATCTGTTTGAATAAAGCCAGGGGCAATTGCATTGCAGGTAATCCCTCTTGGAGCCACTTCTCTAGCAACCGATTTAGTAAAACCAACCACACCTGCTTTACTTGCTGCATAATTGGCTTGGCCAGCATTCCCCATCAAACCAGAAACGCTTGATAAATTGATAATCACGCCTTCACGCTGTTTCAACATTTTTTTCATCACTTGTTGTGTCATATTAAATGTGCCAGTTAAGTTGATTTTTAACACTTGTTCAAAATCTGTTTCTGTCATGCGTAATAATAATTTATCATTAGTAATTCCAGCATTATTGACAAGTACATTGACTGGTCCTAATTGATCTTCTGTTGCTTTAATCATTTCACCTGCATTCGCAAAGTCAGAAATATCACCAGAGACACCGATACATTTCACGCCATAACTTTCAATTTCAGCAATTAATTCTTTTGAAATTTCACTACGCCCATTTAATACAATATTTGCGCCTTCTTTTGCAAAAGCTTTTGCGATTTCTAAACCAATCCCTCGCGTACTACCAGTAACAAAAACCGTTTTATTTTTTAATTCCATACTGTCCTCCTAGGATAATACTGCCTCAGTCTCTTGTAGCGTCTTACTGTCTTCTACGCGAGACATAACTAATGTTTTGTCAATTTTTTTAATGAATCCTGAAAGAACTTTTCCAGGTCCAATTTCAACAATTCGTTCAATGCCTAATTCTTTCAGTGTATCTACACTCTCATAGAAACGAACAGGTGACATAACTTGTCGTTCTAATAAATCTTTTATTTCTGTTTGGTTCATTACTTGTGCCGTTGTATTGCTAATCACCGGTACATTCATTTCTTTAAAGGTCACTGTTTCTAGTACTTCTTTTAAGTTTTCTGCTGCGGTTTTTAGCAATGCTGTATGGAATGGTCCACTCACATTTAGTGGTATCATACGTTTTGCCCCTGCTTCTTTTAATCGTTCCACGGCATCGTCAACTGCTGAAACTTCTCCTCCAATAACAATTTGTTGAGGTGTATTGTAATTTGCTGGAGAAACAATTCCCAATGAGCTTGCTTCTTCGCAAACTTTTTCAATTGTTTCAACAGGTGTATTCATGACTGCAACCATTTTTCCTGTTCCTGCAGGTGCTGCATTTGCCATAAACGCGCCTCTTTTAGCAACGAGTGCCACAGCATCCTCAAAGTCTAGCGCACCACTAGCAACTAAGGCTGTGTATTCACCTAGACTCAATCCAGCAACGGCATCTGCGTGATAACCTTTGGATTCTAATAAGCGCCAAAAAGCCACACTAACTGTTAAAATTGCTGGCTGCGTATATTCAGTTTGATCTAATTTTTCATTTTCAGTAAAACATAATTCTGCCATGTCATAGCCTAGAACTTTACTTGCTTGCGCAAATGTATCACGAACAATCGCTTCTTGTTCGTATAATTCTTGTCCCATGCCAACATATTGCGCACCTTGGCCGCTAAATAAAAAAGCTGTTTTCATGTTTATCTCCTCTAAATGTCTCTTTTTAATCAACGAATTGATTTCATTTGTTTGTATAAATCACTTAATTTTTTATTTGGTTTTCGTTGGAGATACGTATTCGAAATATCTAATCAACTTTCCTATATAAGGAAAGGCTAGGCTTTTGGCCCAGCCTCAAAAATTAAGCTTGTTGTTGTTCTACGTATTTCACTAAGTCGCTAACAGTTTTGATACCGTCTTCTACTTCGATTTTTACATCAAATTCATCTTCAATTTCATTGATGATTTGGAATAAGTCTAAGCTATCTGCTTCTAAATCTTCTTGAATGTTTGTTGTTAATTGAATTTCATCTTTCTCTTTACCTAATTCTTCTGCTACGATTTCTTGAATTTTTTCGAATACCATGTTTATATTCCTCCAATAATGTTTTTTAATTTTATATAACTACAGATTATAAGGTGATGATCATGGAACCCCATGTCAATCCGCCACCAAAACCTGAAAGTATCACTTTTTGATTGTTTCCTAATGTTAAAGTACCATCTGCAACGGATTCATCCAATAAGATAGGAATTGTTGCACCAGATGTATTGCCATATTTATCCATGTTTTGTAAAAATTTTTCGCGAGGTGCTTTAACTTTTCTCGCAATTTTATCTAAAATACGAGAATTTGCTTGATGTAGTAGAAAGTAGTCAATTGTCTCGCCTTCAATTAGTTCAGCAATTGCGGCGGCAACATCTCTTGTCGCAAAGTCAAAGATATCTCTACCAGCCATTGTTAAACAAGTTGTTTGTCCAGTTGTCGAATGACCATAAGGATTTTTATTCTCCTTATAACCAGAAGTCAATGACATACCTCTTGTTCCGTCAGCACGCAAGCTTTCTTTCAAGATATGTGGTTGGTCGCTTGCTTCTAACAATACGCCACCTGCACCATCTCCAAACAAGACAGCTGTTGTTCGGTCTTCCCAATCTAATACTTTAGAAAGAACCTCGCCTCCGATGATTAAGCCTTTCTTAGCTCCTGTACGAATAATTTTTTCGCCCATAGATAACGCATAAACAAAACCTGCACAGGCTGCACTTAAGTCGAAAGCAAATGCACGACTTGCTCCAACGGCTCCTTGTACCATACAAGCAACAGAAGGTGAGTTATAGTCTGGGGACATTGTTGCGACAATAATGAAATCTATTTCTTCTGGAGATGTGTGGCTTTTCTCAAGTAATTGATTGGCCACTTTAATACACAAATCCGAAGTATTTTCATCTGTTGCAATATGTCTGGTTTTGATTCCTGTACGAGAATAAATCCATTCATCACTAGTATCCATAATTTCTGCTAATTGATCATTGGATACTACTTTTTCAGGGACGTAACTCGCAGTTGCTGTAATTTGTCCAAAATTTGTCATACTTATACGCTCACTTATATTCTTGTAAGAAATAATGAAGATTATCCAACGCTTTAAGTAACGCTGTCTGCTCATCATCTTCCATATTCTTCAAAATTTCCCGAATCATTTGACTGTGAAAATGTTGATGAACACGAAAAAGTAACTTTCCTTTTTTTGTCAAACCTAATTTGACTACACGACGATCGTCTTCACTACGAATTCGTTCGACGTATCCTTTTTTCACTAAACGATTGATTGCAATGGTTAATGTACCAACTGTAATCGAAAGTTCTTTTGCAACCTCAGAAGTTGTCTTTTTTTTATACATACCGATTGCTTCAATCGTATGCATTTCAGTAATCGAAAGATCATTAAATTGCGATTTTTTTAGTTCTGATTCCTCGATAACTAAAATGTCATTAAAGACATCTACCAATAAGTTATTAATTCTTTCAAAGTTGGGTTTCATTGTTCCACCATCCGAATAGTTTGATTATCAAATCTTTTGACTATCAAACTATAATTTAAAATCAAAAAAAATGCAACCCTATTTTTGTGTTTTTTTCATTTTACATGTAATTTTCAAGGGATTCGATACATTTTTCAAGCCAAATATACTTTGACTTTCAAACAATTTTACCATATTCTTCTATTTTTTGCATAAAAAAATCTGAACAAGCGTATTTTTCGGTTATTTTTTTAAATTTCTATTAAGTAAATTCGCTTTTTTCCTTATTTTCTGCTATCTTCA
>NZ_MAEL01000044.1 GCF_009933335.1 Candidatus Enterococcus willemsii | reverse complement strand
ATATATTCATGTTCGTTTAACTTTTAACTGGTTATTTTTTTGTGCGTTTTTGTTTGTAAATATCTAAATCTTGGCGAGATTGCTGAATACGTGCAATGTTATCGTCATACCCTTCTAAAATATATGCGTAAAATAATAAATCAAGAGTAATGAATTGTGCCATTAATGAACTGGTAGCGGCACTTCGTAATTTTGCCTCATTTGAATGAACAGTTTGTATAGAAAAGTCAGCAAGTTTACTTAATGTGTTGTTACCGAATTGAGTAAAACTCAGTGTTTTTAAACCATGCTCTTTAGCAATTTGCATTAGAGAAATGATTTCTTTGGTTTCTCCAGAATTAGAAATTCCAATGAATAAGGCATCTGCAGGGGCCGAGCTTAGACTGGTAATGAAGATGTGTACATCTGAAAAACATAGTACTGTTTTTCCAATACGCGTCCATTTTTGAATAAAATTTTCAGCAACTAGGAAAGAAGAGCCAATACCAAAGATATAGACGATGGACGCTTCTTTGATTTGATTTGTTGCTTGATGGACAAGACTTTCATTCAGTAATTGTAATGTTTCATCCATAGCTTGGTAAGCATTGGAAAGCAAGCGTTGCTTGATTTCAGGAATACTTGTGTTGCTTGAAATATCTGTCGTCGGAGGCAATTCTCGGTGGACGGATTCTGCCGATAATTTAACCTTTAAATCAGTGAAACTTGCAATACCAATGGATTTACAGAAACGAATAACTGATGCAGGACTAGTATTAGAAGCATTTGCTAGCTCGTTGACAGTCATCGATAAAACCAATTCTGCTTGTTCCAAAACAAGTATGGCAATCTTTCTCTCAGATTTGCTTAAATCATCTAAAATTAATTCGATACGATGGTGGATTGGACGATTTTTTTGCATTTTTTTCCCTCATTTCTGAATCATGGGCCCTATTTTCTAAATAGGATGGAAGAATACACATTATAGAAGATACATTGATAGATAAAGGATTAAGTGATTGGTTCGTGGAGAAACAGTAAGTCATTATAGGTAAGAAATAGATTCGTTTTAGTGTTTGTTACTCTATTATAACTGTCACCATAAAAAAGAATCAATTCTGTTTTTGTTTATCAATATGAAATAACTTGTAGTTTTTATTGATTGTACTATTCAAGGAAAAAAATTTCAATTTAACAATCTTTATAAGGGTTTAAATTTCCTTTTACGAAATTTAATTTCAGGTATTTTCATATAAATGTTGAAATTAAATTTTGTAAGCGCTATACTTGACGTGTAAATAATTTGAAAGGAGGAGGAAAATGAAATCAGATGAAGCATTACGTATACCCAAATTATCTATTAAAAGTAGTTTTTTTGTTTTATTTTCGTTAGTGATAGGTGGCATCGTTATTCCTTATGTTTTGACGCTAGTAGGAATGAGCTTTCGAATGGCAACGATACTTGTTTTACCTGTTAGTTTCGCTTTTTCATTAGTGTATAGTCATTATTGTATTGAAACAAAGCAAGGATACAACCAACGTTTTTTCATTGCATGGGGACTAACGACAATCGTCTTTACAATTGTCGCTTATGTCTGGT
Organism: Candidatus Enterococcus willemsii; assembly: GCF_009933335.1. GTDB lineage: Bacteria > Bacillota > Bacilli > Lactobacillales > Enterococcaceae > Enterococcus_F > Enterococcus_F willemsii. Next base: position 122,104 of record NZ_MAEL01000044.1, on the reverse strand, counting down.
TGATGCAAGGATTTATATTTTAACGATTAAAAGAAAAGAGGGAAAAAAATGTTAGATAAGTTTACACAATGGGTCGAAAAGTATTTAGCTGGTCCGATGGCAACAATCGCCAACCAACGACACTTACGAGCGATTCGAGATGGAATTATTGCAGCATTACCTTTAATTATTGTGGGGTCATTCTTTTTAATTATTGCCTTTCCGCCATTGCCAGCAAGTTGGGGAGTTACGCAATTCTTACAAGAAAATGCTGGAACAATTTTGTTGCCTTATCGCATGACGATGTACATTATGGCATTGTATGCAACCTTTGGAATAGGTGCTAGTTTAGCTAAAAGTTATGGACTAGATCAAGTTTCAGGTGGGATTTTAGCAGCAATTTCTTTTCTGTTAACATTAGTACCAGTTGCGATTCCTGAAGAAGCAGTCGAGCTTGCAGGGGTGAGTGGTTTTGTGTTACCAATGGCAAATCTAGGTGGTGGCGGTATGTTTGTTGGAATTGTCACTTCCATCATTGCTGTCGAAGTCTATCGTTTTACCGATAAATCGAAATTCAAAATTACCATGCCTGAACAAGTGCCACCAGCCGTTGCTCGCTCGTTTGAATCATTGACACCAACATTAATTGTGATGTTATTGATTGGTTCGATTACGTATTATTTAGGATTTGATTGGCATTCCTTTGTTGGAAAAGTGATTAGTCCATTAGTGAGTGCAGCCGATACGTTACCATCTGTCTTACTCTTAATTTTCTTGACAACATTTTTCTGGTTCTTTGGTATTCACGGGGTATCGATTGTCGGTTCAATTGCTCGTCCTTTATGGCTGCAATTATTAGAACAAAATTCGTCTGCTTTAGCGAGTGGAGACGCACTACCAACGATTGGCGCAGAACCGTTCTATCAATGGTTTGTTTGGATTGGTGGTTCAGGGGCAACAATTGGCTTAGCTATTTTGCTAGCTTTTCGTGCAAAATCTGAATATGGATCAAAATTAGGAAAAGCAATTATTGCCCCAGCTATTTTTAACATTAATGAACCAGTTATTTTCGGGGTACCAATTGTCTTAAATCCAACATTAATGATTCCATTTATTGGCGCTCCGATGATTTTAGCCATCGTTGCATGGTTTGCGACAAAATTAGGTTTGGTGTCAGCAGTGACAGTGACGGCACCATGGACGTTACCAGGACCGATTGGGGCATTTTTAGCTACAAATGGTGATTGGCGAGCAGCTGTTTTAAATGTTGTGTTAATTGTGTTAGCGGTTGTCATTTACTATCCATTCTTTAAAATTTATGATAAAAATGAATTAGCAAAAGAGCAAGGTATGACTGAAAAATAAAAATAAGCTACCTCGTCAAATCATTATTGACGAGGTAGCTTTTATTATACAAAAAAACCGACATCTAATAAAAGATGTCGGTAACATTTAAAAAAATGGGTAATCTCCGTTGATGCCGTTTTTCGTCCAGGAGTATTGATCCCGCAAATTCTAGCAGGTGGGTTCTACGGTTATAGTTTACGAACTACCAAATGACAAGGCTTGTTACCAACTATAACACCGGACAGATCCCAAGATATCAATAAAAATGTTCGGTCAACACTAAGTAAGGATAACTCGTACATCACAGATTTCCCATCTCTATAGTAGCACATGGATTAGAAAGTTTCAATAGAGACTCCTTGGAAATGTAAGCGTTCTTTATTTTTTTGTTTTCTTCCATTCATTTAATTGCTTGTATCGCATGCCTAGCGCTTGCTCATATTTTCCAGTAGCTTTTGGTTGATAATAATGCGTATGTTTGAGCTTGTCTGGCAAATACTGTTGATTGACCCAAGCTTCTTCAAAGTTATGTGGATATTGATAACCCACTCCACGATTTAATTCAGCAGCCCCTTTATAATGACTATCGCGTAAATGGCTCGGTACATCGCCAGCCTTACCTTGACGAATGTCTGCAATAGCTTCATCTAATGCAGAATAAGCACTATTTGATTTAGGTGATAAACACAAATCAACGACAACTTGAGCTAAAGGAATACGTGCTTCAGGTAGACCTAGTCGTTCCGCTGCTAAAACAGCATTCACGGTTCGTGAAGCAGCATTAGGATTGGCAAGACCAATATCTTCATAGCCGATAACTAACAGGCGACGACAAATGATGGCTAAATCACCGGCTTCAACTAAGCGTCCCAAATAATGGAGCGCAGCATCCACATCACTACCACGAATTGATTTTTGTAAAGCTGAAATCACATCGTAATGTGCATCGCCATTTTTGTCATGAGTGAGTGCTTTTCGTTGCACGCATTCTTCAATGACCGATAAGGTGAGATGAATCTGTCCATTGACTTCTGGTGTTGATTTGGTGGCGAGTTCTAAGCCATTTAAGGCACTGCGCAAATCACCATTGGTCGCTCTTGAAAGATGTAATTTGGCATCATCATCCAACACTACTGGGAAAGTTCCTAATCCTCGTTCTTCATCGGTCAACGCATGAGAGACGGCTTGTAAAATATCGGTCTCTTGTAAAGGCAGGACTTCAAAAATTTGTGTCCGACTGCGAATCGCTGGATTAATCGTAATGTAGGGATTTTCAGTCGTGGCGCCAATCATAATAATTTTGCCACTTTCTAAATGAGGCAGTAAGAAATCTTGTTTGGTCTTATCTAAACGATGAACTTCATCTAATAATAAAATAACTGTGCCGCTCATGCGAGCTTCTTCGGCGACAATTTGTAAGTCTTTTTTTGTATCGGTAGCGGCATTTAGTGTTCGGAAAGCATAGCGCGTCGATCCAGCAATGGCGCTGGCGATACTTGTTTTTCCAGTACCCGGCGGACCATATAAAATCATCGAAGATAACATTTTAGCATCCACCATTCGGCGAATAATTTTTCCTTCACCGACGAGATGTTGTTGCCCAACGACTTCATCCAAATTTCGTGGTCGCATACGATAAGCAAGTGGTTGTTGCATCATCAACATCCTTTCTCGAATAATCTTTCTTTAGTATAACACAGCGGAATTCAAAAGAATGAAGTAATAAGGATAGCATGGGAAGAAAGAATTGTGTATGATGACAATAGGTGATAAAAATGGAAGAAGCAAAACAAATTTTTGAGACAAAATCAACGATTGAAATTGCCCGCTACCTTGTGGGTATGTATTTAGAACATGAAACACCTGCAGGAACCTTGGGTGGTTATATCGTCGATTGTGAAGCATACTTAGGTCCCGACGATCAAGCTGCGCATAGTTATGGTATGCGCAATACGCCACGTTTACAAGCGATGTATCAAAAACCTGGCACCATTTATTTATACACGATGCATACACACTTGATTTTAAATATGGTGACTCAGCCAGAAGGGATGCCTCAAGGAGTAATGATTCGCGGATTAGAGCCTGTTGAAGGACTTCACATAATGGAGCAAAATCGCGGTCGCACAGGGAAAGATGTATCGAACGGACCAGGAAAATTAGTTGCCGCTTTGGGAATTACCAAAGAGTTGTATGGCCAATCGATTTTCTCAAGTCAATTGCACCTTGTCCCAGAGAAAAAGCGAACCCCTAAAAAAATTGACTTATTACCACGAATTGGTATTCCGAATAAAGGTGAATGGACAGAGAAACCACTGCGTTTTGTGGCTGCCGGTAACCCGTATATTACCAATATTCGTCAAAAAGAGATCGATGCTGACTTTGGTTGGCTTAATTAGAAAGAAGGAAAAACGATGGCAAAAGAAACAATTTTAACTTATTTAGACAAACAATTAACGAAAAAAATGAATGAGTACGACGTAGCAATTGATTGGGATACACGCAACCATACGATTGAATTAGTGATTCGCTTATTTGCTGAAAACACAGAAGGTGCAACAATTGATGATGCAGATGGTGTAGAATCTGAAGAAGAAATCATTGAATTTGAAGACAGAATTTTACTATACAATCCGAAAAAATCAAGATTTAATGAAGAAGACTATTTAGCAGTAATTCCTTTCGAAGGAAAAGGGATTGCCAAAAATGTTCTTGATGGATTAATAGATTACTTAAAAGATATATTGGACCAAGGACAAAGTGATTTGTTAGACTTTTTGACAGATGAAGAAGCTGAATTATTTGAATTGCAGTTTTCAGAAGACGAGTTAGCAGAAGCTATCGCAAAATATGAGGACAAAGGTTATTTGCCTTACCCAAGTTATTAAGGAGCAAACAAGATGAAATGGAATGAAGTAAAAGTCGAAACTGCCAGTGAAGCAGTCGAAGCAGTAGCCAATATTTTAATGGAAGCAGGCGCAAGCGGCGTCGCGATTGAAGACTCGTTAGATATCGAAAATTTCCAAAGTGATGCGTATGGTGAAATTTTAGATAAAGAAACGATTACGAGTTTAACGGAAGGTGCTTACGTGGCAGCGTATTTTCCTGAAACAATTTTCTTACCTGAGATTCTTCCTTGGATTCAAGAACACATTGCAAAATTACCTGATTTTGGACTAGCAATCGGCAAAAATGAAGTCACCGTTAGTGAAGTAGCAGAGGAAAACTGGGCAACAGCTTGGAAAAAATACTATCATCCTGTTCGTATTTCACGTTATTTAACGATTGTGCCTAGTTGGGAAGAATACACACCACAACATGCAGATGAAAAAATTATTACTCTTGACCCTGGTATGGCATTTGGAACCGGAACCCATCCAACGACTCGTTTGACATTACAAGCGTTAGAAGTTGCTTTACATGGTGGAGAAACAGTCTTAGATGTCGGAACTGGTTCCGGTGTGTTAAGTATTGCCAGTAAATACTTAGGCGCAACAGATGTTCATGCCTTTGACTTAGATGAAGTCGCTGTACGTGCGGCGCAAGAAAATATGGATTTGAATGAAGTAGCTAAAGATGTCAAAGTAAGCGCCAATGATTTATTAAAAAATATTGATATTGAAGCTGATATTATTGTGGCAAATATTTTAGCAGATATCATCTTGTGGATGATTCCCGATGCATGGCGTTTATTAAAGAAAACGGGTACGCTGATTGTTTCAGGGATTATTGAAGATAAAAAACAACTCGTGATTGATGCCATGGAAGAGCAAGGATTTGAAGTCGATCAAATTTTCCAACAAAAAGATTGGTACGCAATCATGTTGAAGAAACCAGAGGACGAGTAAGATGCAACGATATTTTTTGGAAGAAGATTACACAGCTAAAGAGCAATATGAGGTGGTCGGTGAACCCTATCATCACATGGTTCGTGTGATGCGCATGACCCCAGGAAATCAAGTGTATTTGGTTTTTGCTAACCAAGTTTCCATTGTCGCAGAAATCAGTGGCATTACAGAATCAGCTGTCTGCTTAGTTGAAAAAGAAAAAGAACAGCAGGAAAAAGAATTACCTGTCGCAATTACGATTGCTAGCGGCTATCCGAAAGGCGATAAATTAGATCTGATCGTTCAAAAAGGGACAGAATTAGGTGCAGCTGGTTTCATCGGCTTTCCAGCAAAAACATCTGTGGTCAAATGGGATGGGAAAAAACTAGCGAAGAAACAACAACGTTTAGAAAAAATCGCCCAAGAAGCTGCAGAACAATCCCATCGTCAAGTAACCCCAACCGTGGCATTACTAGATTCTGAAAAAACATTTATCCAGCAATTAACACAATTTGATATGATTGTGATTGCGTATGAAGAGTCTGCTAAACAAGGGGAAGTCTCACAACTAGCCCAAATTTTACAAACAGTAAAAGCAGGGAGTCGAATATTAGCAATTTTTGGTCCAGAAGGTGGATTAACACCAGCAGAAGTAGAGCAATTTATGGCAGCAGGTGGACAACCTTGTGGCTTAGGTCCGCGAATTTTACGAACTGAAACAGCACCATTTTATTTATTAAGCGCTGCAAGTTATCAGCTAGAATTACTAAAGGTGAGCAATTGAAAAAAAACGTAAAAATCGGTATAATAAATACATTAATGAGGGGTGTCACAACGCTATCTAGTGAGTGATACCATTCATCTTAAACAGAAAGTTGAAAAGTCTGGGCGACTGTCCAGACCTTTTTTCTCAAAGGAGGTTCCCAACATGGCAAAAGAAAGTATTATGACTGGGGCAAGCGTTGTTAAACTAGTTTCTTATTATATGAGTGAGGAACATGTTGCATTTGTACAAAAAGCATTGGATTATGCCACAAATGCCCATGACGGTCAATTTCGTAAATCGGGAGAACCCTATATTATCCATCCTATTCAAGTGGCTGGGATTTTAGCAGAATTACATATGGATCCGCATACGATTGCAACTGGTTTTTTGCATGACGTAGTGGAAGATACGGATGTAACTCTACAAGATTTAACCAATGAATTTGGTCCAGATGTGGCAATGCTAGTGGATGGCGTGACAAAATTAGGTAAAATCGAATACAAATCACATGAAGAACAATTAGCAGAAAATCATCGTAAAATGTTGATCGCGATGGCACAAGATTTGCGCGTTATTATGGTGAAATTAGCCGACCGTTTGCACAATATGCGCACCTTGAATCATTTGCGTGAAGATAAACAACGACGAATTGCGCAAGAAACGATTGAAATTTATGCGCCGTTAGCACATCGATTAGGTATTAGTCGGATTAAATGGGAATTAGAAGATCGTTCATTACGCTATTTGAATCCCAAACAATATTATCGCATTGTCCATTTGATGCAAACTAAACGTGAAGAACGTGAATCTTATGTGTCCGAAACAGTTGAAGAAATTCGTATTGCAACAGAAGAACTAGAGATTTTTGCGGAAATTTATGGCCGACCAAAACATATCTATTCAATTTATCGCAAAATGGTGGATAAGAAAAAACAATTCGATGAAATCTATGACTTATTGGCAATTCGGGTAATTGTTGATTCAATCAAAGATTGTTATGCTGTCTTGGGTGCAATCCATACCAAATGGAAACCAATGCCAGGACGCTTTAAAGATTATATTGCGATGCCAAAAGAAAATATGTATCAATCGATCCATACAACTGTGATTGGACCGAAAGGAAATCCGGTTGAAATCCAAATTCGTACGCATGAAATGCATGAAATTGCTGAATTTGGGGTTGCTGCACATTGGGCGTATAAAGAAGGATTAACTGATAAAATTCAACCAGATGCGATGACGCAACAAGTTGGTTGGTTCAAGGAACTATTAGAATTACAAGATGAAAGCTTTGATGCATCTGATTTCATGGAAGGCGTAAAAGGTGATATCTTCAGTGATAAAGTTTACGTCTTCACACCTAAAGGCGATGTATCCGAATTGCCAAAAGGTTCAGGACCACTTGATTTTGCCTTTAATGTGCATACCGATGTTGGTAAGAAAACAGTCGGTGCCAAGATTAATGGCAAAATGGTGCAACTAGATTATAAATTGAAAAATGGCGATATCGTTGAAATTTTAACATCACCAAATTCTTCTGGCCCAAGTCGTGACTGGTTGAAACTGGTTGCGACTAGCAAAGCCAAAAATAAGATTAAACGTTTCTTGAAAACGCAAGACCGTGACAGCAATATCGAAAAAGGTCATGAAGCAGTTGTCAAATGTCTGCAAGAAATGGGCTTTGTACCAAAAGAAATGTTAGCGAAAGCCAAAATGCAAGAAGCGTTGCAACGCTTTAATTATTTAACTGAAGAAGATTTGTTTGCAGCAGTTGGTTACGGGGAAGTTAGCCCGACGACCGTTGCCAATCGTCTAACTGAAGAAGAACGTCGCGAACAACAATTAGAAAAAGAAAAACAACGCGTCCAAGACATGATTAATCAACCTCCGAAAAAAGAGCCGGAGAAAATGAAGATTCGTCATGAAGGCGGAATTGTCATTCAAGGGGTCCAAAACTTGTTGATTCGAATCAGTCGTTGTTGTAACCCAGTTCCTGGGGATGAAATTGTTGGCTATATTACCAAAGGGCGCGGTATTTCGATTCACCGTACCGATTGTCCGAACGTCAATAATTCTTCTGAAACAGAGAATCGTCTGATTGAGGTGGAATGGGAAGATACGACAAATTCGAAAAAAGAATACGATGCAGATGTCGAAATTCATGGTTTTGACCGCTCAGGTTTATTAAATGATGTCTTGCAAGTGGTCAGCTCGCAATCAAAACGGATTGTCGGCGTGGAAGCACGTTCAAACAATGATAAACAAGCAACCATCCGTTTGACGGTGTCTATTCAGAATTTGTCACATCTACAAACAATTATTGATAAAATTAAACAAATCCCTGATGTCTACAGTGTACATCGGGTGAAAGGATAGTTATGCGAGCAGTTGTACAGCGTGTCAGTGAAGCAAATGTTAAAATCGACGGACAAATCGTTGGTGAAATTAGCCAAGGATTTATGATTTTATTAGGCATTCATGCAGAAGACACACTAGAAGATGTTGCATACCTCGTCAAAAAAATTACCAAATTACGTGTGTTTGAAGATGAAGTAGGTAAAATGAATCAGAGTATTTTGGATGTGTCAGGGAGTATCTTGAGTATTTCTCAATTTACTTTATATGCAGAGACTAAAAAGGGCAATCGCCCAAGTTTCATTAAAGCGGCTCGGCCAGAACAAGCAATTCCGCTTTATGATGCGTTTAACCAACAATTACAAGCACAAGTACCAGTTGTGACTGGTCAGTTTGGTGCAGATATGAAAGTTGGTTTAGTCAATGATGGACCTGTCACCATTATTTTAGATACGAGAGAATGAAAAAACGTTTGTCGCTTTGCGGCAAACGTTTTTTAGCGTTCAAGTACAAAAAGACAACGTTCACGCTAAAAATAGTTTTTGGTTCCCTTTTCAAGTTATACTGAAGAGACAAGCACAAATCAATGTTACAGAAACCTTACAAAACTGTTAGTTCCGTATTTTGTGAACGACTTCCGTTTTTTTTAACAAGAAATACTTGTTAACATAGGCTTTTTCAAGAGATGTTCACTTTTGTTGCAAATGAAAATGGTTAGAAGTAGTAGGAGCATTAGGAAAAAGATTGTATGCTTGTAACAATTATGAAATAATAATAAAAAATGAATAGGGAGGAAGAAGGGAATGAATTTTTGGCAACGAGCATTAAAAAGTGTAACGAGGAGAAAAGGGCGGTCATTTATTTTATTTCTAGTTATTTTTATTTTAGGAAATGTTATTGCGGGAGCTGTAGCGATTGAACAATCAACTAAAAATGTCGAGCAAGAAACAAAGAAACAAATGGGCGCACGTGCAACAGTCGAGATGGATTATCAAAAATGGGAAAAATATATGAATAAGAATCCTGATTTAAGTGAGGAGGATTATCAAACTTTACTGAAATCACCAACGACTAAAGAATATGATGCTATTGGGGCTTTACCATATGTAAAGTATTTTGATTATTCAGTGCCGGCCTATTTTGGTACAAATAAGATTAAATCTTATATGCCAGAAGATGGTGGCGTTTCTTATGGTGGAGGCGTGAAATATAACTTTAACGGTAAAGGTGTGAACCGTAGTCAAGTTGTTGATTTAGAAGAAGGAATTATCAAGTTAGTGGAAGGTGAAACCTTTACTGATAAAGATATAGCAGATGGCAATAATGTCGTATTAATCAGTAAAGAAGTTGCTGAAGCAAATAACTTATCTGTCGGAGACCAACTTGTTTTAGATGTTTCTGGCGAAGTCTACAATGAATCGGCACCAGCAGACGAGGAAGAAGCAGCTGCACCGACTATTGCTACATTTGATTTTCCTGTAAAAGTTTCAGGAATCTTTACAGTAGCTAAAAAAGAAGAATCGAAATCTAAAGATTCAGAAGGTGGAACAAGTGAGGCCGATTGGATGGCGATGGATCAAATCAATACAATTTATGGACCAAATAAATTAATGCGAGAACTAAATAAACAAACTGCTGAAAAAATTTATCAAGTAGAAACAAGTGAAATCGAAGATGAATATTACCAAGCAACGTTTGTCTTAAAGACAGTTGATGATGTCGAAGCTTTCCGTGAAGAAGCCAACGCTTTGTTATCAAATGAGTATTATACAGTCCGTGCTTCTGTGGATGAATACGAACAAATTGCTGGTGGTATGAAAAAACTAGGGACAATTTCAAAATATGTCGTGATTATTGCAGCGTTAGCAACACTTTTAATTATCTCGTTAGTTGTTTTATTATTCTTGCGTGACCGCAAATATGAATTAGGTATTTACTTGTCATTAGGCGAAAGTCGTGGGGAAATTATCGGGCAAATTGTCGTTGAATTATTAGCAACTAGTTTGATTGCTTTGTTACTTTCTTTAGTGACAGGGAATTTATTAGGTGGCGCAGTTTCAAATTCTTTATTACAAACGGATTGGCTAAACAATACTGGAGATAATATGATGATGTACGGCATGGGAATGATGCCTTCTAATATTTCATATGAAGACATTCAATCAGCTTACAAAGTTACTTTCTCTCTAGGCTACGTAATTAGCTATCTATTGCTAGGTTTAGGTACAGTTCTATTATCAGCGATTTTACCATTGCTATATATTCTACGTTTAAATCCGAAAAAAATTATGATGTAACACAGCATAAGGAGGGAAAAATTCATGGTTTTATTAGAAACAAAAAATGTTGATTATTACTATCAAGATGGTGACCAGCGTCGTTATATTTTAAAAGATACGTCCGTTACTTTTGAAAAAGGAACTTTCTATTCAATTCTGGGCCAATCAGGTTCTGGAAAGACAACGTTTCTGTCATTAATCAGTGCCTTAGATTCACCTAAAAAAGGTTCTGTCTTATTGGAAGGCAAAGATATTAAAACACTGGGTTATGAAAAATATCGTCGGAATGATATTAGTATTATTTTCCAAAGTTATAATTTAATTCCGTATTTAACAGCAGTGGAGAATGTCTTAGTACCAATGTCGATTACCGACAATCAATTACCAGATAATCATCGTGAAGTGGCATATAATTTGCTGGATTATATTGGAATTACCCGTGATAAAGCAGATCGTTTAGTAAATCAATTATCTGGTGGAGAACAACAGCGTGTGGCGATTGCTCGTGCCTTAGCAACCAATGTGGATATTATTTTAGCTGATGAGCCAACAGGAAATCTTGATGAAGGGATGGAACAAGAAATTGTGGACATCTTCAAAGAATTGGCGCATACTCACAATAAATGTGTAATCGTGGTTACTCACTCAAATGAAATTGCCCAACAAGCTGACGAAGTATTGTATTTGAGAAAAGGTGTGTTACAGCCTTATGAGTGATTTTTTATCTAACTTTACGAAGAATAATTATGATGGGCAAAAAAAAGAACCATCCGAAAAAAAAGCGATTCCCGCAGAAGAACTAGAGGAATCCGCTGCTCCCGAACCAGCTGTCGAAGAACCTGTAATTGAAGAGACAGAAAAAGTAGAGGAGGCACCTGTCTCTCGTCGTGCAAAAAAAGAAGCCCCTGTTAGTCGCTTTCAAACAGAAGAAACAGAATTTGATCCGACCTATAAAAAACGTCAACGAAAAAAATACTTATTTATCGGTACTGGTGCAGCACTCTTAGCACTGATTTTATTCTTTACGTATTATCAGTTAACACACGTAAAGGTACCAGATTTTGTCAACAAGGATGTTTCAGAAGTTCGCTCATGGGGGACTGAAGAAGGTGTAGCCATCAAGGTTGAGCAAAAATATGATTTTGATATGGACGTAAATAAAGTCATTTCCCAAGCGGTCAAACCAGATAAGAAAATTAAAAAGGGCAAAACACTCAATATTGTGGGTAGTTTAGGTGCAGATCCTGAAGAACAACTAACTTTGCCAGATTTTTCAAAATTAAGTAAAAAAGAAGCAACAGCTTGGATTGATGAAAACAAAGCTGAAAATATCTCATTAATTGAATCTTTTGATGAGAGCATTGAAGCTGGCAAGTTTATCAAGCAAGAAGTTGCGAATAAAGAACTGAAGTTAGAGGATTATAAACGTAAAGATCGTTTGAGTGTTTATTATTCTAAAGGAAAAGAAACCTTCGAAAAAAATATTGAAGTGCCAGATTTTAAAGGGAAGACTATTGCTGATGTAACCGAATGGACGAAGAAAAATGAGGTCAAACTAAAACGTGTGGATGATTTTTCTTCTGAAATTAAAGTCGATGAGGTTATTTCACAAGAAACCGCTAAAGGCGAAAAAATTGCAAAACAAGATGAATTTGTTGTCCATATATCAAAAGGTAAAGCTATTACCGTTCCTGACTATTCAAAATACACGATGGAAGAAGCAGCAAATATTGAAGCGAAAATTCCTGTGGTTCTAAAAAATGTGTACACGTCAGATGTGAGTTATGGCCAATTCATTAGTCAGTCAGAAGAAGCGGGCAAAGAATATGGGGAAGGTGACACGATTCCACCAGTCGAAATTGTCTATTCTCTTGGACAACCATATATAAAAGATTTACGTGGTTCGACCCAAGAAGGCGACTTACCAAAACTTTTCTTTGATGAATACCAATCAAAAGGTGCTTATATCAATTATCAAGTCTACTATGTTGATTCTGAACAACCAAAAGGTACTGTAGTTGAAATGAGTCAGTATGGTCAATTCCTACCATTGGAAACGACGATTTCAATTGGTATTAGCTTAGGCAACTTAAAACCTACAACACCAACATTACCTGTGCAATCAGAACCGGAATCCGAGTCAGATGATGGACTAACTGGTAGGGAAACATCTGAAAGCGAGCAGGAGATGCCACAACCGTATTAATGTTCATAAAGTATCACTGAGACAAATTATATGTCTTGGTGATACTTTTTCGGTTAATTATCGTGTATAGTGAAAATAAAAAAGGAGTGGAATGATGAATACCTTATACACAGATATTGTCGAACGCAATGGGGAAACCTATCGCTTTGTGGCAACCGATAAAGGTTTAGCATATTTTGACCTTTACTCAAAGGAAGACGAATTGGTATTTTATTTTAAAGATGCTGCATTTATTCAAGATAAACAACGAATTGCTCCGTATGTTGATTCGGTTGTCGAATATTTTACTGGTGAGACAACTACCTTTGATTTTCCGCTAGATTTGATTGGCACGGATTTTCAAAAGCAAGTTTGGACAGAGTTACGGAAAGTTCCTTATGGGACAACCACTACTTATTCTAGTTTAGCTGAAAAGATAGGACGGCCGACAGCTGTTCGAGCAGTAGCCAATGCGGTTGGCCGTAACCCTTTATTAGTCATCGTTCCTTGCCATCGCGTGCTAGGAAAAGATGGTTCTTTAACTGGATTTCGTGGAGGACTTCCATTGAAAAGACGCTTACTAGCAATCGAAGGACATGCTTATTAAGTATATCTTAACAACAAAGAACGATAATTTTTTCTCACTCCAGTTAATTGGAGCTAGTGAAAGAAATTACCGTTCTTTTTGCGTGCTTGAGAAGGGGATATGCCGTATTGCTTTTTAAATGATTTACTAAAATGATAGGCATCTTCATAACCGACAGTTTTTGCAATTTCTTTGATTGTATAAGTCTCATTGGCTAATAATTCAGAAGCACGTTCTAAACGTACTTGGATTAAATAACTAATCGGTGAAATACCTGTAACTTCTTTGAAAATCCGTGAGAGGTACGTCGGACTAATGAAATGAGCAGTTGCCAATTGTTCAATCGTGATATCTTGCGCATAGTTGTTGTCCATGTAGGTCATAATTAGAGGAACAACTTGTGCTAGTCGACTGTTTTTAGTCTGATTATTTTCAGTTGCTTGTTCAGTATCCAGACTATCTAAAATAAAGCCAAGCATTTCTAAGATTAAACCTTTGCAAATTAAATTAAATTGCCCATTTGAGTGGTTAAATTCATTGACCAATTGCCAAGCACAATCCAGAATTTTTGCTTGGTAGGGTTGTTGAATGAATAAAGGTTGCGCTAATGGCAGAAAGTTACGTTTGCATCCTTCAAGTTGAAAGTCTCCAAGACCTATATGTAATTGATGAGATGAGGTATTTGGAAGCTGTTCTTCACCGTGTTGGACATGTGGATTAAAAAGCATCAATTCGCCGCTATGAATAGTTTGCCAAAGATGATTAATACAATAATGAGCTTCCCCTTCCAATAGAATTGAAATCTCAAAAAAATCATGCTCATGAATTGCATTTTTGTTATCCGCGTGATTCCAAGCATCAAATGCGTAATAGATGGTTGGGTTGAATTGTTGGAGCTGTGAACCAATCATAAGGGACCTCTCTTTATTTTATGTCTTTTTTATTATACCTCAAAAAAATGTAAAAGCTTACAAAAAAAGCTAAAAATCTCCATCTTTGTTACTAAAATATTCCATTCTCATTGAAAAAGTTAACGGTATCATAGTACGTAAGGAGGGAGATTTATGAATAATTTTCAATGGATTTGGCGTTATGCAAAAGTGTATAAAATACACATCATTCTAGCGATTCTCTTTGTTCTTATTAATTCCATTTTAATTGTCGTCAATCCAGTGCTTACTGGTCGCTTAGTTGATCAAGTGATCGACCAAGGGAAAGTCGACATGTTATTGCCATTATTAGGGATAATGATTGGTATTACGGTTTTTCGGACGACGATTCGTTATACGTATCAGATGATGTTTGAACGAACAGGACAGAATGTGTTATTTGAATTACGCAAAGATATGTATGTGAAGCTTCAAGAGTTAGACTTTGATTTTTTTAATCATACTCGCGTTGGTGATATTATGGCGCGAATGACAGGAGATACTGATGCGATTCGTCATTTTGTGTCATGGGTTTCTTATAATATTATCGAATGTGTGTTATGGTTTTTAGCAGCAATTATTATGATGTCAACGATTCATTTCCCATTGATGTTGGCGTTAGTTGTTATTACGCCGATTATCTATCTTTTGACGATGCGAATGTCAAAAGAAGCTCACCCTGTATTTTTTGATATTCGTGAAAGTTTTTCAAGGTTAAATTCAATGGTTGAAGAAAATATTGGTGGCAATCGTGTAGTTAAAGCCTTTGCACGGGAAAACTATGAGATTGAGAAATTTGATAAATTCAATGAAGATTATAAGGAAAAGAACATGCAGTCGGCGAAAATATCGGCGAAATATTTGCCATGGTTAGACATGCTGGCAGGAAGTTTAAACTTAACGACATTGATTTTAGGTGGTTGGTTTGTTATTAAAGGCGATATGACACTTGGGAATTTAATTGCGTTTAATGGTTTCTTATGGATGTTGAATCAACCCTTGCGGATGAGTGGTTGGTTGATTAATGATGTCCAACGTTTTTCGGCTTCATGCGTTAAAATTCGTCAAATGCAAGGAACGCAAGCAAAAATTGCCGTTGCTTCTAAGGAAGAACGTATCGCTATTGCTGGTAATGTCACATTTGAACATGTTTCTTTTCATTTTTCCGATGATGTCGATACGAATGTGTTAACAGATGTCTCTTTTGATATTCATCCGGGGCAAACGATTGGTATTTTAGGCGAAACAGGTTCTGGAAAGACCACATTAGTGAATCTTGTCGCACGTTTTTATGATCCGACACAAGGTCGTGTGTTGATTGACGGCAAAGATGCAAAAGAATACCCTGTTCGTCAACTGCGAGAAAATATTGCCATGGTGATGCAAGACGTCTTTTTATTCTCGGACACGATTGAGGAAAATATTGCATTTGCCAATCCGTATATGAATGTTGAGTATATTCAACGTGTGGCTGAAATTGCTGATGCGCATGCCTTTATTACTAGAATGCCAGACGGGTATGAAACGATTATTGGAGAACGAGGTGTGGGATTGTCTGGTGGTCAAAAGCAACGTATTTCTTTAGCAAGAGCATTAGCAAAAGATCCAGCAATCTTAATCTTAGATGATACGACTTCAGCAGTTGATATGGAAACCGAATCAAAAATCCAAAAAGAACTCACAACCTTAACAGAGAAGAAAACCACCTTCATTATTGCCCATCGCATTTCATCGGTACGTGAAGCTGATTTGATTTTAATGATGGAAAAAGGGCACGTTGTTGAATCAGGAACGCATGCAGAATTAGTTGCTAAGAAAGGTGTCTACTACGAGATTTATCAAAAACAATTAGGACTTGTCAATGGGGAGGTGGACCAAGATGGCACGAAATAAATCAAACGTTGATGAAGAATTAACACAAGAGTTTAATTGGTCCCATTACAGACGTTTGGGTAGCTATGTGCGCCCCTACAAACAGCCTATTTTTAAAGTATTATTAATTATTATTTTAACAAATATTGCGACGATGCTTGGTCCATATTTTACCAAGATTGCAATTGATACGATTATTCCACAAAAAAATATTCAGTTATTGGGAATTTTAGGTGTTGTCTTCCTATTATCACTCCTATTTATTGCATGGTGTATGCGTTATCGCATTTTAGCAATTACAGAAATTGGCCAAGATATTCTAAAAGATATGCGTTATGCTATTTTTGAACATTTGCAACGCTTGCCGTTTTCATATTTTGATAATCGTCCACATGGCAAAATTTTGATACGCGTGGTGAATTATATCAACACGTTAAGTGATTTATTGAGTAATGGGTTAATTAATTTAATTTCCGATATTTTTAGTGTCATTATTACGCTAGGCTTTATGTTCTTTATTGATGTCAAACTTACGTTGTATAGTTTGCTCTTGTTGCCACTTTTATTGGTAATGGTTATCGTCATTAAAAATAAACAGCGCAAGGCATACCAAGTATTAAGCAACAAACAATCGAACTTAAATGCCTATATTCATGAAAGTATTGCGGGAATTAAAGTTACCCAATCCTTTGCTCGTGAACAACGAAATTATGAAATTTTCAACGAAGTCAGTGAAGAATACCGAATGTCTTGGATGAAAGCTGTTCGTGTACAATTTCTATTATGGCCGGGGGTTCAAAATATATCAGTATTAACAACTTGCTTGATTTATTTTGTTGGCATTCGTCAAATTGGCGTGGAGGTTTCAACTGGTACGTTGATTGCTTTTATTGGCTACATCAACAATTTTTGGAATCCAGTGATTAATATTGGGAATTTTTACAACTCGCTCATCACTGCTACAGCGTATTTGGAACGGATTTTTGAAACATTGGATGAAGTGCCAGATATTCAAGATTCTCCATCAGCCAAGCAGTTGCCACCAATTAAAGGCACGGTTGATTTTGAACATGTGACCTTCCGATATGAAGAAGGGAAAAATATTTTAAATGATGTGAGTTTCCATATCACTCCAGGTCAAACCATTGCGTTAGTTGGTCCAACGGGTGCTGGAAAAACAACAATTATCAATTTGCTAAGTCGTTTTTACGATGTGAATGAAGGGGCTGTAAAAGTAGATGGTTATGATGTGCGTGACGTAACTTTGGAGTCATTGCGTACTCAAATGGGCGTCATGCTACAAGATACTTTTGTCTTTAGTGGAACAATTTTAGAAAATATTCGTTATGGTAAATTAGATGCGACAGAAGAAGAAATTATTGCAGCCGCAAAGTTGGTACGTGCACACGAATTTATTAAGGACCTAAAAGATGGGTACCATACCGTGGTTGAAGAACGAGGAAGTACTCTTTCTGCGGGTCAACGCCAATTGATTTCTTTTGCAAGAGCCTTATTAGCCGATCCTAAAATTCTTATTTTAGATGAAGCAACATCAAGTATCGATACCAAAACCGAAGAATTGCTGCAAGCGGGACTCCAACAATTGTTGAAAGGACGGACATCCTTTATTATTGCCCATCGCTTATCAACGATTAAGAACAGTTCACAAATTTTCTACGTACAAGGTGGTAAAATTGCTGAAGCAGGTACCCATGAGGAATTAATGAAAGAAAAAGGGTTCTATCATCATTTGTATCAGTCGCAATATGATTTAATTCAAGTGAATGCGTAAAGCAGACACCTCTTTTTAGTAAAAAATACTAAAAAGAGGTGTTTTCTCTATTTTTTATTGATATAATAGCTATAAATAAAAAAGGGGGACATGCAATGACAACATTCACACATTTACAAAATGGTTCTGACATTCGAGGAATTGCACTGGATACAGAGGAGGAAACAGCTAATTTAACACCTGTAGCGATGGAAAAGATTGCTTCTGGTCTCATTCATTGGTTATTACAAAAGCAAACGATTCAACCATTGACAATTGGGATTGGTCAAGATAGTCGTTTAAGTGGCGCTAAATTAAAAGAAGCATTGGTCACAGCTCTTGTGAATCAAGGTGTTCAGGTTATTGATTTTGGACTAGCAACGACACCGGCAATGTTCATGAGTACTCAGTTTGAGGAATTTGCTTGTGATGCAGGCGTCATGTTGACTGCGAGTCACTTACCGTATTATTTTAATGGTGTGAAAATTTTTAGCCAAAGTGGTGGTGCTGAAAAAGAAGACATCCAATTTATTTTGACACATACTGCGGAAGTTGCTTCTGAGACGATTGGAACGGTCAAAAAAGCGGACATTTTAACACCTTATGCAGCTGATTTAGTCCAAAAAATTCGTCAAGGAATTGAAGGGACACCTGAACAACCACTAAAAGGGTTAAAAATTATTGTCGATGCAGGGAATGGTGCAGGTGGGTTCTTTGCAGAAAAAGTTCTGCAACCACTAGGCGCGAATACGGAAGGTTCTCAGTTTTTAGAGCCAGACGGTCATTTTCCCAACCATATTCCCAATCCGGATAATAAAGAAGCGATGGCGAGTATCCAACAAGCCGTTTTAGCAAACAAAGCGGA
Source organism: Candidatus Enterococcus willemsii (assembly GCF_009933335.1). GTDB lineage: Bacteria > Bacillota > Bacilli > Lactobacillales > Enterococcaceae > Enterococcus_F > Enterococcus_F willemsii. The sequence goes on along the minus strand of NZ_MAEL01000044.1, from coordinate 103,343 downwards.
TTTAGGTGTGATTTTTGATACCGATGTTGATCGCTCAGCAGTCGTTACAAAAACAGGGGACGTATTAAATCGGAACAATTTAATTGCCGTTCTGAGTAAAATTGTGTTGCGTGAAAACCCTGGGACCAGTATTGTTACTAATTCTCCAACGACCGATCATTTGAAAGTGTTTATTGAAACGTTAGGTGGCAAACAAGTGCGCTATATTTCTGGCTATCGTAATGTGATTAATAAAGCGATTCAGCTAAATGAAGCGGGCATCGATTGTCAGTTAGCGATTGAAACCAGTGGACATGCCGCCTTTAAAGAAAATTATTTCTTAGACGACGGGGCATATGTCATTGCTAAAATTTTAATGTTACTGCCACAATTACAAAAAGAAGGGCAAACGCTTGAATCGTTAATTGCTGATTTGAAACAACCAGCTGAAACCCAAGAAGTGCGCTTTAAATTAGAACGTGCAGATTATCGCCCATTAGGTGAACAAGTCATTGCGGATATTGCAAACATTCAAGTTGCAGGTTGGACCATTGACCCTGAAAACGATGAAGGGATTCGTTTTAGATTAGGTGAAGACTTCGGTTCGGGTTGGTTCTTGCTACGCATGAGTTTGCATGAGCCTTTACTTGTTTTACAGGTTGAAAATGATGAATCAGGCATTATTCCGCAAGTCTTACACGAAATTCATCGATTCCTGAACGCCTATCCTGATGTCAACCAAGAAAAATTAGTGGCCTTACTTGCATAACTCAAATAACAAAGACAGCGTTCAATGGGAATGCTGTCTTTTTTTACTAACCACTTCATTTTCTTTCGATTGTTTATGGAAGAAAATCTTTGCTATTTTTCCAAGTATAATTGGTCTAACGAAGGATTTTTTGGTAAAGTAAAGAGGAGATGAGGAGGAATCCAAATGGCAAAAATCATGGTTGTAGAAGATGAAGTAGTTATTCGTCAATTAATTATGGAAGAACTTGAAAAATGGCAGTTTGAGACATTCGGAACAAGTGATTTTCATCAAGTATTATTAGATTTTGAAACACAAGAACCGCAGTTAATTTTATTGGATATTAACTTACCAGTATTTGATGGTTATTATTGGTGCCAAAAAATTCGTGAAATTTCAAAAGTCCCGATTATTTTTATTTCAAGCCGTAATACGAATATGGATATGATTATGGCGATGAATATGGGAGCAGATGATTTTATTACCAAACCTTTTGAATTAGATGTATTGGTAGCAAAAATCAATGCGTTATTACGTCGCTCATATAATTATGTAGAAAATAATAGTGAGACAATTTCTCACAATGATTTAGTGTTGAATGTGGATAACGGCAGTGTTGATGTTAAAGGAGAAACGATTGACTTAAGCAAAAACGAATACCGTCTATTATATATTCTGATGAAAAATCATGGCAAAATTTTAAGTCGTGAAAAGTTATTACGCGCACTTTGGGATGATGAACGCTTTGTAGATGATAACACCTTAACCGTTAATATTAATCGCTTGCGCAGAAAAATTGAGCAAGCCGGCGTAAAAGGGTATATTGAGACAAAAGTTGGTCAGGGCTATTTAGTTCCGTGAGGTGAAAAATGACTATTTGGAAATATTTAAAAGATCAATGGTGGGTATTCATCGGCTGGTTTTTATTTGTTGTATTGACAGCTTTTGTTATTTGGTTAACACCTGATGTGACTTTGAGTATCGGCACGTTAGGTTATCTCGTATTAATGCAGGCAGTTATTTTAGGTATTATCTTAACAATCCACTATTTATCGAGACGTCGATGGTGGCATGAGCTAACCTATAAAGAAGGGGACAGTGTTCTACAGAAGTATTTAACGTCTGCACGTACGGAAGAGGAGAAATTATATCAGGCATTTATCAATCAAGTGATTCGTGAGCATCAAGAAAATATGCAGCAAGTCGTAACAAACCAAGAAGAACAAAAGGACTATATCGATTCTTGGGTGCATGAAATCAAAGTGCCTTTAGCTGCTACCCAACTCTTATTACGTTCAGTTGAATTTGACTTAGACGATGCAAAATATGTTGCATTAGAAAATGAATTGTTACGGATTGATGAATATGTTGATCAAGTGTTATATGTCGCACGATTAGATAGTTTTACTAAGGATTATTTGATTCGTGAGACGTCGTTGAAACAATTGATCCAACCTGTTCTACGTAGCCAAGCGAATTATTTTATCCAAAAAAACATTCATTTTACGGTGGAAGGTGATGATCAACAAGTCCTCACGGATGGTAAGTGGATTAGTTTCATTTTCCGCCAATTATTGAGCAATGCGATTAAATATACACCGGTCAATGGAACAATCACCATTCAAATGATTAAGAAACGCCAAGGAATTCAACTAAGATTAACCGATAGCGGGATTGGCATTCCGAAAGAAGACTTGCGCCGAATCTTTGATAAGGGCTTTACTGGCAAAAATGGTCGGAATGCAGAAGTCCATTCAACAGGTCTCGGCTTATATTTGGCAAAAAATTTGGCAAGTCAATTAGGTGTCCAATTATCTGTCAAATCAAAAGTCGGTCAGGGAACGACCATGACATTATTCTTCCCAATGTTGAGTTATTATGAAGAGGAACGATAAGAGTTCTCTCATCTTTCTAAGTTTTTACTTGTTAGAAATCGCTATTCATTGGTAGACTAAACGAGTATTTTTTTTAGAATGAATAGAATAGAGGTTATAGGAAATGACAGTTTTAATTGCACTTATACCAATGCTTGCATGGGGTAGTATCGGCTTAGTGAGTGGAAAAATTGGTGGCGATGCGAATCAACAAACATTAGGAATGACGATTGGTGCCTTTTTATTTTCGTGTGTGCTCTTTTTGGTCGTGCAACCGTCACTTACACTTTGGGGTAGCTTGATTGGTTTATTATCTGGTCTATTTTGGACAGTTGGTCAGAATGGTCAATTTCATGGGATGAAATCACTGGGGGTTTCGGTAGGATTACCGATGTCTACGGGGATGCAATTATTTTTAAATACGGTAGCAGGTGCTATTCTTTTTCATGAATGGACACAAACACGTGATTTTCTTTTTGGAGGTCTAGCGTTAGTCTTTCTAGTGATGGGAGCTTATTTGACAGCCTACCAAGATCCAGAAAAAGCATCAACTAATCAAAAAACATTTGATTTTGGTAAAGGATTTCGTGCCTTGCTTATTTCAACAGTTGGATATGGACTATATACGATTATTATCACTTGGGCCAAATTAGATCCGCTAACGATTATCTTACCACAGAGTATTGGGATGATGATTGGCGCAAGTATGATGGCCTTTCGCAAAGTTAAAGTGGATCAATATGTCTGGAAAAATATGGCATCTGGTTTATTATGGGGAATCGGAAATGTCTGCATGTTATTAACCGTGCAACAAATTGGTTTAGCAATTGGTTTTTCATTATCACAAATGGGGATTATTATCTCGACATTAGGCGGCATTTTTATTTTAGGTGAGCATAAAACGAAAAAAGAATTACGTCGTGTGATTTTTGGGTGCTTATTTGTTATTTTAGGTGGTATTTTATTAGGATATTTGAAATCAATGTAAAAGACATTGATCGGAGGAAAAATGAAGATATTTAGGAAAAAAGGAATAGATAACCAGTCTATTAGTTATCTAAAGCGAGAATTAAAATTAAAAGATTTGATTATGTTGGGCATTGGTGCGTGTATCGGAACAGGAATTTTTGTGGTGACTGGTCAAGCATCGGCTCAATATGCAGGTCCTGCATTGAGTGTATCTTTTGTTGTTGCAGCGTTAGTAATTATTTTGAGCGGTTTATGTTTTGCTGAATTTGCTTCACGTGTGCCGATTTCTGGCGGACCGTATGGGTATATGTATGTTGTATTTGGTGAATTGAGTGCTTGGTTTGCTGGCTGGTTTTTAATCTGTGAATATATGCTAGCTGTTTCATCGGTTGCATCGGGATGGTCAGGTTATCTGCAAGGTTTTCTAGGTAGTCTAGGTATTCATTTACCAGTTGCTTTGACTGCTGGATACAATCCGAAAGCAGGTACGTATATTGATATTATTGCTGCCTTAGTCATGGTATTTATTACACTTTGGGTGACGCAGGAAGCTAAAAAAGCTTTACAATTAAACAATGCGATGGTATGGGTAAAATTTGGTATTATTTTATTATTTATTATTGTTGGCGTCTTTTTTGTAAAACCAAGTAATTGGCAACCTTTTATGCCTTTTGGTGCAAAAGGGATTTTTGATGGTGCGGCGTTAGTCTTTTTTGCATTCTTAGGGTTTGATGCGATTTCGTTAGCTGCTGAAGAAGTTGAAAATCCTCAAAAAGATGTGCCACGTGGGATTATCTTGTCAATCTTCATTGCAACAGTTTTATATATTGTTGTGACAATGATTTTAACAGGGATGGTACCATTCGAACAATTAGGCGTGAGTGATCCCGTTGCTTTTGCCATGCGTTATGTTGATAAAGGTGTGATTGGTTCGATTATTTCTGTAGGGGCTATTTTGACGTTACTTACCGTGACAATTTCCATGTTATATTCACTAGCAAGACTCGTGTATTCCATTAGTAAAGATGGGTTATTACCAAGCATATTACGAAAAGTGGATCCTAAACATCATACCCCGAAAAATGCGACATATGTAGCAGGTGGTGTTGCTTTGTTTTTTGCATCAGCTTTTCCATTGACAATTTTAGCTGAATTGACCAATATCACAGCGTTGTCTTGTTTAATCATGATGTCGCTAGGTATCTTACGTTTGCGCAAAAAAATGGGTACACCTAAGCCAAATGAATTTAGTATGCCTTTTGTACCATTCCTACCAATCGTATCGGTTATCGCTTGTTTATTCTTAATGACTCGCTTAAAAGCCGTCACATGGATTGTTTTTGCGATTACGATTGTTCTAGGCTTAATCATATATTTTGCTTATGGGTATAAACATAGCCATTTGAATGAAGAAACAAAATAAAAAAGTATGCTCTCTCATTAATAAGAGGGCATACTTTTTTGTTCAATTCGTCTTAGTTATGGTTACCAGTAATTTCTAGTAAACGTTGTTTCAAATCTTCTTCCATGACACCTAGTTCTAATTCAGCATTACGACGTTTTTCTTTCCCTTCTTGTTGGATACGCAAGGTTTCTTGGATTGTTTCAAGTAAGTCGTTTTGGGTTTTTTGTAGTGTTTCGATGTCTACAATACCACGTTCATTTTCACGAGCAGTTTCAATTGCAGATACTTTCAACATTTCTGAATTTTTGCGCAACAAGTCGTTGGTCGTTTCTGATACTTGACGTTGTGCAGTTGCTGCTTCTTTTTGACGAAGTAAGGTCAAAGCGATCACAACTTGGTTTTTCCATAATGGAATTGCTGTGTTAATTGATGCATGGATTTTTTCTGCCAACGCTTGGTTGGTATTTTGGATTAAACGAATTTGTGGTGCTTGCTGAATCGTAATTTGGCGAGCCAGACGTAAATCGTGTGTTCGTTTATCTAAACGATCCAAAAATTGTGAATAATCATTGGCGATTTGAACGTCCATTTGATCACCAGTTTGGCGAGCTTTTTCTAACGCTTCTGGAATAATTTTGGTTTGTAATTCTTCCATTTTAAGTTCACCAGCTGCAATATAAATGTTTAGGGCATCGAAATAGTCTTTGTTTTTGGTATATAATTGTTCAAGCATCAGATTATCTTTTAATAAGCCATCTTTTTCTTTGTTCAGTTTTACGGCAACTTTATCAATTTGTGCGCCAATTTTTTGGTATTTTGCAGTGACTTCATAAATGGATTGCTTGACTTTACCAAACATACGTTTAAAAATACTACCTTCACCAGCACGTAAATCATCAGGATTGGCTTCTTGTAGACGATACATCAACTCAGTTAGTGAATCACCGACGGGACCAACATCCGCTGCTTGCACGTGGGACAACATAGACTGTGAAAAGTCACTAAGTTTTGTTTGTGCTGCAGCACCATATGTAATGACTGCTTGCTGGTCGGTTACATCAATTTTAGCTGCCAATTCTTTGGCTTGTTGTTGACGTCCTTCAGGAAGTTGGTCAATCAGACGTGGTGCTTGTTTTTGTGTATGCAGTTCTGAAATTTCTTGTTGTTGTGTAACAGTTAATGAATCTAAATTGGGAGCAAATGGATCACTTAATAAATCTTCTAATGTATCAGTCGTTTGTTTTGGTGTGTCTGTCATGTAAAATGTCCTCCTTTTAATGAACAAAATCATGTCTGTATAGTCAGAAGTGAGATAAAAGAAGGCTCTTATCTCACTTCATTTTGCTTATACTCATTATCTCTTTTTATGCTTTGTTTGGCAATTGATAATTCAATATCTAAGTCATCTAAATCATCGGAAACAAATTTTTGGTAGTCTTGTGTAATTAATGAAGCCATTTGATCGATAATTTGGATACTTTCTTCAATTTTCTCATACGTATCACGATTTTTAATTTCGTGGTTGTTAATTTCGATAAATTTATCTGTTAAATCAACCATGTTCGGTAAGTGTGTGTAGAGAAAATGACTTGCTTCGTTTAGACGAGTAGGTTCTTTGACTAGTTCTTTGAACAATGCCTTAGCAGCACGAATAGTATCATGTCGCAAATCAATTGCTTTTAATTTAGCACTGTTGCCAATATTTTTTTGTAACTGCTCAATTTGTTGTTTTGCTTGATTCAATGTTTCACGGAAAAACTCAATTTCACGATAAGACATACCGCTATCAAGGTAACTTTTTTCGCGTTGTTTTGATAAGCTAGGTAAGCTATTTGTTGAAACAGGTTTTGATTTGCCTTTAAATCCATAGATGACGAGAAGGATGCCACCAAATAGTAAAACTAAAGGAAAATGATTTGTAATGAGTCGACTGAATATGATAAAAGCAACAATTACAAGTCCAATGGTAATCCACTTTGATTTTTTCATCTAAAATTTCCTCCTATATTTTATTACAGACAACGTTTGTGTGTTAGTTGTGTTGTTTATGCATTTATTTTAGCATGTTACGTGAAAGAAAAGAATCCGACTTGCGTTGGATTTTTTGAATTTAGAGAATTTATAAGAAATATCTGATAGAGACAAAAAGTTTATCAAACTAAACCTTAGGACTTAGGAAATTTTCAAGTAACTATGGTAAACTTAATGATAATTAGAAAATTGTGCAAGAAAGTAGGATGGATCCATGCTTCAATATGAAGATTTTGAAGAAAAAACAATTAAGCGCCAAGAAATTTTTCATGGGAAAATTATTGACGTTGCATTAGATGAGGTTCGTTTACCAGATGGTGGAACAGCGCAACGTGAGTTAGTTTTCCATCCAGGTGGCGTAGGTGTCTTAGCAATTACGAAAGAAAATAAAATTGTGCTAGTGAAACAATTTAGAAAGCCGTTGGAACGAGTGATTATCGAAATTCCTGCTGGGAAAATTGATCCAGGGGAAGGCCGTCATCCGGAAGAAACGGGCGCGCGCGAATTAGAAGAAGAAACGGCTTATCGTGCAGAAAGTATGGAACATCTTGCTTCGATGTATCTTTCACCCGGTTTTGCCAACGAATTATTGCATGTCTATTATGCAAAAAACATTGAAAAAGTAGCGAACCCATTAGCCCAAGATGATGATGAAGTTCTAGAAGTATATGAATGGACATTGGCTGAAGCAAAACAAGCAATTGAAGAAAAAACAATCTGTGATGCAAAAACGATTTTTGCGATTCAGTATTGGGAATTGTTGATTGCTCAAGGGAGGTTGTAGTATGAAAAAAGGGCCACTGGTTACTCGTTCTGAATTACGACGACGTCAAGCAGAAGAGCAAGCAGCGATGGAGCGCAATCGTCAATTAATAAAAAGACAATCCGAAGAAGAACTTCGTGAAAAAGAACAAAAAATTGATCAATTTTATCGTAAAGAATTGAAAAAAAATAAACCTGTAGAACGTACAAGAGTAGGCGAACGTCAACGGTCATCAAAAATGAATGCTTTTTTGATGAAGAGTATTATAATTGTGACGTTACTTTTGATTGTCGTGGGGTTAATGGTCTTTTTCTTATAATTTATGAATGTGAGGCAGTTTAAATGAAAATTGGAATTATTGGTGCAATGGCACAAGAAGTAGCGGTATTGAAAGCAAAATTGGATAATTTGAAGGTTTGGGAAAAAGCAGGTGCAACATTTTATTCTGGGAACTATGCTGGACATACATTAATCGTGGTGCAATCAGGAATTGGGAAAGTCTTATCTTCGATTACGACGAGTTTATTAATTCAGCAATATGAAGTAGAAGCAATTGTCAATACTGGTTCAGCAGGTGGAATCGGCGAAGGTTTAGCTGTAGGTGATTTAGTGATTTCAGAAAAATTAGCCTACCATGATGCAGATGCCACAGGTTTTGGTTATGCATATGGACAAATTCCTGGAGGTATGCCTTTGTACTATGAAGCAGACCGTAAGTTAGTAGCAGCTGTTGAAAAAGCCGCTGAAAAAACCGGCCATCAAGTGAAAAAAGGCTTAATTGTGACAGGCGATTCATTTATTGATAATCCAGAAAAAATCGCTGAAATTTTAGGTCATTTTCCTGATGCATTAGCATGTGAAATGGAAGGTGCTGCTATTGCGCAAACAGCGATGCAATTCGATGTACCATTTTTAGTTGTGCGTGCAATGAGTGATACAGCGGACCATGCGGCAACTCAAACATTTGATGAATTTATTGAAGAAGCTGGCAAACGTTCAGCGGAAATGGTTTTAGCTTTTGTCGAGGCAATTGCCTAATCAATGACGAGGAGGAAAACAAGTGAAGGCATTAATTTCGATTGATTATACAAACGATTTTGTAGCAACAGATGGTGCATTAACCACAGGTGAAGCAGGGCAAGCAATTGAAGCTGTTTTAGTACAAAAGACCCAAGAATTTATCGAAGCGGGTGACTTTGTCGTCTTTGCAATTGATAAGCATGATCAGTCTGATGCGTTTCATCCAGAAAATCAATTGTTTCCACCGCATAATTTAGCAGGCACCGTTGGTCGGGAATTATATGGTAGTTTAGCTTTTTTATATGAAAAACATCAGTCCGATGCAACCGTCTATTGGCTAGACAAGCGCCATTATTCGGCTTTTAGTGGAACGGATTTAGATATTCGTTTACGTGAACGTCAGATTACCGACATCTATTTGACGGGTGTCTGTACCGATATTTGTGTCTTGCATACAGCAGTAGATGCGTATAATCTGGGCTACCGGATTCATATCATTGAACAAGCGGTCGCAAGTTTTGATGCACAAGGACATGAATGGGCATTACGCCATTTTAAAGGTAGTTTAGGTGCAAGTATTGAATAAAATCCATTAAGAGAAATGATTGTTGCTGAAAATTTCGGCAGAATTATTTCTCTCTTTTTGCTTAAGTATTATGAACCAAAATTGGCGCTAAAAAGGAGAACCAAGAATGACAGAAAAAGATCAATGGGTAACCTTACCTGAAGAACGTTTTGCGGCTTATCGCCGTTGGACAACGCCAAAAGGCTATTTATGTGGAACGACAGCCGCATCTGTATTATTGGCGTATTACCAAGATTATATTGATGAAACGATCATTCCAACCTATATTCGTCGTAAAAATAGTCGTCAAAAAGAAACACTGGCACATTTTTTACAATTATTTATTCAACCATTAGGATTACCGACCATTGCGTTGCAAGTCTCGCATGGATTATCGGCTTACTTTAATCATGTGAGCGTCAATTTACGTGCGCGTATGACAATGGTGGGTGGCTGGCACCGAGCAGTGAAACGCATTGACCAAGGAAAGCCCGTGATTGTTGGTGTATTGAAAGTTTTAGGCAGTACCTATGGCAATCATTGGGTAACGGCTTATGGTTACTTAGAAACTAGCGAGGGAGAACGCTTCTTAAAAGTACACGACAATTGGGGCAACCATAAACAAGTTATTCCGGCGTCATGGGTTAATGGGACCGTCTCACTCCCTTAATATAAAACAAACTTATTAACTTAAAGCAGTAAATTATGTTAAAATGAAGAAAAATTCTATTGGAGGCTCACATGGTCGAAAAATATCACGATGAATCATTGAAGATTTTTAGTTTGAATGGAAATGTTCCTTTAGCAGAAAAGATTGCTAAAGAATTTGGTACCAAATTAGGAAAATGTGCGATTAAAAAGTTCAGTGATGGCGAAATTGCTATCAGCATTGAAGAAAGTGTTCGAGGTGCGCACATCTATATCATTCAATCCACAAATCAGCCAGTAAATGACTATTACATGGAATTAATGATTATGATTGATGCAATGAAACGGGCGAGTGCCAAAACAATTAACGTGGTTTTACCGTATTATGCGTATGCACGTCAAGATCGTACAGCGAAACCACATGAACCAATTACTGCCAAATTAATTGCTAATATGCTTGTCGAAGCAGGCGCAACACGTGTTCTAACACTTGACTTGCATGCTGTCCAAGTACAAGGGTTCTTTGATATTCCAGTAGATAACTTATTTACGATTCCACTGTTTGCGAATTATTATCAAAATAAAGGTATGGAAGGCGATGATTATGTCGTTGTCTCTCCTAAAAACAGCGGTGTTGGACGTTCACGAAGCTTAGCTGAATATTTGAACACCACTTTAGCTATTGTTGACCAAGATGAGTCACTAGAAGATGGTGGGTATGTGATTGGCGATGTGGCTGGTAAAACATGTATCATGGTCGATGATATTTTAAATACTGGTCATACTTTTGCAGAAGCAGCACGTTTGTTAAAAGAAGAAGGTGCAACAAATGTGTACGCTTGTTGTTCGCATGCGTTATTATCACCACCAGCAAGAGAGGTTCTAAACGATGCACCAATTGAAGATATTTGTGTAACGGATTCTTGCTTAACAGATGAGACACGTCATCCAGATAAGTTGACCTACATTACGTGTTCAAAATTAATGGGCGAAGCAGTCAAACGTATCCATGAAAATACACCGATGAGCCCGTTATTTAAATTAAGTGAAGAAAAATATCTATAAATAAGAGACCAACCAAAGCTTATTCTCTTTGGTTGGTTTTTTTACTAAATTTGCTATAATAGCGATAAAGAAGGTGAGAAAATGACATATTTTGATCATGCGGCGACAACACCAATTCGTCCAGATGTTGTTGAAACAATGAGCCAAGTAATGCTTGGAGTTGTGGGGAATCCATCAAGTATTCATCAATATGGTCGTAAAGCACATGAATACTTAGAAAATGCGCGTCAAATTATTGCAGATAGTTTGCACGTTGCCCCTCATGAAATTATTTTTACAAGCGGTGGCACTGAAGGCGACAATACAGCAATTATTGGAACGGCACTTTCTCGTCAAAGTGAAGGCCAACATATCATCACAACAGCAGTTGAACATCCAGCTGTTTTACAATCCATGCGTTATTTAGAAACACTTGGTTTTGAAATCACCTATTTGCCTGTAAATAAACAAGGTCAATTAACAGTCGATGATGTTGCTGCGGCATTACGTGATGACACAATTTTAGTTTCTATCATGTTTGCTAATAATGAAACTGGCAATATTTTCCCAATCCAAGAAATTGGTGAACTTTTACAAGACCACCCTGCGTATTTTCACACAGATGCAGTCCAAGTATATGGGAAATTACCAATTAATGCTCATGAATTACAAGTCGATTTATTGACTACCTCAGGACATAAGATAAATGGACCAAAAGGGATTGGCTTTATTTACAAACGAGATGCTGTTCGTTTGCCAGCGTATCTACATGGCGGTGAACAAGAAGAAAAAAGACGAGCTGGAACAGAAAATTTAGCGGCGATTTGTGGCATGGCTAAGGCTATTCAAATCTTATCAGAAGAAGAACAAAGTAAGAATCAACAAAGATATCAAATGTTTAAAACTTACTTGTTAGAAACTTTAACAACTCACCAAGTCGATTTTCATATCAATGGCGACCCAACCAATCAATTGCCGCATCTTATCAATCTGCAATTTGTGGGTGTACCTAGTGATTTACTATTAATGCACTTGGATTTAAAAGGCTTTGCTGTTTCTACTGGTTCAGCTTGTACTGCAGGAAATGTAGAACCATCGCATGTGTTAGAAGCCATGTATGGAAAGAATGCCCAAGCTGTTAAAGAATCGATTCGTATTAGTTTCGGCTACGGCAATACATTTTCAGAAGTCGAAGCTTTTGTGGAAGTCTTATTAGCAACGATTGAACGATTAAAACGATAAAGACTAGTCAAACGAAATCGAACCCGATATAATAGAGACAAATAGGAATAGATGAGGTGAAAAGATGGCATTTGAACAAACGGCGTCAGTCTTAGGTGCTGCAGTGAACTACCGTTTAGCACCAACTGCAAAGCGCTATACATTGAGAGATAATGGATTCACAGAAACAAAAAGTGGGAATTTCCAACTAATTCGTCCTTTAGAAGCAACCCCTCAAAGCAAAGAAGGATTTAAGTTAAAAATCACTGTCGATAAAGACATTCAAAAAATCAAAATGTCTGTTACAACAGCTAACGGTCTAAAAGCTGTCAATATTTTCAAAGACAGTGCAAATGATTTATTACAGGAAAAATTTTATTTCTTAATGGACGGTTTTATTGACCGTGGATTATTTGAGAAAGTGTAAGCTGCAGATAACTTCTGTAGCTTTTTTTGTTTGACAGGTACCAAAATCAGCTGGAGGGAACCTACTTGTGATCAAGTGGGTTCTTTTTTTCTAAATAGGATTTTGACCATCCGATAAAAAATGTCCATACTAGTGGACACACGAAAAAGATTGCGCTTACAAAAATAGATTATATTATAGACAAGGAGTTGATGATATGAAGCTAAGCAAGAGAGAAAATTATTTGTTAGAGTTATTAATTAAAAATGACATGACTCTCACAGCACAAGAGCTTGCAAATTTTGCTCATGTCTCTACTAAAACAATTTATAGAACAATCAAGAGAATCAATGACGAGTTTTCTGGTGGAGATATTATTACTGCTGAAATTGGTAGAGGTTTCCGTTTAGATTACGAGAAGTATTTGCGAGAAAGCATTGATGGAAATCAGGAGAGAACCGATGCGTCATTACACCGACGCAATAATATTATGTTAACGTTGCTTTTTAAGTCGCCTAACTCAGTTGCTATGGATGCATTATTTGAACCATATTTTATTACAGAGACTGTCATCATCCAAGACATTAAAAAGATGAAATTATTTTTAAAAGACTATCATTTGTTGCTGCGTAAAAAGAATAAACGGCTATCGATTATTGGCGATGAAAGAAATATCCGTAAAACTGTCAATTATTTAATTGCGCAAGAGAATCTGATTAACGATACATTTTTGGCAGATGCACAAAATGTAAAGGCTTACGATATTGATTATCTCACGTCGCTTTTAGAATTGATTGAAAAAAGATTACGTACAACGATTAGTTATCCTTACAATATCAATATTTTTTCACATCTATATATTTTATTGAAGCGAAGTCGAGAAGGAGGAATTACTGAAAAAATTGATAATACATTGGATGACGAGGAAATAGAATTGATTGCCAAATATCAACCTATTTACAATGTTTCAAAAGAAGTTATCCAACGAATGAGTGGTTATCTTGGGTATCGGTTAAGTGACATTGAATCATTTTTCTTATTTCAATATTTGATATCTTCACGACTAGAAAATCAAAGTGAAGCAGTGTACAGGGAAGAAGAAGCAATTGAAGTGACTGCATTTTTTATGGAAGAAATGAAAAAAATGGTTGGTCCTGAAATTGATATAGATAAATATCAGGATGATTTGATTAGCCATATTGTTCCTCTATTATATCGCTTAAAAAATGACATTGTCATAAAAAATGAATTGTTAAAAGACATTCGGTTAGAGTATCAGAACATGTTTCAATGCGTTTCACAAGTAGCCAAGAAAGCCGAGAAAAAATTTGAGTTATCAACAATAAGTGAGGATGAAATTGGTTTCCTTGTCTTATATTTTGTTCGTTATAAAGAAATACAAAAACAAAAGAAACGAGTATTGATTATGTGTAGTAGTGGCGTGGGAACATCAGAATTATTGAAAGTAAAAGTAAAAAAAGCTTTTCCAGATATTGAAATTGTAGATGTTCTTTCTTCCAAAAAATTTAGTCAAAAGCTCAATCAATATACAGATATCGACCTCATACTCACAACGATACATTTTACAACAAAAACAGAGATTCCGACGATGCTAGTGAACTCTGTTTTTACGAAACAAGACGAAGAACGAACCAAGAAAATTTTAGGAGGAATCGGGAATGGATCAGCACTTAACAGAAAATTTCAGCATAGCTAATGTAATTACGGAGGATTTAGTGGATTTAAACTTACAGGCAACAACGAAAGAAGAGGCAATTAAAGAATTAACTGCGCTTCTTTATCAAAATAACATCATTACAGACACAACTGGTTTTTTGGAAGATGTCTTTAACCGTGAGAAGGAGGGGATGACAGGGTTAGGACAAGGGATTGCAATCCCTCATGGAAAATCAGACTGTGTCACAAAAACATCGCTTGTCGTCGGAAAAGTGAGTCAACCGATTGAATGGGAATCATTAGATGACGAACCAGTCAGTGTCATTATCTTGTTTGCTGTCAGAAACGTTGAAGCTAATACGTTACACATTAAATTATTACAAAAGGTCGCAATGCTATTAGCAGATGAAACATTCATTGAAGAATTGCATCATGCAACCACGAAAGAAAAAATGATGGAATTATTATCAAAAGAACCTGAGTAACGGTGGTCAATTTTTTAATAAGAGGAGGAAATAACATGAAAATTGTTGGAATTGCAGCATGCACGTCAGGGATTGCTCATACGTATATTGCCAAAGAAAAGCTAGTGAAAGCCGCACAAGCACTTGGACACGATATTCATATTGAAACACAAGGCACAATTGGAACGGAAGATGAATTGACACAAGCCGAGATTGATGCCGCAGATGTTGTGATTATTGCAGCCGATATCAAAGTTGGTGGGAAGGAGCGTTTCCAAGGAAAGAAAGTAGTTGAAGTTCCGACCAGTTTAGTGATTAAAGCACCCAAAGGCTTAATTAATAAAATAGAAGAACAATTGTAAAGGAGACAGTGTTATGTTACGTAAATTAGAAATCAAAAAACATGCGTTAACAGCTATTTCTTATATGTTGCCGGTGGTAGTAACAGCAGGCTTATTAATTGCGATTGGTAATTTGACAGGTGGGCAAGTTATCAGTGATTACACGACGAATTATTCTGTACCTGATGCACTTGTGTCTTTAGGTGTCTTAGGGATGGGCTTATTAGCACCTGTCATTTCTGCAGCAATTGCTTATTCAATTGCGGATCGACCGGGTATTGGACCAGGATTATTCATGGGACTTATTGCCAATTCAATTGGCGCCGGCTTTTTAGGTGGCATGCTTGGTGGTTATATTGTAGGTTTCTTTGTTTTATTTTTAGTGAAAAATCTAAAAGTTCCTAAA
Source organism: Candidatus Enterococcus willemsii (assembly GCF_009933335.1). Taxonomy (GTDB): domain Bacteria; phylum Bacillota; class Bacilli; order Lactobacillales; family Enterococcaceae; genus Enterococcus_F; species Enterococcus_F willemsii. The sequence continues at coordinate 87,782 of NZ_MAEL01000044.1, read as the reverse complement.
TGGGCGCAAGGATTAATGCCGATGATGATTGTCCCTGTTTCCTCAACAATTATTGTTGGTCTAGCCATGTACTTTGTGATTGGCGTACCAATTGTTTGGGCAACGAATGCCTTGACCGAGTTCTTAACTAATTTACAAGGTTCTGGAAAATTTTTATTCGGTTCGATTGTTGGCGGGATGGCAGCCTTTGATTTTGGTGGACCAGTCAATAAAGTAGCCTCTTTATTTGCAGATGGTATGTTGTTAGAAGGAATCCAAGAACCAGAAGCTGTTAAGATTTTAGCTTCTATGGTGCCACCATTTGGCGTGACATTTGCATGGATTCTATCGAAAGTATTTAATAAACCGAAATTCTCACAAGGAGAAGAGGACAATATTAAGATTGCTTTTCCGATGGGGTTAGCGATGATTACTGAAGGTGTTATACCGATTGCGGCTGTGGATCCGCTGCGAGTCATTGTTTCTTGTACGATTGGAGCAGCAATTGGTGGTGGACTAAGTATGAGTTGGGGCGTGGGTTCACCGGTGCCTTCTGGTGGTGTGTTTATCATCCCAACTATGACCGATCCGCTGAAGTTCACTATAGCATTGCTAATTGGTTCAGCAATTACAGGGATTTTATTATTTGTTCTTAAGAAAAAGCCCGTTGAAACAGTGGAAGACATCGAGGAAGAAGAGGTTGATTTTTCTTCAATCAAAATTTCTTAGGAGGTTATTATGTACGTATCTATGAGAGAAATGTTGGCGAAAGCAAATCAAGAAAATTATGCAGTATTAGCCATTAATTGCTTTAATTTGGAAACGGCAAAAGCGGTCATTGAAGCAGCGGAAGAAATGCATGCACCAATTATCGTAGACTTGTTGGAAGAACATTTGAAAATGCATCTTGATTATCGGTACCTCACAAAACCAATTATTCGTATGGCAAATAACGCCAAAGTGGATGTCGCTATTAATTTAGATCATGGGCAAGAAGTTGCATATGTCAAACAATGTTTACAAGAAGGTTTTTCAAGTGTCATGATGGATGCTTCGATGTATCCCTTAGAAGAAAATATTCGTATCACAAAAGAAATGGTTCAGTTTGCGCAACAATTTAATGCGAGTGTTGAAGCAGAAGTCGGTGATTTAGGTGTGGTAAATGGTAATCAATGGACAAACCAGGAAATGTATACCGATCCTGATGAAGCGATTCAATTTATTCAAGCAACAGGTGTAGACTGTTTGGCATTGTCTTACGGGTCGACTCATGGGGATTACCCAGAAGGCTATGTCCCAGAATTTCGTTTTGATATTGTAGAAAAAATAAAAAAAGCGACTCAGTTACCATTAGTGTTACACGGTGGTTCAGGTGCTGGTGAGGAAAACATTCGCAAATCGGTGGCATTAGGTATTAATAAAATTAATGTAGGCTCGGATTTTATGAAGGCTCAATTAGCAGAAATCCAACATTGTTTAGCCAAAGATCCGTTAATGGGTTATCCTGATGTGATTCATGCCACTATTTCAGCAGGAAAAGAAGTCGTAAAAAAATATATTGAAATTGCTGGTTCTAAAAATAAAGCGTTATAAAAAAGGAGAGACTATTTATGTTAATCAATATGAAACAAATGTTAGAAGTTGCGAAAGAAAACAAATTCGCTGTGGGTGCATTCAATGTAGCAGATAGTAATTTTTTACGAGTAGTTGTTGAAGCAGCGGAAGAAAATGATTCACCAGCCATTATTGCTGTGCATCCAACCGAACTGGATTTTGTCAAAGATGAATTTTTCCAATATGCTGTTTCTCGTGCCAAAAATAGTAGTGTCCCTTTCGTTATCCATATGGACCATGGCGATAGTTTAGCAAGTATCATGCGTGCGATTCATTGTGGCTTTACTTCTGTCATGATTGATGGCTCCTTATTACCATTTGAAGAAAATATTGCTGTCACCAAAGAAGTAGTGGACGTCTGCAAAAAAATCGGTGTATCTGTCGAAGGTGAGCTAGGAACAATTGGTAATACGGGTACTTCAATTGAAGGTGGGGTATCTAAAGTGATTTATACCCGCCCAGAAGATGCAGAAGAGTTCATTGAAAAAACGGGTATCGACACGTTAGCAGTCGCTATCGGAACAGCACATGGTATCTACCCGAAAGATGTCAAACCAGAACTAAAAATGGATGTCTTAGAGCAAATTAAAGAAAGAGTAGATATTCCTTTAGTGTTACATGGCGGCTCTGCCAATCCAGATGAAGAAATTGCACGTGCGGTAGAAATTGGGATTCAAAAAATTAATATTTCTTCTGATTACAAATACGCTTTTTATAAAAAATGCCGCGAAATTTTAGCTAGCACGGAATTGTGGGATCCTAATGCTATTTTCCCAGATTGTATTGATGCAGCCAAAGAAGTTGTGACACAAAAAATGGGACTCTTCAACTCATTAGGTAAAGCAAGTTTGTATCGCGAGATGAATGAAAAACCATTTAGACAAAACGATATTTAAAGTAAAATACCTATCTGTTTAGCAGGTAGGTATTTTTGTTGTCTAACAAACCAAACGCCAAAGCGTGAAATTCTTGCCAACTTCATGTATAATAGCAAATACTGAAAAAGTAGCGACCTTCAAATCGTGGATGTTTCAGAATCTATATTGAAATGATGGTGAAATTCATGACAGACAATAGTAAGACTAGAGTTGTCGTTGGAATGAGTGGCGGGGTTGACTCGTCAGTAACAGCACTTTTGTTAAAAGAACAAGGGTACGATGTCATTGGTATCTTCATGAAGAATTGGGATGATACGGATGAGAATGGTGTGTGTACAGCAACTGAAGATTATAAGGATGTAGCAAAAGTTGCTGCCCAAGTGGGGATTCCTTATTATTCAGTCAATTTTGAAAAAGAATACTGGGACCGTGTATTTGAGTATTTCTTAGCAGAATATCGTGCGGGACGAACACCAAACCCTGATGTGATGTGTAACAAAGAAATTAAATTTAAAGCCTTTTTAGACTATGCGATGGATTTAGGTGCCGATTATGTTGCCACTGGTCACTATGCCCAAGTGGTACGCGATGAAAATGGCATCTCACATATGTTACGTGGTGTCGATAATAATAAAGACCAAACGTATTTCTTAAGCCAATTATCACAAGAGCAGTTATCAAAAACGATGTTTCCTCTTGGTCATATGGAAAAATCAGAAGTACGTACGATTGCCGAACGTGCTGGTTTAGCCACGGCTAAGAAAAAAGATTCTACTGGCGTATGTTTTATCGGTGAAAAGAACTTCAAACAATTCTTGAGCAACTACTTGCCGGCAACAAAAGGCAAAATGGTCACTTTAGATGGTGAAGTAAAAGGGCAGCATGACGGCTTAATGTATTATACAATCGGTCAACGCCAAGGTTTAGGCATTGGTGGTGGCGGTAAGTCTTCTGAACCATGGTTTGTAGTTGGGAAAGATTTAGAAACGAATACATTATATGTAGGACAAGGATTCCATCACGAAGCGTTATATGCAGACCGTTTAGAAGCGAGTGACATTCACTTTACAACGAATGAAGAAAAACCAAAGGAATTCCACTGCACAGCTAAATTCCGTTATCGTCAACAAGACACAGGTGTAACTGTTCGTTTGTTGGATAATGATCGTGCAGAAGTTATTTTTGACGAACCAGTTCGTGCGATTACACCAGGACAAGCAGTTGTTTTCTATGACGGCGCAGAATGCTTAGGTGGCGGCCTGATTGATTGTGCTTATAAAGCTGAAAAAGTATTACAATACGTATAAGACAAGAGATGACTTCGTTGATGGAGTCATCTTTTTTGCTATTGTTTACAGGTATTACTGCGCTACTAACGCTATCTGTTACTTATCATTGGATTATCAACTCATGGATTTTTGGCAACGTACTGACTTATTTTTTCTGGTTTTTTATGGAAACAAGCTAAACAACAAGAAGATGTGGTGCTTGCGACGGTAAATTTTCTTTTCGCAATATTTTTAATCAGTCTATTGATAACCACTATCTGGATTTTTCTAGTGACAAGAGGCATGCCGTAAGAAGTTGAAAATATATGTTTCTATGCTATACTTAACTACAGGTTACTATCTTTTAGTTAAGTAAAGGAGAAGCTATGAAAAGTATTTTAGATATTTTTTTACAAGAGCAAGGGAAGACTCGGTATGAAGTGTCTAAGGCGACAGGTATTTCGGAAGCGACATTATCGAAAGCAAATAAACGCTCACCAGAAACATACACCGTCAAAACAGTGGCTACCATTGCCCAAGCGGTCAATCAAACACCAGGTGATGTCTTAAATCAGCTGATACAAATTCGCGATAATCCGAATCGTTTATATCTCGTTACAACGATGACGGAATTAAAACAACGAGTCAAAGAGCAAGAGGATGAATTTTTGATTCAAGGCGATTTTTCAGAATTATTAACAGAAGTCAAGCGGGAGCAGTTATCTGAAACGGCGATGCTAGGCTTTCAAGTTGGTAGCGGTGGTCAAGGAGACACAATGGCATGGCTCATCATGCGCATCCTGAATCTTTTTGGGAAAAATGATACCGACCGTGAGAACTTGAAACAAGATATCTCCACGTTATATCTTATTTCTTCGTTAGACGATGACAAAGTAAAACTGCAATTAAAACAACTAGTGTATTAAAAACAGACAATATGATTCATTTGTAACAAAACTAACGAACGATTTATAGAAGCTTTACAAACTCAATAAGGAATCGTGAAATGACTAAAACAGTATAAATCAAGGAATATCAAAAATTAGATAGGAAAATAGGACATGTTATTTCTTTACATTTAGTGAATAACCTTATTTCAAGCATTGGCTTTCACAAGCTAACTTCTTGAAACTTCCATTGAAACTGACTACTATTACGGTAACAAATGAAGTTTAAGGGGCGAATCCACGTGTATCAAGTAATAGTCATGTACGGTGATAACGAACCCTGGTGGTTTTTCGAAGAGTGGCAAAATGATATCCAAGAAGAAAAATCTTTTACAACATTAGAAGAAGCACAACGTTTTTACAAAAAAAAGTGGCATCTCATTTGCAATGAATACGAATATATTCATGCAAAGACAAACTATTTAAGTGCCTTTTGGAATGAAGGCGAAGAACGTTGGTGCGAGGAATGTGTAGAAGATTTGCAACAATACAAAGGATTAGCACTTTTGAAAAATTATCAGCCGGTATCAATTGAAAGCGAAAGGGAATTTTATGAAGCAACTAATTCTAGCGGAAAAACCAAGCGTTGCCAAAGATCTTAGCAGAGTACTTGGTGCAAATCAAAAACACAAAAATTATTACGAAGGACCAAAAGTTATTGTTACTTGGGCATTAGGTCATTTGTTAGGCTTAAAAATGCCAGAAGATTTAAACAAGGAATGGCAAACGTGGAAAATGGAGACTTTGCCAATGATTCCCAAACAAATTGGTATTAAACCATTGCCAAAAACTGGTCATCAACTAAAAGCCATCAAACAGTTGGCACAACGTAAAGATGTATCAGAAGCAGTTATTGCAACCGATGCTGGACGTGAAGGTGAACTAGTTGCGCGTTGGATTTTGGAATGGGTACGTTTTGACAAACCAGCGAAGCGACTATGGATTTCTTCGCAAACTGACAAAGCAATCAAAGCTGGATTTGCTAATTTACAACCAGCAAAAGCGTATGATAATTTGTATCAATCGGCTATTGCCCGATCAAAAGCCGATTGGTTAGTTGGTTTAAATGTCACACGAGCATTGACTGTGAAATACCAAGATAATTTAAGTGCAGGGCGTGTACAAACACCAACCCTTGCTTTAGTGCGCCAACAAGAGCGCAAAATTGAAACGTTCCGCCCACAAACATACTATGTGATTTCACTTGAAGTTGGGGAAGAACGAGGCAAACGTGTCCAAGCGAACCCTTACGAAATTAAAGACCAACAAACAGCCCAAGGCATTGTCCAACAATTAGGGAATGGACGTGTTGATTCAATTGTTGAAAAAGCCAAAACGGAATCTGCACCCTTACCTTATGACTTAACTGAAATTCAACGAGAAGCCAATCAGCGCTTTAACTTTTCAGCGAAAAAGACATTGTCTTTAGTTCAAAGTTTGTATGAAACACATAAAATCGTGACGTATCCACGAACAGATAGTAAATACCTTACACAAGATATGAAAGCAACGATGCGTGAACGATTACAAGCAGTCGCTGACTTTTCTCCAGAAGTGAAGACTTACATTAAAAATGGTGCCGTGGTTCAACAAAAAGCTGTCTTCAATGATGCCAAAGTGTCTGATCACCACGCATTATTACCAACGGAGCAAAAAGCCAATTATGCGAAATTAACAAGCGATGAGCAACGTATTTACAATTTAATTGTTTCTCGTTTCTTGATGTTGTTTGCTGCACCGCATAAGAAAGTGCAACAAAAAGTAACAGTGAAATTTGGCAAAGAGCAATTTATTTTTACGCAAAATAAAATTGTCGAAGCTGGTTGGAAAACGTCAGAAGAACAACGAGCGTCAACGATTCAATGGCAAGAAGGTATGACTGTTGCCCCAAACTTCTCTATTAAAAAAGAACTGACATCACCACCAAAACCGTTAAATGAAGGTACATTATTAGGCAAAATGGAGAAATTCAGTTTAGGTACGCCAGCAACACGGGCTGAAATTATTGAGAAGTTAATTAAGTCTGAGTTAATGGAGCGCACCCCTGCTGGTTTGCAAGTTTCGCCTAAAGGAAAACAATTACTCGAATTGGTCAATCCTTCTTTAGTATCTCCTGATTTAACCGAAAAATGGGAGAAACAACTTGAAGCAATTGCTAAAGGCCAATTTTCTAGTAAAGCTTTCTTACAGCAAATTGAAGAAGATACCAAGCAATTGGTAAAAGAAGTCAAACAAAGCGAACAAAAATACCAAGACTTTTCATTGACACAAAAGAAATGTCCAGAATGTGGCGAATTCTTACGAGAGAAAAATACACGTGATGGCAAAATTTATGTTTGCTCAAGTGCGGAGTGTAGTTATCGTCGTCGGAAAGACCCGAAACTATCCAATCATCGTTGCCCGCAATGCCATAAGAAAATGGAAATTATCGAAGGCAAAAATGGCGCCTTCTTCCGTTGTAAATTTGATGGTATAACTGAAAAGCTACCAACCAAAAATGAGAAGAAAAAGAAAATGACCAAACAGGAAGAACGTCGTTTAATGAAGAAATATTCGCAAGAAGAACCACAAGAAAGTCCATTAGCTGCAGCTTTGAAAGCTGCGATGGAAAAACAATAAAGAATTGGAGGGACTCTTTACTAGATTTGCTAGGTAAAGAGTCCTTTTTATTTAGTTTAATTAGTATTATTTTCTATGGACTTTTTCAAACGACTGCGAGACAATGAAGCTAGTATAAAGAGAAAGAAGGGAAATAATTTGGGAAATTTAACAATGCCAAAAGGCTTTTTATGGGGAAGTGCATCGGCTGCTTATCAAATTGAAGGCGCTTATAATGAAGGTGGCAAAGGGATGTCCAACTGGGATGAATTTGTCAAAATACCTGGAAAAACGTACAAAGAAACAACGGGAGAAATTGCGGTTGATCACTACCATCGCTTTAAAGAAGATGTTGCTTTGATGGCCGAAATGGGGTTAAAAACCTATCGCTTTTCAATCTCTTGGCCACGAGTGTTTCCAAATGGACGTGGCGAAGTCAATCCAGAAGGCATTCAGTTTTATGAAGAATTAATCGATGAATGTATCAAATATGGTATTGAGCCAATGGTAACGTTGTACCATTGGGATTTACCGCAAGCCTTGCAAGAAGAGTATGGCGGTTGGGAAAGTCCTAAAATTATCGATGATTATGTTCATTATGCAACCTATCTGTTTAAACGTTTCAAGGGGAAAGTGAATTATTGGATTACGATTAATGAACAAAATATCTTTACCAATTTCGGTTGGATGACTGCCATGCATCCACCAGGCAAATTTAATCAAGAAAAATTATTTTATCAAGTCAATCACCATGTTTTTCTTGCACATGCCAAAGCGGTTGTCGCTTTTAAAGAAATTATCCCTGATGGAAAAATTGGTGCTAGTTTTGCTTACAGTCCAAGCTATGGATTGGATTGTCGCCCGATGAATGCGATGGCAAAATTGGATTTTGATAATTTGAAAAATTATTGGTGGTTAGATGTGTATGCCTATGGCCGTTATCCAAAAACAGCCTATCGTTATTTAGAGAAAAAAGGTGTTGCTCCAACTGTGACTGCAGAAGATGCTGCGTTGTTAAAAGAAGCAGCAAGTTTAGTGGATTTCATGGGTGTGAACTATTACCAAACAACAGTTGTTGAATACAATCCAATGGACGGCGTGACACCATTTGCTGAAATGAATACTTCTGGTAAAAAAGGGACAGGTCAAGTGACAGGCGAACCTGGAGTCTATAAAAATCCAAGCAATCCTTATTTAGAAACAACGGATTGGGATTGGACAATCGATCCTGCTGGTTTGCGTTATGCTTGTAAAGAAATTACCAGTCGTTATGATTTACCGATTGTCATTTCTGAAAATGGCTTAGGTGCGTTTGATGAGAAAACTACAGACAATGCTATTCATGATGACTATCGAATTGCCTATTTAAATGCGCACGTCTATGAGTTAATGCGTGCAGTCGAAGAAGGTAGCGACGTATGGGCATACTGCACATGGTCATTTACAGATTTATTAAGTTGGTTAAATGGTTATCAAAAACGTTACGGCTTCGTGTATGTCGATCGTGACGAAGAAGGTGGTTCATTAGATCGCTATAAGAAAGATAGTTATTACTGGTACCAAGAAGTGATTCGGACGAATGGTGCTTCAATTGAAGAGTAACTTCTGACAGCTTATTCTAAGGAATAAGCTGTTTTTTTGTTTTACGAAATATTTACATTGTTTACATGAAATGCATTGGAAATTTATTGGAAATTGATGTTCATTCTTTATAGTGAAGAAGTCATAGAGGACAAAAACAAAAAAAGAGGAGCAACAAAATGAAAAAATTATCACTTGGTTTAGGGTTAGTATTCTTATTATCAGCAGGTTTATTAGCTGGATGCGGTAATTCAAAAGACACGACTGCAAAAGAAATAGATAAACTGACCATTGTGCAAATGCCCGATGAAAATAATCCTGATGCAGGAACCAAAAATGAAGAATTTCGGAAAGATATGTCCGATGCGCTAGGCGTAGAAGTAGAAGAATTAGAAGGTGGCGAATACTCAGTTGGTATTGAAGCAATGAAAGCTGGAAAATTAGATGTATTGTTAGTTTCACCGATGAGTTATTATCAAGCGAAGAAAATTGCCAACGTTGAGCCATTAGTAACAACCACTTCGATGGGTGAAGTACCTTACAAAACGGACTTTATTGTAAGCAAAGATGATACAAAGACGAAAAATTTAGCAGACTTGAAAGGGAAGACTTTTGCGTTTGTTGACCCAGCTTCTTCATCTGGTTATATGTTCCCAAAAGCAAAATTAGTTCAAGAGTTGGGCTTAAATGCCGATAAATTAGAAAATCCTGGTTATTTCTTTGAATCCGTTACTTATTCTGGCAAACACGATTCAAGTGTCGTTGGTGTCGCAAAAGGTGATTATCAAGCAGCCGCAGTGACGGCACAAATTATTCCAGATTTAGTTGAAGCAGGTCTAATCAATGAAGGCGATATACGTGTTGTTGGTGAAACAGATGTGATTCCAAATGCTTGCTATGTGATTCGTGCAGATTTACCCCAAGAAATGAAAGAGAAAATAAAAGAGTTTTATTTAGGTTATGAAAATGAGGCGTACTTTGAATCATTTTATGGTGATAAAGGAATACGTTTTATTGAAGCTAAAGATGAAGACTACAAAGTAATTGATGAAATGGTCAAAGCGTTAAACTTGGAGGAGGAATAATATGACGACTCTTTTAGAAACTAAAAAATTAGGAAAAAGTTATAATCAAAAAGATTTTGCGTTAAAAGATGTCAACTTGCAAATTCAAGAGGGAGAATTTATCGTTATTATTGGACCTTCTGGTGCCGGTAAATCAACCTTCATTCGTACAATTAATCGAATGGTTGATGCTAGTGAGGGAGAAGTCATTTTTGAAGGTGTGCCGATGAATAAGCTAAAAGGGGGCGCCTTGCGGAAGCAACGCTCTAAAATTGGCATGATTTTTCAACATTATAATTTAATCGGGCGTACAAATGTCATTAAAAATGTTTTACATGGGCGCTTAGGTCATGTCTCACTTTTTCGTAGTCTCTTTGGTTTATACAGTGAAGAAGACAAACAAGAAGCGGTGGCATTATTAAAAAAAGTGGGCTTAGAGAAACAAATCTATAAACGCGCAAAAGAATTGTCGGGTGGGCAAATGCAACGTGTCGGCATCTGTCGCGCAATGATGCAACGCCCAAAATTAATTTTAGCAGATGAGCCAATTGCTTCCTTAGACCCTAATTCAGCGTCCATCGTAATGGATCATTTGAAAACAGTAGTAACGGAAAAAGGCATTACATGTATCGTCAATTTGCATCAAGTAGACTTTGCAAAAAAATATGCGACTCGCATTATTGGTATCCACAGTGGGAGTGTTGTTTTTGATGGCAGACCAGATGAACTATCAGAAGACGTTATCCAACAAATTTATTTAGGAAAAGAACATGAGATGACCCTTCCGAAAGAAAAGGAGTTTGTGATACAAGGAGAGATTAGTTATGCAGAGATCTAATGCATCAGCAGTTCCGACAAAAACGTATAACTTGGCGATTTATCTAGGGTTAATTGCGTTGACAACTATTGTCACTTTTATGTATTTAGATATTAATATGATGGAAATTGTCTTGTCATTTCCGCAATTTATCTCATTCTTTGTTACGAATTTTTGGCCAGCAAATATTGCATCTCTACCAACATACCTGCCTTATGTTATTGAAACGATTTTATTTGCAGTCGTTGGTACCTATGTTTCTGCAATCTTGGCATTTGTCTTAGGGCTATTAATGGCTGAACAAACAAACCCATTTGCTGGTTTCCGTGTAGTTGTTCGTGCGCTTGTTTCCTTCATGCGTAATATCCCAGTATTAGTATGGGCCTCTTTATTAGTCTATATTTTCGGTATTGGCAGTCTGGTCGGATTAATTGCGTTGATTTTGGCAACTTTAGGATTTTTAACGAGGTCTTATGCGGAATCGATTGACGAAATTGCTGGGTCTAAATTAGATGCATTGAAAGCCAGTGGTGCTTCTTATTGGCAAATCTTATTTCATGGTTTGCTACCAGAGTTTGCTCCTGCTTGGTTAAATTGGACGTTATTTTCATTTGAAATCAACATCCGTGCCTCATCTATTTTAGGGATGGTTGGAGCTGGCGGAATTGGGATTATGATTCAAACCAATATCCGTTTATTCAAATACCATGAAGCATTATCATTAATAATATTATTAGTTGTTATGGTTTTATTGACAGAATTTTTAGTGAATCGGTTACGAAGAGCTATCAGTTAACAAAGAATAATAAATAAAGGAGCATTGTATGGAAAGAATTAGACTTTCACCGGTTCGACAGCAAGCAATAAATTTAGTCACTATAGTAGGGGCAGTCACATTGTTTTTAGTCTCCGTGTATTTTTTACAATTGGATGTTGGAAAGTTTATGTCACGTTTTGCAGATGCTGGAGATATTGTGAAGCTTTTCTTTGATTTAAATCTTCAAGAATTGCCAGTTATTATCTCTGAGTTATTTGTCTCTATTTCAATGGCATTAGGTAGTTTAGCAATCGGCATTTTACTTTCGTTTGTTTTAAGTTTTTTAGGTGCGACAAATACCGCGCCGTATCCGTGGGTTTCGGTGCTAGTTAAAGCGATAATTAGTGTAATTCGTGCAGTGCCAGCATTAGTTTGGATTTTAATGTTAGTAGCTAGTTTAGGATTTGGTAACGCTGCTGGATTAACGGGGATGGTTTTTCCAACAATGGGTTATTTAACTAAGTCGTTTATCAGCTCGATTGAAGAACAAGACCCAGCAATTATTGAAACATTAAAATCAACAGGAGCCACCAAATTGCAAATCATTACGGAAGGGTTGCTACCGAATCTCACCCAGCCATTTTTATCATGGATTTCGATTCGTTTAGAAGGAAACATTGCCGAATCAATTTCATTAGGGATGATTGGTGCGGGCGGTATCGGTACATTACTAATGAAGTCAATTGGTAAATATGATTATCCGCTGATTACGACGATTATTTTGACCATTTTTTTAACAATGGTTACTGTTGAGCTACTAGTTACCAGATTAAAAAAACAATTAAGATAGGAGCTTTTATCGATGAATTATGTTCGTTTGCCTTTAGAAAATACCTATAATACACGTGAACTTGGTGGATACCAAACAAGTAATGGGATGACTGCGTGGAAGACATTTTTGCGTAGCGATGATTTGAAAAATTTATCTGAAAATGATTTGCAGTTTTTAGTTGATTATGGTGTATCCACAGTGATTGATTTACGTGGTGAAAAAGAAAATCAAGAAGGACCGCACCCAAAAGAAAGTTCCTTTTATTATTATAATATTCCATTAGCAAGTGAAAATGCGGTGAATATGGAATTACCTTTAGCTGATTTTCGTTTTGAAGATTTTTATATTCAGATGTTGCTTGATAAGCAATCAGGCATCCGACAAATTTTCACCATTTTAGCAGAAGCGTCTAATGCTGTATTGTTTCATTGTGCTGCTGGCAAAGATCGTACTGGTGTAGTAGCAGCTCTAATCTTAGGTAGTGTTGGCGTTTCAAACGCTGATATTATCGCAAATTATCAAATAACACATACGTATTTATCTGTAAATCCCTCATTTGCAAAAAGTCTGGCACCGATGACAGAACTATTACGTTCAGATGCGGAAGTAATGGCGTCCACTTTGGCTTTTATTGAACAAACATTTGAAAGTATTCCTGCATACCTAAGACAAATTGGTGTGACAGAAGATGAGTTAGCTGCAATTGAACGAAAGTTTTCGGTTCAACTAGTTTCTACAAAATAAAAAAGGTAAATCGGATCAATTGACCGATTTACCTTTTTTCATCTTAATATCGCCAACTATCTGCTGAAACGACTCGTGCACCAAAAGGCATCAACGCAAGTTTTGCTAGCTTGAAAGATTGCTTTCCAAATGGAATCCCGATAATCGTTAGACACAACACGATGCCACTAGCAATATGTGCTAAAGCAAGTGGCAATCCGCTAATAATTAGCCAAATAATATTGATTAATAAAGACACACTACTGTCGCTATAAACAACTTCTTTTCCAAAAGGCCATAAACTTAAGCCTGCTAATTTAAAACATTGCACACCAATCGGAATTCCAATAATCGTGATAGACCAAAGTAAACCGGCTAAAAACCAGCCTAGAGCGCCCACAAGACCACCAAAAATCAACCAGATAAGATTTCCAAGTAATTTCATATGATCACCTATTTCTATTTTTCTCTAGTTTATCAAGAAATTGTACGAATAAAAAGGGACTTCAGACGGATAATGCAAAAGAGTAGTGACGATGCACTACTCTTTCGTGGGGGATACAAATAAGGAAATATTGTATATAAGTTATCCGGCAATCACATGGGGGCAAATCCATGCGATTACTGGGAACTAACGTATTAAGGTAATTTAATCACTTCTTCGGTATCTTTATCAAAGAAATGAGCTTTATTGATATTGAACGCTAAATCAATCATTTCACCTGGTTTGTGGTAATCACGTGCATCCACTTTAGAGATGAATTCTGTCTCACCAATTTTTGTATAAAGCATCGTTTCCGCACCAAGTAATTCTGAAACGACAACTTCAGAATGGACTGTCGATTCTGGTGAAGCATCAATTGCGACTTGTTCACTGTTGATATCCTCTGGACGAATACCGAAGATTAGTTGTTTGCCTTCGTAACCTTTTTCAACTAAGACTTTGTTACGGCCTTCAGGGATACGTAATTTCAAACCGTAACCATCAGTAACAACACCATTGTTTAACGTAACATTGAAGAAGTTCATCGCTGGGGAACCAATAAAGCCGGCAACGAAGACATTTTCAGGTGTATCGTAAACTTCTTTAGGAGAACCGATTTGTTGGATGAAGCCATCTTTCATAATAACGATACGGTCAGCCATCGTCATTGCTTCCGTTTGGTCATGCGTAACATAGATGGTTGTTGTTTCTAAACGTTGGTGTAATTTAGCGATTTCGGCACGCATCGCTACACGTAGTTTAGCATCTAAGTTTGATAAAGGTTCATCCATTAGGAAGACTTTCGCATCACGAACGATTGCACGTCCTAAAGCCACACGTTGACGTTGACCACCAGATAAGGCAGCTGGTTTACGATCTAAATATTCTGTTAAACCTAAAATTTCTGCAGCATTTTCAACACGTTTTTTAATTTCAGCTTTGTCATATTTACGAAGTTTTAGACCAAATGCCATATTGTCATAGACAGTCATATGTGGATACAAAGCGTAGTTCTGGAAAACCATCGCAATGTCACGGTCTTTTGGTGCAACGTCATTCATTACTTTGTCACCAATTGACAATTCACCTTCAGTAATATCTTCTAAACCAGCGATCATGCGTAGTGTTGTTGATTTCCCACATCCGGAAGGACCAACGAATACGATAAATTCGCGATCTTGAATATTTAAGTTAAAGTCAGTTACAGAATAGTTTTCTGCATTGTCATATTTTTTATATACATTTTTTAAGGCCATTTGTACCATGAACTGTTCCTTCTTTCTACGTCATTTATTTGATAAATCAACTATAAATGAAACCGTTTTAACGAGCAACGTCAAGATGCACAAAAACTAGTCACTTTTTTTGTGCATCTTTGAAATCGCTTTTATTCAAAGGTCATTATGAGTAAGTAGCAGAGGAATAGATGATTCATTTTCTTTAAATTTAATAGGGTGCGTTTTTGAAACTTATCAATTTGGTATTGGACGGTATTGCGGTGCATGAATAATTCTTTGGCTGTCGAGCTGATATTGCCTTGATTGTTCCACAGGGCAATAATAATAGCGACGATATCGTCTTCGAACCAATTCGTATACAAACAGCGCATCATATAACTGTCGCTGACAGCATGTTCTGCAAAGAAACGAATCACACTTTGACCTAAATCAAAACATTTGGCTTGCTTGTTATAGGTTATTTCTGTTTGAAATAATTCTTTTTCTTCTTGTAAAAGACGTGTAAATTCACGGTCATATGGATAAAATACGCCGACAAACAAGCGTGTATACGTATCAAAGTCTCCATCCAAGGCTAGAAAAACGCCTTCCAGTTCTTCTGCTGAAAGAACTTGTTCGCTGTACGCTTCGACTAATATACAAATCGTTTCAGTCAGAAAGAAGCAATCAACTAAAGCTGGTAACAAACTTTTAATTTCTTCGCTCCAACTATCAGAAAGAGTACCCAGTGATTGGAAAGTTACTTGAATTATGCGATAACGACCATTTGTCACAGGTGCTTGTTTTCCTTGAAAGAGTGCAGAATACCAAGGATGCTTGCTATTAGAAATAACTGGTTTTTGTTCTTTTGTTAGTGTCGTAAGTAAGCGTTGTTCACTCGCTGAAAGATTTTCTTTAGAAATCCAAAGAAAATTAGTCTCTACTGGGAGGGAAAAAAATGAGGTGTCATCTGTTGCATGTGCATGTATAGTTGCCTCAGGATAAATTTGTTGCCAATCATGAAGTTTCATCAAAAAACCACCTTGTCTAAGTTTTGTTCCAATTGAATCTACTTACTAAGCATTGTATCGAAAGTTTGGTCGAAGGAAAAGCAGAATTTTTCGATTAAAAAAGATTGACAAGTTTCGAAGAAAAATGTAAAGTAAAAACAACTTAAAAAAAGACATCGAAAAGAAGAGTAACATTGTTTACTATTTGAAGAGAGTTTCTGGTTGGTGAGAAGAAACAGTAGGAACTATGTGAAACACATCTTGGAGTCGACTTTTTGAAGCATGAGTAGGAAAGTCCGGGGAGCCCGTTACAGCGATGGTTATTGATAGATAACTTCATGAGGTTTATCCTGCGAGGGATAAATAAACAAAGGTGGAACCACGTAATTTACGTCCTTTAGTCATTTTGACTAGAGGACTTTTTTATTTGTTCCAGCTATCGATAACTAACAGAGTTCTTTGTCTGTGAAGCAAAGATAAAATGAGGTGGCACCACGCAAACGCGTCCTCTTGGGAAACCAAGGGCGGTTTGCGTGGTTTTTATTTGAAAAATTTTAATCAGAAATGAGAGGAAGTCAACATGGATATTTTAATTTCAGTTTTTCCGCAATTATTTAAAGGAACCGGTATTACCTTGCAACTATTTGCATTAACGTTGCTGGGCTCGATTCCACTAGGGATTTTATTTGCCTTTATTTTAAGTAGTCAGTCGAAAATCTTTAAATCAATTATTCAAACCTATGTTTGGTTGATGCGTGGAACACCACTATTGTTGCAACTTATTTTTGTCTTTTATGGTTTAGCAACAGCCAATATTATTGTGCTTGACCGATTCGAAGCAGCTGTGTTTGCGTTTATTTTAAACTATGCAGCATATTTTGCAGAAATCTTCCGTGGGGGGATTCAATCAATCCCTAAAGGCCAATACGAAGCAGCACAAGTACTACGTTTAACTAAACGACAAACGATTTTTAAAATTATTATTCCACAAGTTGGGAAAATCACGCTACCTTCTGTCGGCAACGAAATCATTAGTTTAGTCAAAGATACTTCGTTAATCTACATTTTAGGTCTATCTGACGTGATGCGTATCGGTAAAATTGCGATGGAACGTGAAGCGACATTGTTACCACTCATTGGTGTGGGAATCATTTATCTCGTTATGACCGGTGTGTTTACAATCTTATTAAAACAAATCGAAAAACGTCTAGACTATTACCGTTAGGAGGAAGAAAAGATGCTTGAATTAAAGAAAATAACCAAATCATTTGGCAAAAAAACGATTATTAATCAACTGGACTTAACAATTCCAGAAGGTACTATTTTAGCGATTGTCGGACCTTCTGGTGGGGGAAAAACGACTTTACTACGCACACTCGCTGGCTTAGAGAAAGTCGATAGTGGTGATTTTTTACTCGATGGGAAAAAGTTTGACCCAATCAATCTGAAAGAACAAGAACAAGTGGTCGGAGTTGTTTTTCAGGATTTTCAATTGTTCCCACATCTAAGTGTGTTTGAAAATATCACGTTAGCACCTAAAATGGTCTTGAAAGAAACAGAGACAGTTTATACCGAAAAAGCGCAAAAGCTAGCGAAACAATTAGGTTTGGAAGGTTTATTGGACCAATATCCCTATCAATTATCTGGTGGGCAAAAACAACGGGTAGCGATTGCTCGGGCAATGGCGATGAACCCTCGTGTATTAGCATATGATGAGCCTACGAGTGCGTTAGATCCGGCGCTACGTCAACAAGTGGAACACTTGATTTTAGATTTAAAAAAAGAAGGCGTGACCCAAATCGTCGTAACACATGATCTGGTTTTTGCAAAAAATATTGCGGATAATTTATTAGAAGTGTCACCAGTTCAATAAAAGGAAAAATTAGGAGGAAATTCGTATGAAAAAATTAACAGGTTTAGTAATGGTTGTCGGTTTATTGGTATTAGGGGCATGTGGTACCGGGGACAAAAAAGAAAGAGAAAGCGCAGCGGATAAAAAAGAAGTCGTGGTTGGCTTAGATGATACGTTTGTACCAATGGGGTTTCGTGATGACAATGGTGAATTAACAGGTTTTGATATTGAGTTAGCAACGGCAGTCTTTGATTTATCAGATACCAAAGTTACTTTCCAACCAATTGACTGGGCGATGAAAGAAACCGAATTAGACAATGGCACAATTGATATGATTTGGAATGGATATACAGTGACACCCGAACGTGAGAAAAAAGTATTGTTTTCTGATGGGTATATGACCACGTACCAAGTATTAGTTACTGCAAAAGATAGTAAAATTACAGAAACATCTCAAATGAAAGATAAAGTGTTGGGCGCTCAAGAAGGTTCGTCAGGTTATAAAGCATTTACTGAACAACCTGAATTGCTACAAGATTTGGTGAAAGACAATGATGCGACTTTGTATGCGAGCTTTAATGAAGCCTTTATCGATTTAGAAAAAGGGCGTATTGATGGTTTGTTAGTTGACCGCGTGTACGCAGAATATTACTTAACACAAGCCGACCAATTAGCGGACTTCAATGTCATCGAAACACCATTTGAAAAAGAAGATTTTGCAGTCGGTGTACGTAAAGAAGATGACAAATTGGCGCAGAAAATTAATGAAGCTTTCACAGAACTAAAAGATAATGGGACATTCGCTAAGATTTCTGAAAAATGGTTTGGCGAAGATGTATCAGCAGAATAATCGCTAAAGAAGGAAGGAATTTTGTGTTCCTTTCTTTTTTTTTGTATAATATATAGAAGGGAAAAGAGGGATGACGATTGGCTCAGAAAAAAACACGAGCAAAAAAGCGTAAAACAAAAAAACAACTCGAACAACAGGAGAAATTAACTCTGATTGGCTTAGGATTCCTGTTTTTTTTATTTGCATTATTTGGTTTATTTCAATTAGGATTTTTAGGACGATTAATTACAAATGGTTTCCGCATTGTCGGTGGGAATACCTTTCCTGCACTCTGTGTGGCGCTAGCAGGGTATGGCATTTGGCTGATGTTTAAAAATAGCGCAGCGAAAGTAACAAATATTCGCCGAGTGAGTGGGATAATTATTATTTATGCAGGAATTTTAATTTTCTTTCATGCCCATTTATTTGGCCGTTTACAATCAGCTGACCCAAATATTATTCAAACAACTTGGGGCCTGTTATTAGAAGATATTCGGGCAAATGATGTTATGCATAATGTTGGTGGTGGCATGCTAGGAGCAGTGCTGTACACCGGTAGTTACTTTTTAGTTTCTCAAATTGGTAGTTACTTGATTGGTGCATTACTTGTTTTAGTGGGTGCTTTTTTTGCCAGCCAAATGAATAGTCAACAACTACTGGAAGCTTTGCATGCAATCAAAGAAAAAGTGGAGCAGTTGTTAGAAGGCAATCCAGAGAAAAAAGCGCAACGTGAAGAACGAAAACAAGCGAAAAAAGCAGCCAAAGAAGAAAAGAAAGCGGCGGAACGTGCCGCTGTTTTAGCAGAATTAAAAGAGCAAGAAAAGAATCAAGTGCGTCCGATGACCGAAGAAGAAAAGGAAATACAAGTCGGCGAAATTCCACCAGAGACCGAACCAGAGCAATTGAGTTTTGTGCCAATTGATAGTTTTCAACAGCAAATGGCACCGGCTGAACCTAAGCCTAAGAAGAAACCTCAGCCTGAAGCCGAGGTGGAAGATGGCGAAGTGTTGGAATTTGACATTCCGCAAGAAGTGGAAGACGAAGACTATGAATTACCACCGTCTACTTTATTAGGAGAAGTCAAATCAACGGATCAAAGTAGTGAGTACAAAAAAATTGAACAAAACATTACCGTTTTAGAGAAAACCTTTGAAAGCTTTGGCGTTGATGCTAAAGTAGTCAAAGCGAGTTTAGGTCCAGCTGTAACCAAGTTTGAAATTCAACCTGCCATTGGTGTAAAGGTTAGCAAAATTGTTGGTTTAACCGATGACATTGCGTTAGCTTTAGCAGCCAAAGATATTCGGATGGAAGCACCGATTCCAGGGAAATCCTTGATTGGGATTGAAGTACCAAACGATGCTGTCAGCATGGTTTCTTTTAGAGAAGTGATTGAGGCTGCGCCAGCTCATGGCGATAATTTGTTAGAAGTCCCTTTAGGACGAGATATTTCAGGTCGTGTCCAAACAGCAGACTTAACTAAGATGCCACATTTACTGGTCGCCGGTTCGACAGGGAGCGGGAAATCCGTTGCGATTAACGGTATTATTACAAGCATTCTGATGCAAGCCAAGCCTCACGAAGTCAAATTGATGATGGTTGATCCGAAAATGGTTGAGTTGAATGTTTATAATGGCATTCCACATCTATTAACGCCCGTCGTTACGAATCCTAGAAAAGCCGCCCAAGCACTCCAAAAAGTAGTCAAGGAAATGGAGGAACGCTACGAAAAATTTGCAGCAACTGGTGTGCGTAACATTACGGGATATAATGAAATGATTACTCAACGAAATCGTGAGACCGGCGAAAAACATCCGATTCTACCGTTTATTGTGGTAATCGTTGATGAGTTGGCAGATTTAATGATGGTGGCAAGTAATGAAGTGGAAGATGCGATTATCCGCTTGGCGCAAATGGCACGGGCAGCCGGCATTCACATGATTTTGGCAACCCAACGTCCAAGTGTTGATGTTATTACCGGTATTATTAAAGCGAATGTGCCATCACGAATGGCTTTTGCGGTATCAAGTGGTACGGATTCGCGAACAATTATTGATACCAATGGTGCTGAGAAATTACTTGGACGAGGAGACATGTTGTTCTTACCAATGGGTGAAAACAAACCAATTCGCGTACAAGGAGCCTTTATTTCGGATCAAGATGTCGAGGCTGTTGTGAAATTCGTGACGGATCAACAAGGGGCAAACTACGAAGAAAAAATGATGGTAACCGAAGAAGAAGTATCCGCAACAGGTGGTGGAAGTGAACCCCAAGACGAATTATACGAACAAGCCAAAGAATTGGTTGTTGAAATGCAAACAGCAAGTGTGTCATTGTTGCAACGTCGTTTTAGAGTCGGCTATAATCGTGCCGCTCGTTTAGTGGATGAACTAGAAGCCAATGGTGTGGTTGGACCATCCGAGGGTAGTAAACCAAGAAAAGTATTAATTACAGGTATTCCAGATGATTACGAATTACCCGAAGAACCACCAGAATAAGATGAATAGCTAAGAATTAAAAACAAGACGAGTGCTCGTACACTCGTCTTGTTTTTTAATATCTACTTGCTAATTCAACAATTTTGACTAATGTTTGGCTCGCTTTAGTCATTGCTTCCAAGGTGATGAATTCGAATTGACCATGGAAATTTTCGCCACCTGTAAAAATATTTGGTGTAGGTAGACCCATCATTGAGATTTTAGAGCCGTCTGTCCCACCTCTAAATGGTTGTACATTAGGCGTGATATTTAATTCTCGCATTGCGATTTGTGGTAATTCAATTGCGAGCGGGTGTTGATCAATCACTTGGCGCATATTGTAATATTGGTCCTCAATATGATAAGTAATTCTTGGTGTATCCAAGCTTAGATTTAACTGGTCCAGAATAGTCATCATCTGTTGTTTACGTTCAGCAAATTTTTGTTCATCATGGTCACGAATAATATAGTTAAGAGTGGCATGATCAATGGTGCCAGTGAACTTGTTTAGTAAATAGAATCCTTCGTAATCTCTGGTTTTTTCAGGTACTTCATCTGCTGGTAGCGCTTGGTCGATGGCTTGTCCTAGCTTTAGTGCATTGACCATTTGACCGTAAGCTGTCCCAGGATGGACGCTCGTTCCTTGAATTTCAATATCGACTTTTGCAGCATTGAATGTTTCGTATTCAAAATTACCCACACGTCCGCTATCGACAGTGTAAGCAAAGCGAACTGGAAACTTTTCAACAGGGAAACGATCCGCACCACGCCCAATCTCTTCATCAGGTCCAAAAGCCACCCAGACATCACCACGGCTTTCTTTTGGCTGGGTAATTAATTGACGTAGCATTTCTAAAATCTCCGCAATACCTGCTTTGTCGTCGGCACCAAGCAGTGTTAAGCCGTTGGTCGTAATGAGGGTTTCTCCAACATAATCTTTTAGATTGGGAAATTCAGCCGTCGTCATGATAATTTGTTGTTCTTGATTAAGCACGACGTCTTTGCCATCATAATTTTCAATCACTTGAGGTTGATTATTTTCCGCATTAAAATCAGCCGTGTCTAAGTGGGCAATAAATCCTAAGGCCATTTTCTCTGGATCACCAGCAAGTTTGCCTAAAACAAAGCCATTTGATTCATCATAGCTGACATTTTCTAATCCTAAATCTACTAAACGTTTTTCAAGTATTTTCGCTAATTCAATTTGACCAACGGTTGTCGGAACCGTTGGTGATTGTTCATCTGAACGTGTGTTGACACGGACAAATTCTAAAAAATCAGTTAGTAATTGATTCATGCTAAACATCCTTTACTCTTCAATATAAGCTTCCCGTAAGTTGAAATAATCACCATATGAATGGTAGACAATATTCTTAGCTTTTGGATTGACTAAATAATTTGCGGCACTTTGATAAAGAGGCACTTGAGCAGCATCGTCTTCAAGCAAGATTTTTTCCGCTTGTTTGTAATCTTCAAAGACTTTATTTTCATCATTGGCATCAACTGTAATCGCATCGCTAACTAATTTAGAAAACTCTTCATTCTCATATTCCCCGTAATTATAAGAAGAACCAGAGCGATATAGATTGAAATAAGAATTCAAGTCGCTACTACCAGCAGTCCAACCAGAAAGAGAAAGTTCATATTTTTTATCTGCTCGTGATTGGTTCACATTGTTTGCTGGTTGTGGTGTAATTTTGATTTTCAAACCAGGTAAATTCGTTTCTAATTGATTTTGTACAAACTCTGAGATTTTCTTGCCATTTTCAGAATCATCAACAAGTAAGGTTAACTCGATCGTATCAAAACCTAATTCTTTTTTAGCAGTGGTCCATTCTTTGGTTGCTGCATCTAAATCATAGACATTGTACTCGCCACTATACGCACGGAAATCTTCGTTTGTTTCTGGATTCGCATACAAGTTGGCTGGAATTAAGCCGTTTAAAGTCGCTGAGCCATCTGCTAAGACATTGTTGACTAATCCTTCTTTATCAATCGCCAGTGCAATGGCTTTGCGGAAGTGTTTGTTGCCTAACTCGTCATTAGCTTTTTTATTAAAGTCTAAGAAACGATTTGCAACTTCTTGTTGAGAAACAATCGCTTCATTGTCTTTAAAGTGTTGCACATTTTGTCCAGTAATCTTTGTGAAATCTAATTCACCTGTCTCAAATAAGCCAATCCCTGTGCTTTCTTCTTTGATGGTAGAGCCATTGACTTCCGTTAATTTTACTTTATCCGCATCATAGTATTCAGGATTTGGTTTTAATGTCCAATTATCAGAAGCTGGTTCCCAATTTTCTAAAATAAACGGTCCAGAATAAATCATGTTTTCGCTTGATAACGCATAGTTGTCACCTTGTTCTGTAACAAAAGCTTCATTTTGCGGTGCTAACCAACCAATCGAAACAATCGATAAGAAAGAAGGTTGTGGATTGATTAAAGTCACTTCAAATGTTTGTTCATCCAACGCCTTTAAGCCAATTGAATCAATATCTGCACGGCCTTCACGAATATCTAGACTATTAACCACATTATCTAACCAATAAGCGTTTGGTCCCATTGTTTCTGGATTGACAAGTCGTTTCCAAGAGAAAAGAAAATCATCTGCTGTGATTGGCGTCCCATCACTCCATTTGATGTCGTCTCTTAAATGGAAGGTATAAATTTTCCCGTCTTCGCTAATATCAACAGATTCAGCCAATGCTGGTACCGTTTGACTGTCATCATCTAATCGATACAAACCTTCAAAAATATGTTGAACGACGGTAAAAGTGACCTTATCAGTCGTTTGTGTGGTATCAAGTGTCGATAATTGTGCCGGTAAACTTACCGTAATATTTTGTTCTGTTGCTACGCTACTTTCTGTAGACTCGCTGCTAGTTGTCCCTTTTGCACCACAACCAGCTAAAAGTAACGCTGTTGCACTAAAGAAAAGTGCAGATTTAACCCATTTTTTCATTGTTGTTCCCCCTTTTTTTATAAAAAAAGTCCTTTTACTAACAATTGTTAGTAAAAGGACGAATTTATCGCTGTACCACCTTTGATTTCAAAGCCAACATCTGATAGATATTGGTGTTCTATTATAACGAGTGAACCTTCTCGAAATTGCTTCATCACAATTTATTTCTCAGAGGCCATTGTTCAATTTACTCATTCGCTCTTTTCACCAGCCAGAACGTCTCTTTAAAAATGAAATAAACCTACTTTTCTCTTCATCGAAATTTAATTCTATGAAATTGGTTTGATTTTATCTTAAGAGTGTCCAACTGTCAATTAGAAAATATGAATCACCAAATTCGTTTACAATCGTGCATCCCAATAGCCGCAGAACGGATCAATTGGACTAACGCCTTTAAAGGTAGATTTACCGACCAGTTTTTTGACGATTTCTGTAGGGTTAAATTCATTGGCTGTGTAGGCATTAATATAAGTTTTAATCATTGGCACATCTTGTAGATGATACGGATTGGCAATTGAAATAAAGGCTGTCGGTAATTCTTGAACGAACCATGGCACATCTAAGCCCATTGGTGGTAGCCAGTTAATACGGACCGTTGTTTGATTACTTGCGGTTTTAATATTGGCAAAATAGAGAACTAAATCGTAGCGTTGTTTTAATTCTTCGACCGAACCACTGAAGAAAAATGAGCCCATCGTTTTTTTATCAAATCGTTCGACAAGAAACCCTTCTTTTTCTAATTCAGCTACAAATGCTTGGCTAACAGGTGGCTTGCCACTAGAGCTGACAACATCCCCTAAAACAAATAACAACACTCTTTGATGTTTTTCAGGTGAAAGTGGCAGAAGTGCTTGTGTATCTTTGACTAACGTAATAGATTCATCTGAAAGTTCATATGCCCATTGACGATGTTGTTCACTGCGTAATGTTTGCAATTGTTCTGCTTGGGGCACTAATTCTGTTTTATCGAACAATTTTAGAGAGGATTTGGTCGCTAAAATCCGAGTAACTGCTTCGTCTAAGCGTTCAGCTGAAATTACTTGTTGACTAACGGCACTTTGAATAGCTTGATAATCCTCTTGCAAATCACGCGTGAATAATAGCATATCGCATCCAGCATTGATGGCTTGTGCCAACAAGTCTTTACGCATCCCTTTACTTGCAAAACCAGCCATATTGGTTGCATCCGTGACGATTAACCCGTTGAATCCTAATTTTTCGCGTAGTAAATTTTGTAACAGCTCAGGTGAGAGCGAGCCTGGCATAATTTCTTCGTCTTTAATGGACGGATTGAAAAATCTTGTATACGCAGGTTGCATGATATGTCCAGCCATCACAGTTTTTGCGCCGGCTTCAATTAATTCGCGATAGACCATGCCATAAGTTTCGTCCCATTCAGAGGTACTGAGCGAGTTTACAGAAGTGACTAAATGTTGATCGCGATCATCGACACCATCGCCTGGGAAATGCTTGATAGACACAGCAACGTCTTCTTCTTGGCAACCTTTGATGTATTCTAATGCTAAATCTTTGACTCGTTTTGGATCAGAACCAAACGTGCGAACATTGGTAATGGGGTTCGAGTAATTCATATTAATATCGATGACTGGCGCAAATGACCAGTTACAACCCACCGCAGCCCCTTCTTTTCCAGAAATTTTACCTAGGCGATAGGCATGTTTATTGTCTTCGGCAGCAGCTACTTGAATCGCACGTCCGTAGAAGGTACCATCATTCCCAATACCATCACCACCAGATTCTAAATTTGCTGCTAATAATAGCGGTAGCCGACTTGTTTGTTGAATAAAACGGTGAATATCTTGAATTTGTTTACTGTCACCCGGACGATACATCATCGCTCCTGGTTGGTAATGGGTAATGACTTGCGCCAATTCATCAAAGTCTTTATAGTCACCGTGTAAACAGAAGAGTTGTCCAATCTTTTCTGCGATAGTCATATTGTTTACTGTTTGATAGACGAAGCTTTCTTGTTCTGCAGTTAAGAAAAAGGGATTTGCTTGTAAGTTAATCATAAAAAAATTCAACCTTTCTTGTGACGGAGTAGTGTTGATTGGTGTCTTTAGCATAGTGCCATGTCAGGCCAATTGTTATAGATACGACTAAAATGAATGCGTTGTCATTTTAGTTATATCCTGTTTAACCCTTAGATTAAGGTTAAAAGTGAGCGTCTCACATGACAAAATTGTTCGTTCGTTGTTACTTCAATCAATGTTGTGTAAGTTCGTTTTTCGCTATACTCAATATATAAACAATAAAGGAGAAATTCAAATGTTACAAGTAGAAAATTTACGTAAAGTTTATGGACAAAATGTCCAATATGAAGCATTAAAAGGCATTGATTTGACCGTTAATGATGGCGAATTTGTTGGTATTATGGGACCGTCTGGGAGTGGGAAAACAACTTTCTTAAACTTACTAGCAACCATTGACCAACCAACAAGCGGCAAGATTTTATTAAATGGTAAAAATCCCAATGATTTGGATCAAGAGAAAATTGCCCAATTTCGTCGCACGCAATTAGGTTTTGTCTTCCAATCATTTAACTTGTTGCCGACGTTAACGGTGGAAGAAAATATCGTCTTACCTTTAACATTAGATGGCGAAAAAGTAGCAGTGATGAAGAAGAAAGTTCGTGACATTGCTCCACGTTTGGGGATTGACGGGTTATTAAATAAACGAATTGCAGAAATTTCAGGTGGGCAAGCGCAACGCGTGGCTGTTGCCCGTGCGATGGTTCATCAACCAGAATTGTTACTAGCCGATGAACCGACTGGGAACTTAGATACGAAATCATCAAAAGATGTGATGGGCTTGCTGCGTCAATTAAATGAAGAAGAACGTGCAACGATTTTACTCGTGACCCATGATCCTTTGGCTGCAAGCTATTGCAAACGGATTGTTTTTATTAAAGATGGCGAATTGGTTCACGATATTCATCGGAAGGATAGCCAAAAAGCCTTTTATGAAGAAATTTTAGAAGAATTAGCAAGAATTGAAGGTGTCGATAATGAATTTTAGACAATTTGTTGTGCGTAATACAATGCGCAACAAGCATTTGTATTTAGCGTATTTTTTGAGTACCTTGTTTTCAGTCATGGTGTTCTTTACGTTTAGTGTCATGGCGTTTCATCCGTCGTTGTCAGAAGGACTGAATGAAAATGTGAAGACTGGGATGTTAGGTTCTGCGATTATTATTTATGGCTTTGCGTTTTTCTTTGTTATGTATTCGATGGGTGTCTTTTTGCAATCACGAAAGAAAGAATTTGGCTTGTTGATGATTCAAGGGATGAGTCCGAAGCAATTGCGAAAAATGGTGTTTATTGAAAATCTAGTCATTGGTTTCTTTGCGACAATTTCTGGTAGTGTGCTAGGTCTTGGTTTTTCACAATTGATTTTGTGGATTTCTCGTGTGACGTTATCAATTGACTTTCCATTTTATTTCCCTGTAAAAGCTTTGGGCTTAACGATTGTTTCCTTCTTGCTGCTGTTTTTCTTAATCTCATTTTTTATTCAATTTCGTTTGCCGAAACTAAACGTGCAAGAATTGTTAAAAGCCAATGAATTAGGAAAAGGGACATTTAAAGTATCAATTATTAAAAGTATATTAGCTATCATCTTAATTGGTGGTGGATATACGGTTGCATTGTTGGCACCAGGAATGTCTGTGGTCGTTGTTTTCTTACCAGTTGTATTTACGGTCATTTTAGGTACAAATTTCTTATTTAATCAGTTTAGTATTTTTGCCATTGAACGTGTGAAAAAAAGTGAGTCGCTGTTTTGGAAAAAAACTAACATGGTTGTTTTTTCTGACTTAGCCTTTCGGATGAAAGACAATGCGCGTAGTTTCTTCCTTGTGTCTGTTATTTCTACTGTCGCATTTGCGGCAATCGGCACATTGTATGGCTTACAAGAGATTATCTTAGGTAGTGTTGGTACGGCACCATACGATTTTTCTTTAATGGATACCAATGAAAAAGAAAAGAAACAAGTTGATGACGTCTTGGCGCAACAAAATATTGATACAAACCAAGTCACCTTCACTTATTATATGGATAACGAACAACAAGTGATTACGGAATCAGAATTTAACAAATTAGCAAAAGTGATTGGTGAAGATCCGGTCTCAGTTGGTGACCAAGCCATTCAATTAAAATCATCGGAAGTCTTTAATCAAACCAGTCAACAACCGAATGTCAATGTAGCGGAACAAACCTACGAAGTCAGTCAATTAAAGGAGTCTTCGGCACTGCCAATCTATATGCCGACGTTTATTATTCCTGACGGTGAAAATATTCCAGGACAAGCCTCATCAATGACGTATTGGGTAGTCACAAAAGGATCGGAAGAAGCTCAAATTCAAGCAGGTACTGAATTGAGCAAGCAAGAACTGTATGCAGTACAAGCAACGGCCTTTATGAAAGATACCATTATTAAGTCCTATGCACCGGTATTGTTTGTAGGAATTTTCATCGGTATTGTTTTCTTCGTATCAGCTGGAAGTTTTTTGTATTTCCGTTTGTATAGCGATATGGATAGCGATATTGAGAAATTCAAAATGATTTACAAACTGGGTTTATCTAAAAAAGAATTGAAAAAAATGATTTATCAACAAGTCGGTATTTTATTCTTTACCCCGATTGTCGTATCATTTGCCCATGGGATTGTTGCATTGACGGCGATGTATCATATGTTTAATTTATCGATGCAAACTGCTGGCTGGCAAGTCTTGGGTGTTTTCTTATTGATTCAATTACTCTATTACCTAATTGCCCGGATTTTCTACTTCCGTAAAGTCTATCAAGGTGTAACAGCGTAATATCAAAGGGATAGGCAAAATTTGCCTATCTCTTTTTTTATTAACAAAAGGAAAAAGGGTCATTTTAGATAGAAAAAAGCTATCACAGAAAAGTTGACTTTTACTGACAAACGGGAGTATGATTTAAAAAAATGGCTTAAAACCAATTGAAATGGAGGAGAATAAATGGGACGTGTAGTTGTAGGAATTGCAGCAAATGAAGCATTAGATGCGGGAGAAACATTGCATCATTTAGCAATTAGTTATACCCCGAATGGCTATGTCCAAGGAGTGCAACAAGCAGGTGGCTTGCCGATGGTTATTCCAATGGATTCTCCTGAATTGGCGAAAGAGTATATTTCCCGCGTTGACAAACTTATTTTAGCCGGAGGGCAAGATGTCTCTCCACGCTATTACAAACAAAAACAAATCGTGCAAGGTAGTTATTATGATAAACGTGATAAATTTGAGTTGGCATTGATGGACGAAGCCTTGAAACAAGGCAAACCGATTTTTGCGGTTTGCCGTGGCATGCAACTGATGAATGTTTTCTTTGGTGGGAATTTAAAACAAGAGTTACATACGTTTACTGATGTTGTACACATGCAAGATCCCATTCCCAAAGAACACCCATCACATGCGTTATGGACCACTGAATCAAGTGTGTTACGTCCAATTTATGGTGAAAAAGATCAAGTCAATTCTTTCCATAATCAAGGGGTTCATCAATTAGCAAGCGATTTTCAAGTTGGTGCGACTTGTTCGGATGGTTTAGTGGAAGCCATCGAAAATGCCGAGCGTCGTTTGTTAGGCGTGCAATGGCATCCAGATTTTGCTTTTATGGCACAACCGAAAGAAATGAAGGTTTTTGATTACGTAGTGAATACATTATAAGAGGAGTGACAAAATGAAAAAATTGGGATTTTTATTGGCAGTGACAGCAGTGTTGTTAGCAGCATGTGGCGGTTCTGGCGATACGGCTGATTCAAGT
The DNA here is from genome assembly GCF_009933335.1 of Candidatus Enterococcus willemsii. Classification (GTDB taxonomy): domain Bacteria; phylum Bacillota; class Bacilli; order Lactobacillales; family Enterococcaceae; genus Enterococcus_F; species Enterococcus_F willemsii. The sequence goes on along the minus strand of NZ_MAEL01000044.1, from coordinate 58,092 downwards.
GATACAACAGGAACAGATGCTGTTAAACAAGAAATTGCAGTCTCACTTTCGGGGGAATTGACGACTTTAGATAGCGCAAAATATACGGATGTCAATAGTTCAGATATGATTGGTCAACTAACAGAAGGGCTGTATCGTATCAATCAAGACAATGATCCTGAACTAGCGTTAGCCAGTGAAGAGCCAGAGGTTAGTGAAGATGGCTTAACCTATACGTTTAAATTAAGAGAAAGCAATTATAGCGATGGCACACCAGTTAAAGCAGAAGACTTTGTCTATTCTTTTCAAACCGTAGTTGATCCAAAAAATGCTTCAACCAGCAGTGACCGCATGGATATTTTCAAAAATGGGCGAGAGATTCGTTCAGGCGAAAAAGAAGTTTCTGAATTGGGTGTGAAAGCATTAGATGATCAAACTTTACAATTGGAATTAGAAAATCCACTCCCGTTTTTACCACAAATTCTAACAGGAACGCCTTTTATGCCAAAACAAAAAGAGTTTGCTGAAAAATTAGGCGAAACTTATGGTACAAGCGAAGAAAATTTTGTGGGAAATGGTCCGTTCATTATTAAGGGTTGGAATGGCAATAGCACCATTTGGGAATTAGAAAAAAATCCTGAATACTGGGACAAAGATAATGTAAAATTAGATAAAATCGATGTGAATGTGGTCAAAGAAATTGCGACAGGTGCGAACTTATTTGAAGACCAACAGTTGGATTACACGCTATTAGCAGATACTTACGTACAACAATACCAAGATTCTGATCAAGCATATTTTGTCTCCAAAGCAATGGTTGGGTATTTAAGTCCAAACCAAAAACGTGAAGTCACAGGAAATGTCAATGTACGTAAAGCAATTCTACAAGCGATTGACAAAGAAGGATTTACCAAAAATATTCTAGCAGATGGCTCCACACCACTAAATGGTTTTGTTGCCAAAGATTTTGCTAAAAATCCATCAACTGGGGAAGATTTCCGTGAAGAAAATGGCGATTTCTTACCATATGATGTCAAAGCTGCACAAGCCTCATGGGAAAAAGCCAAACAAGAGTTAGGCAAAGATGAAATTACCTTAGAATTACTATCCGCAGATTCAGCTTTGGCGAAAAAGACCGTTGAATTCGTGCAAGGACAATTGGAAGAAAATTTACCAGGACTAACGATTAATATTCGCTCGATTCCATTGCAAAACCGTTTGGATTTGCAAAATGAAGGAAAATTTGATTTAGTCTTTGGAACATGGACCCCAGATTTTGCCGATCCAATTGATTTCTTGAATTTCTACGATTCGCAAAGTGGATTGAATACAGCTGGTTATGACAATCCAACATATGATGCTGGTTTACAAGATGCACGCACAACATTAGCCAATGACCCTGATGCTCGTTGGGAAGATTTGTTAAAAATGGAAAAACTGTTAATCGAAGAAGATGCAGCTGTATTGCCACTGTATCAAGGTGCAACAGCTTACTTGAAATCAGATCGTTTAGAAGGATTGCAACTATTCCCATTCGGACGTTCTGTATCATTCCGGACAGCGTATGTGACAGAATAAAACAAAGAGAGGTTTCGTTTATTTAACGAAATCTCTCTTTTTGATTAATTATTTTTTTGCAAGACACGCTCTTTTAAGCGATAAATTTTGGAAGGACGACCGATTCCTGCTGGACGCTCACCAATTTCATCAAATGCTTGTAACATTGATTTTTTAAAGTTGGAATGATCAATGGTACGGAAATCTACCCCTAAGAATTTTGCAAAAACTTTACGTGCTTCCGTGATGGTAAAGCTGTCGCCTAAAACTTGCAAGACTTGTGGTTCATGTTCCATTTTATTGAGCACACGACGAAAGGCTTTTAAGATAATTTCACTATGGTCAAAGGCCAAAGTATCTTTTCCTAACGATTCACCCGTTTGTAAATCCAAAATAATCTCAACTTCATCGTTGATCAGTGACAATTGATTGGCACGTCGATTTAAAGAAAACCAACGAACTTCACTGGCGTCATCACCAGCTACTAAAGGTTCTTCACCGATGAATGCTAAATAGCTAACGGTAATGACCCAACCTCGAGGATCACGATTTGGTGTGCTGAACGTATGTAGTTGTTCAATGTTTTGTGCTGAAATCGCTACACCTGTCTCTTCTTTTGTTTCACGAATGACGCTTTCACCAGTTGATTCATTGGGATTCACAAATCCACCTGGTAATGCCCACGAGTTCCGGTAAGGATGGCCTTTGCGTTGAATCAATAAGATTTTTAATTGATCTTCTTCTTTATCGTAACAAACTAAAACCATATCAACGGTCACAGAAGGTTTTTCATACTGGGGTTGCTCTTGTTGTTGATACCACGCGAGAAATTCTGCTTCGGTGGCTTGTTGTTCGTAATATAATTTTTCCTCTGCTTGGGAAGCAAAAATCATCGGGGTTCCTCCTCAGAAATAGATTCTATTCGCCTTATTGTATCATGCTTTATTTAGAAGCAAAAGCTAGAAAAAGAGAAATAGTAAAATCAAATTAAAGAAGAATAAGGTCACATAAAAAAGCATAAATTTCTTCTTATGATGTTGTAATTGCAAGAATCCAACAACTGCCAAAATAAGTAATAAAGCAATTTGTAACAATAATTTAATCGGTAAAAACCAACCGAGTTGATTGTGAATGTTCATATAACCATAAATTGGTGGGTAAAAATTATAAAATAATACATGGATAATGGTTAAAAGTGTAAATAGAATTAATGAATTACGTTGTCTGTGTGTCATACATCCTCCAAAATAAAATAAAGTATGTTTCTATTATAACAAAAATTGATTCTCCCGCAAAAATATCCTGCTGTCGAAGTAAGAAATATCGAAAACCGAATGAAAAATAAAAACACAACGTGTAAAATATGATATACTAGCAGAGAATAATCTCGTTTTAGAGAAGAGGAGGAGACTCATGGCTGAGAAAGAAACTTTTTATATTACGACGCCAATCTATTACCCAAGTGGCAAATTACACATTGGGAATTCGTATACAACGATTGCTTGTGATGCAGTTGCACGCTACAAACGTTTAATGGGCTTTGATGTATTCTACTTAACTGGAGTAGATGAACATGGTCAAAAAATTGAAAAAAAAGCAGAAGAATTAGGTGTTGAACCACAAGAATACGTAGATCGTATGGCAGCGGATGTCAAAAAATTGTGGAAAACACTAGATATTAGCTATGACAAATTTATTCGTACTACAGATGACTATCATAAAGCTGCTGTGCGTAAAATTTTCCAACAACTATTAGATCAAGACGATATCTATTTGGGTCAATATGAAGGTTGGTATTCTGTTTCGGATGAAGAATTTTTCACTGAAACACAATTAGCAGAAGTTTATCGTGATGAAGATGGTAAAGTCATTGGTGGGAAAGCGCCAAGTGGACATGAAGTAGAGTTAGTCAAAGAAGAGTCGTACTTCTTCCGTATGGGCAAATATGCGGATCGTTTATTAGAATATTACAATGAACATCCAGAATTTATTCAACCAGAAGCACGTAAAAATGAAATGATTAAAAACTTCATCGAACCAGGACTAGAAGATTTAGCTGTTTCTCGTACAACTTTCAAGTGGGGTGTACCGATTGATGCCAACCCTGAACACGTGGTTTATGTCTGGATTGATGCTTTATCAAACTATATTACTGCCTTAGGTTATGGTTCAGAAGACGACAGTCTATTCCAAAAATTCTGGCCTGCTGATGTACACATGGTTGGAAAAGAAATCGTGCGTTTCCATACGATTTATTGGCCGATTATGTTGATGGCATTAGATTTACCATTACCGAAGAAAATTTTTGGTCATGGTTGGTTGATGATGAAAGACGGTAAAATGTCTAAATCTAAAGGAAACGTTGTGTATCCAGAAATTTTGGTTGATCGTTACGGTTTAGATGCACTGCGTTATTATCTATTACGTGCCGTACCATTTGGTAGTGACGGTATCTTTACCCCAGAAGATTTTGTCTCACGTGTAAACTATGATTTAGCCAATGACTTAGGAAACTTATTGAATCGTACCATTGCAATGGTGAACAAGTACTGTGATGGCATTGTGCCAAACTATGCGTCAAAAGTAACGCCATTTGACAGTGAGCTATCGACAACGGCAGCGAATGTGGTTGGACGTTACCACGAAGCAATGGATAAAATGGAATTTAGCACAGCCTTGTCTGAAGTTTGGACATTGATTTCACGTGCGAATAAATATATTGATGAAACAGAACCATGGGTGTTGGCTCGTGATGAAGAACGTAAAGCTGAATTAGACAGCGTAATGGTTCACTTAGCAGAAAGCTTACGCATTGTAGCAATTCTATTGCAACCAATGATGACAGAAGCACCTGCTAAAATCTTCAGTCAACTAGGTTTAGACAGCACAGCGATGGAATTGAAAGACTTGCACTTTGGTGAATTTCCAAGTGAGACAAAAGTTGTTGCCAAAGGCACACCAATTTTCCCTCGTTTAGAAACCGAAACAGAAGTCGCTTATATTCAAAAGAAAATGTCTGAAGGCACACAAACAAACGATGATTCTGTGAAATGGAATCCAGAAGAAACCGAACTTGTTTCTGTGAAAGATAAAGAAATTAAATATGAAGACTTCGATAAAGTAGAATTGAAAGTTGCTGAAGTGATTGACTGCCAAAAAGTCAAAGGTGCAGACAAGTTGTTACAATTCCGTCTAGCTGCCGGTGATAGTCAAGACCGTCAAATTCTGTCAGGAATTGCTGAATTTTATTCAGATCCAAGTGCATTGATCGGGATGAAAGTTGTGATTGTTGCCAATTTGAAACCACGTAAAATGCGCGGACAAATCAGTCAAGGAATGATTTTATCAGCTGAAGATGCTTCTGGTAAACTACAAATTGTAGAAGCACCAAAAGGCATGCCAAACGGTTCAATTATTGCTTAAACATCTTAGAGGATGATACGGATTCACGTGTCATTCTCTTTTTTCATACAAAAAAGGAGTAGATTGCTCTACTCCTTCCAATTATTATTAATCAAAATCGATTGGTGCTGAATCTTTTGCAGGGCTAGGTTGTTTCATACTTGTGATAAATCCTAGGACTGCAATTAAGAGTAGGACTGACCAGAAGATAACTTCCCATAAAGTAGAATGTGGGAAAGCATGTGGAATAATCCCTAATTTTTCATGACTTAAAGTTAAAACGGCTAGCTTTACACCCACCCAGCCAACGATTAAGAAGGCTGCTGTTTCTAGCGATGGAAATTTTTCCAACAATGTCACAAATGAGCGAGCAGCAAAACGCATCATCACAACACCGACTAAACCACCTAAGAACATGACTGCAAATGGTCCAGCATTAATGCCACCAATGCTAATGTCTCCTAGACTAGGTAATGTCACAGCAATCGCAACTGCCGCTAAAATGGAATCAACAGCAAAGGCAATATCTGCTAATTCTACTTTTAGCACCGTTAGCCAAAAACCCGATGTTTTCTTTGGTGCTTTTGTTTCATCTTCGTTGTCTGAACTAGTGAAAGTTTCGTAAAGATGTTTTCCTGACATACTCAAGAGATAGATAGCGCCAATCGCTTGTATTTGCCAGAAGTTAACTAAAACGGTAATCAAAAAGATGGCGAAAAATCGGAAAATAACCGCTCCGAATAATCCATATAATAAAGCTTTTTGTTGCTGTTCTTTCGGTAAATGTTTCACCATTACTGCCATGACGACAGCATTATCTGTTGCTAATAACCCCTCTAACACAATTAATACAATAAATACCCAAACATATTTCAATAATATGGCTTCCAATGTTATGTAACTCCTCCTTTAATATAAAAAAATAAAAAATATTTATCTTTCATGAGAAGACAAATAAATCCCTTCTGAATACTATCATATCAAGTTATAGATGTAAATTTTCGAGCCTAGAAGACAAATTGAATTTTTGCAAAAAGTCGCTTTTTTTATTATGATTAAAAAAAGATGAAAAAATGGAGATGATTAGATTGGGTTTAGATGATGATAAAGAGAAGAAACAATCAATGTTTAGACGAATTTCCAAATCATTAGGTGTCGATAAGAAACAGGATGAAGAAGAATCCAATGAAGAAGTTCCAACTATCGAAGAGTCAGAAGAAACAAAGATAATCACAGACAATGTGATTGATTTAGCTGAAAAGCAAAAGAAAGAAAAGAATCAAGAAGGTTTTAAATGGTTGAAAGCCGCCGCAAATGTCGGAGATACCGGTGCCATGAATGAACTTGCTTATTGCTATTTAACAGGAATTGGCTGTTCAGTTGATTCAATTGAAGGCGAGCTTTGGTTACGCCGCTCTGCAGAAAGTGGGGATTTATGGGCTATTGTTGATTTGGGGGTTCGCTTATTAGATGGCGTAGGGATTGAGAAAAATACGTTTGAAGGAGAAAAATGGTTGCGTGTAGCTGTTGAACGTCGGGATGGTATTGCAACGCGTGTACTAGGTTATCGCTTATTACATGGAGATAGTCTAGCGCAAAATATAGATGAAGGAAAACAATACCTTATGTTAGCAGCTGAAGAATTGCATGAATTAGTAGCCATGCGTTTACTTGGGATTTATCTCATCAGAGGTGAATTTTTCACCAAAAATATTAAAGACGGCGAGTATTGGTTAAAACGAGCTGCTGAAAATGGCGAAAAAGTTGCGATGCGAGAATGGGGTAGGTATCTATTACGAGGTCTTTAAACTAGCGAGACAGTGTGGAAGCTGCTGTTACTTACTCAATATAAAAGTAATATTGCGAATGCTCAAATTTTTTTCAGAAAACTATCAAAAAAATTGTCATTGTTTTGAATTTCTTGTATACTATTATTCGTAATAGTTTTTATTTATTCATGAGGGAGTAACTGGCAGCACATACGCTGTGGCAACGTCACCAACCGAAAAAAATTTTTTTCTGGTGTTGCCTTAATTAGTGAGACTTATGTATGTGTCGCACATACACAAGTCTATTTTTTTTTATAAAAATAGCTGGGTATGGAGACAAAATCGAAGGAGGAAGAAAATGTCAGAAGAAAACGCAAAGAAAGAGCAACTTACACAAGCATTTTATGCACAAACAGAAGAAGCTGTGTTTACTGAGTTAGATACATCAGTAAATGGTCTATCTGATGCGGAAGCGAAAAGTCGTTTGTCTCAATATGGAGCAAATGAACTAGAAGAAGGCAAAAAGAAATCCATGCTACAAAAATTCTTAGAGCAATTTAAGGATTTAATGATTTTAGTCCTATTGGTCGCTGCAGCAATTTCAGCAATGGTACCAAACGCAGAAGGTCATCGTGAATGGGTAGATGCGGTGATTATCCTTGCGGTAGTTATCATTAATGCGGTGATGGGTGTGGTCCAAGAAGCAAAAGCTGAACAAGCAATTGAAGCGTTGCGTGAAATGTCAACACCAAATGCAAATGTTTTACGTAATGGGCATAGCGTAACTATCAGCAGTGACGAATTAGTTCCTGGTGATATTGTCTTATTAGAAGCAGGGGATGTTGTTCCTGCAGATATGCGTTTGTTTGAAGCAAGCTCTTTAAAAATTGAAGAAGCTGCACTGACGGGAGAATCTGTCCCAGTTGAAAAAGAAGTAACAGTTCTTGAAGCTGGAGATATCGGTATTGGTGACCGAATCAATATGGCTTATTCGAATAGTAACGTGACATATGGTCGCGGTAAAGGGATTGTTGTTAATACTGGTATGAATACCGAAGTTGGTAAAATTGCTGGTATGTTAGCAAGTGCTGATGAAACAGAAACACCATTGAAACGTAATTTAAACCAATTAGGTAAATTCTTAACAATTGCTATTTTAGCCATTGCTGTCATCATGTTCTTCGTTGGAACAGTGTTAAATGGTCGTGATTGGGTTGAAATGTTATTAACATCTATTTCATTAGCCGTAGCCGCAATTCCAGAAGGATTGCCAGCGATTGTCACAATTATTTTAGCTTTAGGTACACAGGTAATGGCAAAACGTAATGCAATGATTCGTAAATTACCAGCTGTGGAAACATTAGGAGCAACTGATATTATTGCTTCTGATAAAACAGGTACATTAACGTTAAATCAAATGACAGTTGAAAAACTATACTTTGATAATCATCAATATGCTGCATCAGATGATATTCCTGTTGATAATATGGCATTAAAAATCATGAACTATGCCAACGATACACGTATCGGTCAAGAAGGAAACCTAATGGGTGACCCGACTGAAACGGCATTGATTCAATTTGGTCGTGACAAAGGGTTCGATGTACAAAAAGAAGTACCAAACGAACCTCGTGTTGCAGATCTACCATTCGATTCTGATCGTAAATTAATGAGTACTGTTCACCAATTAGCAGATGGTCGTTTCTTAGTTGCTGTGAAAGGTGCACCAGATGTGTTATTGAATCGGACAAACGAAGCTTTACTAGAAGGTAAAGTTGTACCGATGACCAGAGACGAAAAAGATAACATCCTAGCAAACAACACAGATATGGCAAAACAAGCCTTACGTGTCTTAGGTATGGCGTATAAATATATTGATGCAGTTCCTGAAACACTAGAATCAGAAGACTTAGAAAACAATCTAATCTTTGCTGGTCTAGTTGGGATGATTGACCCTGAGCGTGCGGAAGCTGCAGGTGCGGTTAAAGTTGCGAAAGAAGCCGGCATTCGACCAATTATGATTACTGGTGACCACCGCGATACAGCTGAAGCAATTGCGGGACGTCTAGGAATCATCAAACCAGGTGATGACGATGCTGTCTTAACTGGTGCTGAATTAAATCAAATGTCTGACGCTGATTTAGCGAAAAACATTACAAAATATTCTGTTTATGCACGTGTATCGCCAGAGCATAAAGTACGTATCGTAAAAGCTTGGCAACAAGAAGGTAAAGTTGTTGCGATGACAGGTGATGGTGTAAACGATGCGCCTTCATTAAAACAAGCGGACATTGGTGTTGGTATGGGGATTACTGGTACAGAAGTTTCTAAAGGTGCTTCTGACATGGTCCTTGCCGATGATAACTTTGCGACAATCGTTGTTGCAGTAGAAGAAGGACGTAAAGTCTTCTCTAATATTCAAAAAGCGATTCAATATTTAATGGCTGCGAACTTAGGGGAAGTATTAACCTTATTCATCGCTACGTTACTTGCTTGGGACACGTTATTACCAATTCATTTATTATGGATTAACTTAGTAACAGATACCTTCCCAGCAATTGCTTTAGGTATGGAACCAGCTGAAAAAGATTTAATGGCACACAAACCTCGTGGGAAAAATTCAAACTTCTTCTCAGGTGGCGTTATGAGCAGTATTATCTATCAAGGTATTTTAGAAGCGGCTGCTGTATTGTTTGTTTACTGGTCTGCATTAAAATGGCCAGCACACACTGCAATGAACGTGCAAGATTTATCAGCAAGTGGTCTGTACGATTTACAACATGCGGATGCTTTAACAATGGCTTTTGCTACATTAGGCTTGATGCAGTTATTCCACGCATTTAACGTGAAATCTGTGCATCAATCATTGTTCAAAGTTGGTGCTTTCCGAAACAAAGCCTTCAACTGGGCAATTCTACTATCATTTGTTCTAATGATGGGAATCATTGTTATCCCAGGTCTAAATGATATCTTCAAAGTAACACACTTAGACTGGTACCAATGGGGGATTGTTGTAGGAACATCCTTCGCAATCATCCCAGTTGTTGAAATTGTTAAAGCCATTCAACGCGCAATGGGGAAAGAATAAGAATGAATCAGAGATTAGTTTAACTAGTCTCTGATTTTTTTTATGAAGATTTTTTCATATAAGATTCATTCCGAAAGATGTTATGATAGAAGTACATTTATTATCATAAAAGAGGAGGGGTGCAAATGGAACAATTATCGATTTTACTAGTGGAAGACGAGGAAAGTTTGGCCAGCTTCATCCAAGCAGAATTAACCTTTGAAGGCTATCAAGTACATTGGGTAGAAGATGGTCAAGCGGCATTAGAAGCATTTGAGCAACAAGCAGTTGATTTGATATTACTGGATTGGATGTTACCAAAATATGATGGGATTACTGTTGCAAGAAGAATTCGCAAAGAAAGTGATGTTCCGATTATTATGATGACTGCTCGTAATCAAACGACAGATGTTGTTTTAGGGTTAGACACAGGAGTCGATGACTATCTTACCAAACCATTTGATATCGAAGAATTGTTTGCTCGCATTCGGGTAATTGAACGTCGCATGATGAAACAAGCAGAAACAACGTTGGCTTACCATACACTACAACTGAATATTGCTAAACATCAAGTCCAAGTAGCTGAAGAAGAAGTGTATCTGACACCCAAGGAATTTGGTGTATTGTATGAATTAATGAAAACCCCCGAAGAAGTGAAAACGCGTGATGAATTATTAAATACGGTTTGGGGTTATGATTTTATGGGTCAAACCAATATTGTAGATGTTTATGTCAGAACGTTACGAAATAAACTAGGGGAATCAAGTGACTTCATTCAAACTGTACGTGGTGTAGGCTATGTTTTGAGAGATGATGCCTAATGAAAAAGTGGCGAGAAATTAGACAAGGTGCGCAATATCAATTAACGAGTCGTTTTGTCGGCATTTTATTGGGCTTACTGTTTGTGGTGAATGTGGCATTTGTGAGTATTTCTTTGTATACAATCTATGATTATCTTACTAATCAAGCCGAGGAAATCTTTCAAACTTTAGAAGACTTACCCCAAGAAACAAGTGATTGGGAAGCTTTAGCGGATGCGACGATTGCCAAAAGTGAAGATGATGCAATTCGTTTTGTACTAGCAGATGGACCGACGTATTATTCCGCAGAGGGTAAAGAGATTTTCAGTGAATTAGCCAAAGGCAGAGCATTACCGATTTTTAAAGGTGTGATTGTTGTAGGAGACGACGTTTACTATTTTCAACAACGTCAACAAGTCGATCGAACGATTGAATTGGCGATTCATGGCAATATGGTTATCGAAATGGTTTCGCGTATGTTAATGATTAGCTTGTTCTTGAATATTTTTGCGATTATCATAGGTAGCGCCATTATTTATTTCTTTGTCGGTAAGTGGAGTCGTACATTACAGCGAATGACACAAGAAATGAAAGAGATAGAAACAACAAATAGTCAAGAAAAACAATTAACGGTACCCGACAACCCACGGGAGATGCAGCAAGTAGCGACCTCGTTCAATCATTTGTTGGTGACACAACGACAAGCAATAGCGCGAGAAACCCAATTTGTGACGGATGCATCGCATGAATTACGAACACCGCTAGCGGCTATTCGCGGGCATGTCCAGTTAATTAAACGTCGAGGACAAAGCCATCCGGAAGTCGTCCTTCCCTCGATGGAATTTATTGACAAAGAATCAAAACGCTTAGAAACGTTGGCGAACCAATTGTTAGTTTTAGGTAGAACAACGACAAATCATTCGGAAAAACGAGTAGACTTTTCAAAATTAGTTAAGCAAGAAATCGAAAAACTTCAAACAAATAGCACGCAAATTGTGACGTTTTCAGTTGAAGAGAATATTCATTATCCAGGTAATGAAATTGAGCTCCAACAAGTGTGTCAAAATTTGCTTGATAATGCCCGTAAATATTCACCGTCAGATGCCACAATCAACATTTCTTTACGAGCAGAACAAGAAATTGTACTTGAAGTACAAGATACAGGTATGGGAATCCCGGATGAGGCAAAGGAAAAAATTTTTGAGCGCTTCTTTCGAATTGATCAATCGCGTTCTAGTCAAGTGGAAGGATCAGGTGTAGGTTTGGCGATTGTCGCAGCTATCGTTGACAAATATCAAGGGGAAATTATTGTGACAGATAATCATCCAAAAGGGAGTATCTTTACTGTCAAATTTCCACGAAGATGAAGATTTTTTCATGGAGACTTTATGCAATCTTATTTCCAAAAGCAGACAAACTCAGTAAACTAAAGATAGATATTAAAGAGGAGGATGCCTTATGAAGAAATCAATTTTATATGTAGGAACGACGGCCTTAACTTTGTTATTTGCTGGATGCGCAGCAGAAAATCCCGTTAGTCCAGGTGATTCAACGCCAACAAATACGACCGAAACAACTGCCACAACCGAAACACAGCAAAGTAGCACAGGTGAGCAAACGACAGGAACATTTGATGTATCCGTAGCAGATGCTATTCAAGTCTATCAAGACACGTATCCAAATTCAGATATTACAAGTATTGAATTGGATTCATCGCTAGGGAATTACTATTACAAAGTTGAAGGTGTCGACGATGATAATGAATACGAAGTAAGCATTGATGCCAACTCAAAAGAAGTCAAAGAGCAAAAAGATGAAAAATTAGATGCTGATGAACAAAAAGGCGTCAAACGTCAAGAAGATAAATTGGATATTAGCGATTTATTACCATTAGATGAAATTACCAAAATTGCGACAGCTGAAGCGAAGGGTCAAGCCGAAGATTGGGATTTAGATAAAGAAATGGGCACGACGTATTGGGATGTACAAGTCAAAGATGGACGTAAAGAAACCAATGTCAAAATCGATGCTAAAACGGGTGAAGTGCTTGAAGTTGAATTAGACGATTAATAGAAACATTCTGTCTTCATTTGGAGACAGAATGTTTTTTTGCTTTCCTTCCACTTTAAAAACAGGTAAAATGAGAACAATTAATAAGAAAGTAGGGAGATTGAGTGAAACCTAATTTAGGCTATTATGTCCAAAAAATTAATGATATCGTGAAAGATACCGAAGCAATCGGTGAAGAAATGCATCCTTGTTATGAGGAAATTCGTCAAGCGATTGATAAGGAAGAAACAGCTGCAATTACCGATGAACGACGAGAAGAAATTTGTAAAATTTTCCAAGAAGGAACAACCCAATATGAAGCGATGCTAGAAACAGTTCGCAGTTTACGTCCACCAGCACGTGTGATGGGCATCCATAAAAAATTTGAACGTGCCTATGTAGACTATGTTGCAGGTTGTCAAGAAATGATTGGAAGTGTCACAAATGGAATTGATGTCACAGCATTTGATGCTGCTGAACAAAAACAAGACCAAGCGACAGAAGAAATTTCATTTGCGATTCAACGCATGACAAGTATGCTCTTAAAAAGATAATAATGATAAAAACAAAGGGAAAAACAAGAAATATTTAATAAAACTATTAGGTTATTTTTATGACAAAAAATGGCTCAGGCTATATACTTATCTCATAACCAACAATAACCTTTTTATTTTTCATTTTACTCCTTAGTAGAGTAATTACTCCTTTTTCCGTCAGACCTAACCAATCTGGCGGTTTTTTTGTGGCTAAAAGAGGTATACATTCTTATTGGTTTGTGGTACAGTATTCAGAAAAAATAATTTTCAACTACATAAGGTGTCTGATTTAGGGGGATTTTTTATGGGATTAGTGGTCTTAATTGGCGCACAAGCAGTCGGAAAAATGACTGTCGGCAAAGAATTAGAAAAACAAATAAATGGGAAGCTTTTATACAATCATCAAACAATTGATTTATTTGCAAATTTTTTAGACTATGGTTCGGAAACATTTCGCTTGTCTGACTTGGTACGTAAAGAATTGTTTCAAGCATTTGTTCGGAATAAAGCAGAAAATACGACAGACACAATTATTTTTACCGTGCTAATTGATTTTGATAGTCCAGCAGATCAACAGTTTTTACAAGATATTTCTGCCATTTTCTTAGAAGCTGGGGAAGAAGTCTTTTTAGCAGAGTTGGTTACTGACTTACAGACGAGAATGTCACGAAATATCTGTGAATCACGTTTGGCAGCAAAACCTTCAAAACGCAATATCGAACATTCACAACAAGAGTTACTATTAACGGCAGCAGAATCACGGTTGATGTCTAAGCCTGGTGAATTAGAAAAATTAGTACCAAATGCAACGGTGATGGTGATTGACAATACCAACTTGTCACCAGTAGAAACCGCTGAACAAATCAAGCAAATGTTTCAGTGATAGATAATTGTGAAATTGCACAAAACATGTTAAGCTATAGTCAATAAAAAAACGAAGTGAGGGATCATCTATTGAAAAACTAAGCCAATTTGTTGAAGCTACATTAAGACTTTTCTTTTCTATGGGGAAGTGTGTAGATTTTCAGGATTGGTGGTTTTTCGATAGAGGGTCTTTTTGTGTACTCTTCTTTCAACACTTGTCCTGAAAATAGGGAAGTGTTTTTTTGCTTTTAAAGCATAGGAGGAAAAACATGACAACTATCGAAATAAAAAATATGACGTTTGGATTTGATACACAGGCAACTTTGTTGTTCGATCATACGAACTTAACGTTACAATCGGAATGGAAATTAGGATTAATTGGTCGGAATGGACGGGGAAAAACGACCTTATTACGCTTGTTGATGGGAGAATATCCGTATAGTGGTAAAATTGAACATCAATTGCATTTTACGTATTTTCCCCAAACGGTATTAGATAAAACACAATTAACTTATTATGTGTTACAAGAATTATCTGATTTTGAACAATGGAAAATTGAACGAGAGTTGAATCTATTGGCAGTTGATGCCGATATTTTGTGGCGTCCGTTTGATAGTTTATCTGGCGGTGAGCAGACGAAAGTATTATTAGCATTGCTATTTGTGGATGATGTGAATTATCCATTGATTGATGAACCAACTAATCATTTAGATGTAACTGCTCGTAAGCAAGTAGCGGACTATTTAAAAGGGAAGAAGCAAGGCTTCGTTGTTGTCAGCCATGACCGCAGTTTTGTCGATGAAGTAGTGGATCATGTCTTGTCTATTGAAAAAAGCCAGCTAGTCCTTTACCAAGGGAATTTTTCTGTATATGAAGAACAAAAAGGTCTGCGTGATGCGTATGAGCAAGAACAAAATACCAAACTCAAACGAGAAATTGGTCGCTTGAAACAAACCGCTGCCGAAAAAGCCGAGTGGTCGCGAGGAAGAGAACGCGACAAATTAGGCTCTCCCAATAAAAAAGGGAGTGGTGCTATTTACGATACAGGTGCAATCGGTGCTCGAGCTGCACGAACGATGAAACGTTCGAAAGCGATTGTAAAGCGGATGGAAGATCAAGCAAGTGCTAAAGAACAACTACTAAAAGATATTGAATATGTCGATTCATTAAGTATCAATTATCAGCCAACACATCGTAAGCAATTACTATCTGTTAAAAATTTACAATTGCGGTATGATGATAAAGCGTTGTTTGCGCCAATTTCATTTGCGATTCAACAAGGCGAGCGCATCGCAATTCAAGGTCCCAACGGTTCTGGAAAGTCTTCCATTATTCAGTATTTATTAGGAACATTTACTGGTGAAGCAAGTGGGGAAGTTATTCAACCTCAAGGAGTGTCGATTAGTTATGTCCGTCAGAACTATGAGGACAATCGTGGAACGTTGCAAGAATTTGCTGAAGCAAACCAGTTATCGTATCAAGAGTTATTGAATAATTTACGTAAATTAGGGGTAGAACGCAAAGTGTTTCATAATCGGATTGAGGATATGAGTATGGGACAACGTAAGCGTGTAGAGTTAGCCAAATCGCTAGCAACGCCTGCTGAATTATTTATTTGGGATGAACCGCTAAATTATTTGGACGTCTTTAATCATCAACAATTAGAGGAAATGATTCAATCAGTAAAACCAACCATGTTGATCGTAGAACATGATGCTACTTTCTTACGTAAGGTTGCAACAGAAGTGATTACACTTACTGAAAATCTATAAAATAAAGCCCCTTAACGCTGTCGTTAGGGGGCTTTATGGTGTGTATCTAGTTTTCTACATTACGCACATAATCGTCAAAGTACTGCACTAAATCGGTCTTTAATTGCTGATAGTCAGCTTCGGTGTATTCTTTTTCTTCCAATTTAATTTGGAGAAAAGGGACATTTAGTTCTTCTTTCAAGCGATCAAGTACATCTATTGCATTCATGTGTTTCCCTCGTTTCTTTTTTAAAACAAATTGAACGAAGAGTTGACTTGTTCGTAAGCGGCACTCATTTCTGTCAGACGTTTGTGTAATGACTTTAAATCATCGTTGGTATGGAAGAGTACTTGCTTTAGTTCAAAATAAAAAGCATCAAAAGCATTAACGAAGGCTTCGATTTCTTTTGTTTGCAATTCTTTAAACGTATCACAACGGACATATGCTTTTTCGGCAATCGCATATGCTTCTGCGGTTGTTAAAATAGCCAACGATTCATTGTAACGGCGACTAGAGACAAGTTCATAAGCAGATTGACATTTATTGTAAATATTTGAAAAGTCTTTGACAATTAATTCCACTGGGGTTTTGGAAAACATAACAATCCTCCTGTAGCGTGAAGACGAGGCTTCAGCTGTAGTTTTTATTTTTCAAATAAGACACAAACACACTCTGGTGCGTAGATATCTTTTTTGATTAAGCTCAATGTACCATTCTCAGCATCACGACGATACAATGTAAGATTGTCTGTATTTTGGTTAGCACAAACAACAAATTGTTCCGTTGGATCTAAGGCAAAGTCACGAGGGTGATCACCCTCTGTTGAAATGTGTTGAACAAAAGTTAAACTTGAACCATCTTCGCTAACAGCAAAGACTGCAAGAGAATTGTGTCCACGGTTTGATAAATAGATAAATTTCGCATCACTAGAAATACGAATCGCTGCACCACCGTTAAATCCTTCGAAGTCTTCTGGTAAAGTAGATAAAACTTGTTTTTGTTCGAAAGTACCAGTTGCACTATCATAAGCTAAAACAAGAACAGTACTAGCTAATTCACCAAATAGGTAAGCGAATTTTTCGTTTGGATTGAATACTAAATGACGGGGACCAGTTCCAGCCGGTGCGACAAAAGTTGCGACTTCTGTTAATTTGCCTTCGTCTGATACATCGTACGTGTAGACACGATCTGTTCCTAAGTCACAAACAACAAGACGTCCGTCTGGTGTTAAATCAGTATAATGAACATGTGGTACGTTTTGATTTTCATGTGGACCAACAGGTTCGTCATGGTAAACAGCATCGGTTGCTTCTAAAGAACCGTCTGCTAAGATTTTATAAACATTGACTTCCCCTTTATGATAGTTTGCACCATAAACCAATTGGCGTGCTTCATCAACTGCTACATAACACAAGGGAGCGCCTTCTTCTGTAACCGCATTTAAAAATTGGAACTTCGCGTCATATGCACTAGCGCCACCTTTGCCATCTACTTCAGTCACAGAATAAACCGCACCTTTTTTGCTACGTGCCAGATACGTAGGACTGTTTTCTTCAGTAAGTAATTCTAAATCAACTAAATCTTCTTTCTCTGTATCTAATACTAAAGAATAAATGCCTTTACTTTCACGACGAGTATAGGTACCTAATAACATTTTTTCTAACATTTTGTTCCCTCCTAAAATAGATTATATTTATTTTACCACACAACTTAAAAAAGAAGAATGTGTTATAATTTATTTATCCGAATGAAAGAAGGGAGTTCTGTAGATGCGCCAAAGTAAAATATTAGAAATTGGGCCGCATGCTATCGACAAAAAAGAAAATATTTTAATCTTTTTTGGTGAGCATGTGACAGATGGCTTACGCCCATATTCTGTGATTCAAGAAATGTCATCAGAAGATGTTGAACTAGCCGTAGGAGATAAAATCCTCTTTGGAGAGCAAGAGTATCGAATTACGTATGTCGGAAATTATGCAAATAAAAATTTACAAGCGATTCAACATATCTCTTTTGTCTTTTCTGATGTACCAACAGATAAGTTGTCGAGCACAGTCTATCTCACACCCACAGAAATGCCAGAAATTACTGAAGGAATGACGATTACGTACAAAGGGTAGGTGAACCAATTATATGGAGAAAAAAAGTAAGCAACCACTTTCTTGGTTTTGGAAATGGTTTTTAAACAATCAAGTGGTATCAGCATTACTGATTGTATTGCTCATTTTATTAATTATTAACTTATTTACCAAAGTATCTTATTTATTTACGCCTGTTTGGCAATTTTTAGCTGTTGTTGGCTTGCCAATTATTTTAGCAGGTATTTTGTATTACTTAATGAATCCAGTGGTTGATTTTTTAGAAAAGAAAGGCGTCAAGCGTCTATATAGTATTATCGGCTTGTTTGTTCTAGTGATTGGCTTGATTGCTTGGGGAATTGTAGTGATTATTCCGAAAATTCAAGAACAGACATTGAGTTTTGTTGATAATTTTCCAGGCTATGTAAAAGTTGTGGAAGAGACGACGAACAATTTGTTGTCTGACCCTATGTTTAGTCAAGTGCAAGAACAATTGGCAACGTCAGGTGAAAAATTAATGGCTTCGATTACGGAGGTTATCCAAAATCTATCAAAAACAACATTTCAAAATTTAGGAAACTTTTTTGGAGCAGTAGCTTCAGTTGTTGTCGCTTTAATTACAATGCCATTCATTCTTTTTTATTTGTTGAAGGATGGTAAGAAATTAGGACCTTATGTGGTAGGTTTTTTACCAACAAAAATGCGTAAACCAACGATGAAAGTGTTGTCTGAAGTCAATGATCAAGTGTCTTCTTATATTCGTGGTCAGCTAACGGTTGCGTTTGCTGTGGCAGTTATGTTTATGATTGGCTTTTCAATTATTGGCTTGGATTATGCGATTACCTTAGGGATTGTGGCAGGTGCATTGAATTTAATTCCTTATTTAGGTTCGTTCTTGGCGATGGTTCCAGCTGTATTTTTGGGGATTGTGGGCGGACCAGTCTTGTTATTAAAAATATTGATTGTTTTTGTTATTGAGCAGACGATTGAAGGACGCGTAATTTCGCCATTAGTACTAGGCAGTCAATTATCGATTCACCCTGTAACCATTTTATTGGTTCTGTTAACTTCAGGAAAAATTTATGGTTTAGCTGGAGTAATTTTAGGAATCCCGGCTTATGCAGCGATTAAAGTGGTCATTTCAAACATCTTTACTTGGTATCAAAGTGTGTCAAAACTTTATGAAGAACCCAAACCAGCGGTTGAAAATAAAGAAACATGAAAGAAGGCTTCCTCTATTTCTGAGGAAGCCTTCTTTATTAGAATGTCAAGCTAATTTCTTCCGCTTTGGCGATGCCTTCAGCGATAATTTCATCTGTTCGTTCAGGTTGATGATCGGCACCTTCAATAAATACTTGCTGTACATCAGTCACACCGACAAAATTTAAAATACCTTTCACATATTGTGAGGCGAAATCTTGTCCTTCATAAGCACCACCACTCGCTTGAATGTGCAATGCTTTTTTACCGGTTGTTAACGGGACAGGGCCTCTTTCAGTATATTTAAAGGTTTTTCCAGCGACGTTAATCGTATCAAACCATGCTTTTAAGCGCGTCGGAATGTTTAAGTTCCATAAACCATTGGCAATAACCAGTTTATCAACGGTTAAAAATTGTTCGGTCGACGCATTAAAACGAGTGATTTTTCGTTGTTGCTCTGAGGACAAATCTGCCATTGATTTACCAGCTTTTAATGCTTGCCAACCAGTCATAATATCATGGTCAATTTCAGGAAAATCTTCATGATACAAGTCCAAAGTAATAATGTCATCTTCCGGGTGACTTTTTTGGTAACTATCTAAAAAAGCATACAATACTTTCATTGATTTGGATGCTTCATTCGTTAGTGGGTGTGCTTTGACTGCTAATAATGTAGCCATAGAATCGCTCCTTCATTCATTAGAATAGTATAAAATATAAAATGCTTCACAAAGTCAGTATACAAGAAGCGATAAGGTTTTCAAAGATAGGAAGTAAATTTATTTGAAAAAATTTACCTTGGATTTACAAAAGTAACGGAATCGTTAGTCGATTTCGTTCGAAACTTTACATTCAGATGCTAAGCTAAGGGTACTAAAAGATAATAAGAGGTGACTGAAAATGAAACGTTACGAGAGTGCAATGATAGCAGAACCTTATCGATATAGTCCAGCTATTACATGGCAAAATGATTGTCAAATTATTATGGACTATATCCGAAATCGCTTATTAAATTTAGTCGGAGTCTCTGAAACAAACTACTGTAGTGTGTTAGTCCAAGACAGTCGTCAGTTTTGTTTAGCAAGCTTTCTCACTTCTATAGAAGGAAAATTATTAATCTGTGAAGAACAGGACGATTGTAGAATTGCTCATTTAGTAAAAGAGCAAGCGATGCCTCATTGTAGCTACTCATTTCATGACATTCCCGAAGTAACTGAAATCGAGCAAGTATTAAGAGCGGATGCGACTATCTCAGCATTCGTTATGAATTATACCGAAGATACGGCAGCAATGTTACCTAGGATGCTAGAAATCGCACAACTTGTAAAAGACCATCAGTTAACATTTATTTTAGAAACAAGTGTGAATTTAGAAGAAATCTATCTTCCAATGGCAGATTTAGGTGTGGATTTGTTAGTATCTAGCGAGGTCAAGGAAACGACTATGCTTCCTGAGGTTGGGTTTATGATATGTAAACAGAGTATGTTGGCTTCTATATATATAGAAAAATAGAAAAAAAGTTGCTCCACTTTCCATGAGAAAGGGAACAACTTTTTTTAGGCTGCTTCTTTACGGAATGCTTTCATTCCACCAATCACGTGCATTGCGTCAAATCCATGATTGTTTAAAAATTGAGCAATAATATCTGAACGACGACCAGAATGACTGATAACATAGTATGTCGTTTCTTTATCTAATTCATTTAAACGGTTAGGTAAGCTTGTAGTAGGCATCGAAATTGATCCTGACAAGTGTCCTTCATTAAAGGCCGTGTTGTCACGGATATCCAAAATAGCAACAGGTTGATTGGCTAGTAACATCTGAAAATCTTGTACATTAATTGAATTCATATAAGAAATCCTCTTTTCTTCTTGGATGTGATTGATTTTAGGCGGTTTTGATGTGATTTGCAATGTATATGCATGTAGATGAAAAAATAATGAAACAAATCTTAATTATTTTCAGAAAAACTAAAAAATTTAGGCGTGGTATACTAAGAAAAAAAGGAGGAATCAGCATGAATCGCATTAATTTAGTTTGTCTAGGAGTACAGGATTTACAAGCATCACTGGCTTTTTATCAGCAACTTGGTTTTCAAACGACTGCACGAGCGGACGCGCCCATTGTCTTTTTTAATAATCAAGGTAGTAAATTAGAATTATTTCCCATTGAACAGCTTGCTAAAGATATTAATGAAACCAATCCACCGACAATCAGCCGTTCACACTTTTCTGGAATAACGCTTGCTTGTAATTTGAAATCACAAGCAGAAGTGGATCAAATGATGACATTGGTCCGCAAAGCTGGTGGACATATTGCCAAAGAACCACAACCAACCGATTGGGGTGGTTATAGTGGTTATTTCCAAGATTTAGACGGTTATTATTGGGAAGTTGCTTATGGTGGGGATTGGCAGTTTGATGAACAAGAGATGTTAATCATTGATTAATAAATAGTTTCAACTGGTTTTCATTTCTTTTGGATAAATCGAGAGAGAAACCTTGATTTTTTCGCTAGAATCAAGTAAAGTGTTACTGTGCATCAAGCACTGCCTGTCACTTGGTTTAACGAATCACCAACGTTTTACTCAGTTGCAGGGAAATAATCGAAAGAGGTGGAAAACATGGCAATTTCTAAAGAACGTAAAAACGAAATCATTAACCAATTTGCTCGTCATGAAGGAGATACTGGTTCTCCAGAAGTACAAATCGCTGTATTAACTGAAGAAATCAATACTTTGAATGCTCACATCCGTGAACACAAAAAAGATCACCATTCATACCGTGGTTTAATGAAAAAAGTTGGTCACCGTCGTAACTTGTTAGCTTACCTACGTAACAAAGACGTAGCACGCTACCGCGAATTGATCAAAGCTTTAGGATTACGTCGTTAATCAGACAAAAGAGAAGTGAGGTTCAACCGAATCTCACTTTTTTGCTGTGAAACACTGCGACTCAGCGACCATCGGGAGCTGAGAGCAGATGTTGAACAGTACTAGGCGACCACCGGGAGCGTAGTTACCTTCGTAAGAAACACAGTGATTCAACGACCGTAAGGAATTAAGAGCATAGTCATCAAAACCCATAGAGGACTGATTGAAAGTATCATCTGACACCCAGGGATGAAGCGGGTGAACAGTGTTGGCAATTAGGTGGATTTCCAACCGAAAAAACAAAACAAAAAACAAAGACTGTGATTGTTGGCTTGGCTTACTACTAACCAAATGAAAGCACTGAAATTATTCAATGCCTTCATTTGTTTAGTAGCAGCCTTGACTCACAGTGGAAAAGGAGAACTTTATGACAAAGCAAGTATTTAAAACAACTTGGGGCGGACGTCCATTAGAAATCGAAGTCGGACAACTTGCCAAACAAGCAAATGGTGCTGTTCTAGTACGTTATGGAGATACCGTTGTCTTGAGTGCAGCTGTAGCCTCTAAAGAAGCAAAAGACACAGATTTCTTCCCGTTAACAATTAATTATGAAGAAAAAATGTATGCAGTAGGGAAAATTCCAGGAGGATTTATCAAGCGTGAAGGACGTCCAAGTACAGACGCAACGTTAACAGCACGTTTAATCGACCGTCCAATCCGTCCAATGTTTGCAGAAGGCTTCCGTAACGAAGTCCAAGTAACAAACATCGTGATGAGTGTGGAACAAGATTGCTCACCATCAATGGCAGCAATGCTAGGATCATCATTAGCACTATCCATTTCAGATATTCCTTTTGACGGACCAATTGCAGGTGTAGATGTTGGTCGTGTTAACGGCGAATACATCTTGAACCCAACAGTTGACCAAGCAGAAGCAACAGATATCGAATTAACCGTTGCTGGTACAAAAGATGCGATTAACATGGTTGAATCTGGTGCCAAAGAAGTATCAGAAGCAGACATGTTAGGTGCATTATTATTCGGGCATGAAGCAATTAAAGAATTAGTTGCTTTCCAAGAAGAAATTGTTGCAGCAGTCGGCAAAGAAAAAATGGAAGTTAAATTATTGCAAGTCTCTGCAGATTTGAAAAAAGACATTTTTGATGCTTACTACCAAACAATGAAAACAGCAGTCTTAACAGAAGAAAAATTAGCTCGTGAAGATGAAATTGAAAAAGTAAAAGAAATCGTTAAAGAAGTGTACGCAGAAAAAGCTGCTGAATTAGAAGCAGAAGAAGCCGCACAATTAACCAAAGAAGTGAAACAAATCGCTGAAGATCTTGAAAAAGATGTGGTTCGCGAATTGATTACAATTGATAAAATCCGTCCTGATGGCCGTAAATTGGATGAAATTCGTTCATTGGCATCAGAAGTTGGTTTATTACCTCGCGTGCATGGTTCAGGATTATTTACTCGTGGCCAAACACAAGCGTTATCAGCGTGTACCTTAGCTCCTTTAGGCGAACACCAAATTATTGACGGACTAGGTGTGGAAGAATCAAAACGTTTCATCCATCACTACAATTTCCCTCAATTTTCTGTAGGTTCAACAGGTCGTGCCGGTTCTCCGGGTCGTCGTGAAATTGGACATGGTGCCTTAGGTGAGCGTGCGTTGGCACAAGTCATTCCAAATGAAGAAACATTCCCTTACACAATCCGTTTAGTTGCTGAAGTGTTAGAATCGAACGGTTCATCTTCTCAAGCAAGTATTTGTGCAGGAACATTATCCTTAATGGATGCAGGTGTGCCAATTAAAGCACCAGTTGCTGGTATTGCAATGGGACTTGTATCTGATGGTGAAAACTATACAATCTTAACAGACATTCAAGGTCTAGAAGACCACTTAGGCGACATGGACTTTAAAGTTGCTGGAACAAAAGACGGAATTACAGCTCTACAAATGGATATTAAAATCCAAGGTATCACGGAACAAATTTTACGTGAAGCCTTAGACCAAGCGAAACAAGCGCGTATGGAAATTCTTGATGAATTAACATCTACGATTGCTGAACCTCGCGAAGAGTTAAGTGAATACGCACCGAAAATTGAAATGATTAAAATTGAACCAGCTAAAATCAAAGATGTTATCGGTAAAGGTGGCGACACCATTAACGGTATTATTGAAGAAACTGGCGTGAAAATTGATATCGATCAAGACGGTAACGTATCAATCGCTTCTGCTGATGCAGACATGATCAAAAAAGCAATTAAGATTATTGAAGATTTAACAAAAGAAATCAAAGTTGGCGAAGTTTACTTAGGTAAAGTTGTCCGCATTGAAAAATTTGGTTGCTTCGTAAACTTAATCAAAGGAAAAGATGGCTTAGTCCACATTTCTCAATTAGCAAACGAACGCGTCAACAAAGTAGAAGACGTTGTGAAATTAGGCGATGAAATCTTAGTGAAAGTCACAGAAATCGACAAACAAGGTCGTGTGAACCTTTCAAGAAAAGCCTTATTAACAGAAGAAACAAAAGAAGAAAAATAAATAGCTGAAAGTTAGGGTAGAATGTTACCCTAACTTTTTTAACATATTTGGAGGAACAGAAATGAAACAAAACTGGAAACTAAAACTCATGAAATTCATGAAAGGACGATACGGACATCTTGATGCGTTAGGTAAGTTACTTCTCGTGACAGCAATCATTTTGCTATTCCTTCCACTAAAATTCCTTAGTTGGATTGCGTATATTTTGATTATTGTCGCTTATTATCGTTTCTTTTCTAAACGTATCTACGTTCGTTCAAATGAAAATCAAAAATATTTGGCGCTTCGCAACAAAGTATTGGCTCGTTTTAGAAACAAAAAAGAAGCTTTTACCAATCGCAAAGAGTACGTTTATTTTCGTTGTCCCGAATGCAAACAGCAAATTCGTGCTCCCCGAGGCCGAGGAAAAATCAAAGTACGTTGTACAAAGTGTCACCACCAATTTGTCAAAAAGGTGTAGAAGGAAAGTGCTTACTAATGATAAAGATAGAGCAACCAAGTACTGAATGAGATGTTTTTGTGTGAAGAATGTAAGGGATTAAGAGAGTACAGCTCTCGTAAGAAAGCGCAGCTGTGTTTTTATTTCTAAAATAGTCGGCAAAGTAGGTTTTTTAAAGGGAAATGTGCTAATAAGAAAAAGTGTGTGGAGTGGAGTAAATGGATAAAAATAAAATAGGCGTGTTAGCAGGACTGTCTTCTTATATCTGGTGGGGATTATTAAGTATTTTTTGGCATTTTTTAAGTGAAGTGCCTGCTTTTGATATGTTAGCATATCGAATGGTTTGGTCCTTAGTTACCATGCTGGTTATTTTGAGTGTACAAAAAAGTTGGGGGGGATTTTTCCAGCTTACCAAAATGTTGGTCCATTCAGGAAAAATTATTTGGATTGGTTTATGCGCAATTTTTATTTCGATTAATTGGTTAGTATACATTTACATGGTTACTCATCAGCAAGCTATGCTAGCGAGTTTAGGCTATTATATTTTGCCTTTATTTAATGTCATGATTGCGTTAGTCTTTTTGAAAGAAAAGCTTCTTCGGGAACAATGGTTAGCGGTAGGTTTAGCAACTACTGGGGTAATTATTTTGACTATTCAAACTGGCGCATTACCATTAAATACGCTATTGATGGCAGGTTCATTTGGTATGTATGGTTTGATTAAACGAAAAGTTCCTTTACCGGCTACAATCTCCTTAACATTAGAAACAATGTTTGTTTTTCCGTTCGCAGTACTTTACCTTCTGTTTTTTACAAACCACTCATTGGCGGAATATAGCATACAAACGAATATGTTCCTTCTGTGTAGCGGGATTGTTACAGCCGTACCCTTAATTCTTTTTGCGTTAGCAGCAAAGTATGCTGATTTTATTACATTGAGCTTTATTCAGTACATTAATCCAACGATTCAATTATTGATTGCAGTCAGTATTTTTCATGAACCTTTCTCAATGAGCAATGTGCTTGTTTTTGCCTTTATTTGGGCGGGAATTGCCGTGTATGCTTTCGGAAATGTGGTACGAAAAAGAAAAAAATTGTATGAATAGGAAAACAGCAGGCATGTTCAACTGAGCATCCTGCTGTTTTTTTAGTCACGAATAATGGTGCAACGCATAATGATTTCTCCATTTTTCGGATCTGTCTCATGCGTATTTTCAAAACCAAAAGATTCATAAAAAGGAAAGGCTTTTTCATTTTCTTGATGCACACTTAGATAAATGGTTTGGACTTGTTTGTAATGGTCTTTGAGATAATTTAAGACAACTCGAAAAAGCGCATGTCCGTAACCTTGATGTTGATGAGTTTCGTCAATCATAAAGCGATCTAGCCAAATTGAGCGCTCTACGATGTTTTCCGCACCAATCATCGAAAAGCCAACCATTTGATGGTTCACATATAAGCCAATCGGTGTCCAGCGCAAATCAGTGTCGTAAGCTGCTTCTAATAAAGAATCACGATTGTCTTCGATTAAATTTTCTTGGTGAGGAGCAACACGTAACTGTGCAGCAGTTCGCCAATTTTCTTTGGAAATAGGTTTTAATTGGTACCTCATGTAAAATCACTCCTTCTATCATTACTAGATGAAAACTGTATCTGTTCCTATAGTATAACAAACTTGAAATAATTCTAAAGTAAAACGTATTCATTTATGAGGAAAACGCTTTTTTCAGTTTCAGTATTTGAACTTCATTCTCAATTAGTCTACAATGAATAAGAATAAATAAAGAATTTGGAGGGAATGCAATGTCAGTTTTAGAAATCAAAAATTTGCATGTTTCAATTGAAGATAAACAAATCTTAAAAGGTGTAAACCTTACTTTGAATACTGGAGAAATCCATGCCATCATGGGACCAAACGGAACTGGTAAATCAACGTTATCAGCAGCCATTATGGGAAATCCAAACTATGAAGTAACCGAAGGAGAAATTCTTTTTGACGGTGAAAATGTATTAGAAATGGAAGTAGATGAGCGTGCACGCTTAGGTCTATTCTTAGCGATGCAATACCCAAGTGAAATCCCAGGAATTACAAATGCTGAATTTATGCGTGCAGCAATCAATGCGAAACGTGACGAAGACGATAAAATTTCTGTGATGGAATTTATCAAAAAATTAGATGCCAAAATGGATTTATTGAACATGCCGGAAGAAATGGCAGAGCGCTATTTGAATGAAGGTTTCTCAGGTGGAGAGAAAAAACGTAATGAAATTTTACAATTATTAATGTTGGAACCAACATTTGCTATTTTAGATGAAATCGATTCTGGTTTGGATATTGATGCGTTGAAAGTTGTTGCGAAAGGAATCAATGAAATGCGTGGCGAAGGTTTTGGTGCATTAATCATTACCCATTACCAACGTCTATTGAATTACATTACACCTGATGTCGTGCATATCATGATGGAAGGTCGTGTCGTAATGACTGGTGACGCTGATTTAGCACGTCGCTTAGAAGCAGAAGGATACGCAGGAATTAGTAAGGAATTAGGTATCGACTACAAAGAAGAAGAAGCGTAAGGAGGTCAAGATATATGAAAAATCAATTGAAAGATTATCTTGACGCAGTGAACGTTTTTTCAGCGCTAAAGGAAGAACCTGCTTGGATGCTTGAATTGCGTCAAGCTGCGTTAAACAAAGTGGATGAATTACCATTTCCACGAATTGAACGCGTTCGTTATGAACGTTGGCCATTATTTAACATTAGCGATGCTGTGTTAAATGGGGACACACAAACAGAAGGAACCATTCCTTCATTTGATGAAATGAAAGATAACCCAGTGCTTGTCCAACAAGATAGTACGACAGTCTTTGAACAATTGCCACAAGAGCTAGTTGATAAAGGGGTTATTTTTACAGATTTATTTACAGCAATGCAAGAGCATTCTGATTTAGTGCAAGAATACTATATGACAAAAGCAGTGCCAATGGCAGAAGACAAGATGACTGCGGCACATGCAGCATTTATGAACAGCGGAATGTTCTTATATGTACCAAAAAATGTGGTGATTGACGAACCGATTGAAGCAATTTTCAATCATAATGGCAATGCATCCGATCATTTCTACAAACATGTATTAATTGTAGCTGGCGAACACAGCGAATTCAGTTATTTAGAACGTTTCATTACAAAAGGTGACGAAGCTGAGAAATTATCTGGGAATATCGTCGTTGAAGTCATTGCGAAAACTGGCGCTAAAGTGAAATATTCAGCGATTGACCAATTAGGTGTGAACTTGTCGACTTATATGAATCGTCGTGGTTATATTCTACGTGATGCGTCTGTTGATTGGGCGCTAGGCGTGATGAATGACGGCAATATTATTGCTGATTTTGATTCAGATTTAGTTGGTGAAGGTTCTCATGCCGAAGTCAAAGCTGTCGCAATCAGTGCAGGACGCCAAACCCAAGCGATTGATACACGTGTGACTAATAAAGCGCCACATTCAATCGGACATATTCTACAACATGGGGTCATTCGTGAACGTGGGACGTTAACATTTAACGGTATCGGACATATCCTAAAAGGAGCAAAAGGTGCCGATGCGCAACAAGAAAGTCGCGTATTAATGCTTTCTGATAAAGCACGTGGTGATGCGAATCCAATTTTATTAATTGATGAAAATGAAGTCACTGCTGGTCATGCTGCCAGTGTTGGTCGCGTTGATCCAGAAGAAATGTATTATTTGATGAGTCGTGGCTTGCGTAAAGAAGAGGCGGAACGTTTGGTTATTCGCGGTTTCTTAGGATCTGTCTTAACGGCTATTCCAGTCAAAGCAGTGCAACAAGAATTAGTGGATGTTATTGAAGGGAAGTTGAACGCATGATCAATGCCCAAAACCTTCGTAACGAATTTCCCATTTTGAATCAAATTGTCAATGATGAACCACTTGTTTATCTTGATAATGCTGCAACGACACAAAAGCCAGAAGCTGTTTTACAAGCCTTGACGGATTATTATCATCAAAATAATGCCAATGTCCATCGAGGGGTGCATACGCTAGCGGAACGTGCAACGCATGATTATGAAGCGGCACGTGAGAAAGTTCGTCGTTTTATTCATGCCAATGAGACGGCAGAAGTGTTATTTACTCGTGGCACAACCACAGGATTAAATTGGGTTTCAAGAAGTTTTGGGGATGCATTTGTTCAAGAAGGCGATGAAATCGTCATTTCCTATATGGAACATCATTCCAATATTATTCCGTGGCAACAATTAGCCGCTCGCAAAAAAGCAACGCTAAAATATATTGCCCTAACACCAGATGGTTTTCTAGATATGGATGATGCCAAACGTCAAATTACTGATAAAACAGCGATTGTTTCGGTAACCCATGCATCTAATGTCTTAGGAGTGATTAATCCGATTCAAGAATTAGCTGCGATTGCTCATGCCCATCAGGCAGTTATGGTCGTTGACGGCGCCCAAGCTGTTCCGCATATGCCTGTTGATGTACAAGCCTTAGATGCAGACTTTTATGCCTTTAGTGGTCACAAAATGTGTGGGCCAACCGGCATGGGTATTTTATACGGCAAGCGTAAATGGTTGGAACAAATGGAACCAGTGGAATTCGGTGGCGAAATGATTGATTTTGTCCATCTTTATGAAAGTACATGGAAAGAATTGCCATGGAAATTCGAAGCAGGCACACCGAATATTGCGGATGCGATTGCGTTAGGTGCAGCTGTCGATTATTTAGAAAACATTGGGATGCAAGCTATTCATGATTATGAAGCAAGTTTAGTAGCATACGTCTTGCCGAAACTGCAAGCAATTGAGGGACTAACCGTTTATGGTCCCCAAAATCCAGCCGATCATACCGGTGTGATTGCCTTTAATTTAGATGGGATTCATCCGCATGATGTTGCAACAGCACTCGATATGGAAGGTGTAGCAGTACGAGCAGGTCACCACTGTGCACAACCACTGTTAAACTATTTAGACGTACCGGCAACGGCACGCGCAAGTTTTTACCTTTACAATACAAAAGAAGATGCGGATCGACTCGTCGACGCAATCAAAGCGACAAAGGAGTTTTTCAGAAATGGCACTATCTAAATTAGATAATTTATACCGTCAAGTGATTTTGGATCACTCCAGTCATCCACATCATCACGGTAGTTTAGAAAAATCTAGCCAACGAATCGAGTTAAACAACCCGACGTGTGGTGATGTCATTCATTTAGAATTAGATACTGAAAATGGCGTGATTAACGACATTGCTTTTTCCGGACACGGTTGTTCAATCAGTACAGCCAGTGCTTCAATGATGACCGAAGCGGTTATCGGAAAAACAGTGGAAGAAGCACAAGCGTTATCCGAGAGTTTTTCACAACTCGTTCAAGGAAATGACATCAAAGAATTAGATGAATTAGGAGATGCAGCGATGCTTGGCGGTGTCGCAAAATTTCCTGCACGTATTAAGTGCGCAACGTTAGCTTGGAAAGCACTAGAAAAAGCCATGAATAATCCTGAAACAGGGATTGGCGAAAGTGGTTTTATGAAGCATGAAGAAGACAAGGAGTGAGAAAACATGGGAGTACCTGAATTAGAAGAATATAAATATGGGTTTCACGATGATGTGGAACCAGTCTTTAGTACCGGAGAAGGACTGACAGAAGAAATCGTCCGTGAAATCTCACGTGTCAAAGGTGAACCAGATTGGATGTTAGAATTCCGTTTGAAATCTTTGGAAGCCTTCCATAAAATGCCAATGCAAAAATGGGGTCCAGATTTATCTGACATTGATTTCGATGCGATTAAATATTATCAAAAACCAAGTGATAAACCTGCTCGTGATTGGGATGACGTACCAGAAAAAATCAAAGAAACCTTTGAACGTATCGGAATTCCGGAAGCAGAACGTGCTTACTTAGCCGGAGCTTCTGCACAGTATGAATCAGAAGTGGTTTACCACAACATGAAAGAAGAATTTGAAAAATTAGGGATTATCTTTACAGATACTGACTCCGCCTTAAAAGAGTACCCAGAAATTTTCAAACAATACTTCTCTAAATTAGTTCCACCAACCGACAACAAATTAGCTGCCTTAAACTCAGCCGTTTGGTCAGGTGGTACCTTTATCTATGTACCAAAAGGCGTGCGTGTCGATGTCCCATTGCAAACATACTTCCGTATCAATGCTGAAAATACTGGACAATTTGAACGTACATTAATCGTAGTTGACGAAGGCGCAAGCGTGCATTATGTTGAAGGATGTACCGCACCAAACTATTCAAGCAATAGTTTGCATGCCGCAATCGTCGAAATCTTTACCTTGAAAGATGCGTATTGCCGTTATACAACCATCCAAAACTGGTCAGATAACGTCTACAACCTTGTAACAAAACGCGCCAAAGCAATGGAAGGTGCAACCGTTGAATGGATTGATGGAAACCTAGGTGCCAGAACGACAATGAAATACCCAAGTGTCTACCTTGAAGGCGAAGGCGCACGTGGTACAATGCTATCAATTGCATTTGCTGGTGCAAATCAAATCCAAGATACCGGTGCTAAAATGATTCACAACGCACCAAACACATCAAGTTCGATTGTTTCCAAATCAATCGCCAAAGACGGCGGCGAAGTAAACTATCGTGGACAAGTCACATTCGGCAAGAAGAGTAAAGGCTCTATTTCGCATATCGAGTGCGACACTATCATTATGGATGACCAATCAAAATCTGATACAATCCCATTCAATGAAATCCACAACAGCCAAGTCGCATTAGAACACGAAGCCAAAGTATCAAAAATCTCAGAAGAACAATTATACTACCTAATGAGCCGCGGCCTATCAGAAGTCGAAGCCACAGAAATGATTGTCATGGGATTTGTTGAACCATTTACTAAAGAACTTCCAATGGAGTATGCAGTTGAGTTAAATCGATTGATAGCTTATGAGATGGAAGGGTCAGTGGGATAACTTTTTAATAATAGCTAGACACCTTGATGTATAGGGTTTCTAGCTATTTTATTTTGTCTATTCTTTGGTGGGGTCTGTGCAAAGGTCTGTGCACTCTAAATTATTTGTTTATTTCTCTATCATACTCATCCATGAATCCTAGGCCAATAATTATTATACCTGTGATTAACGGAGCGAAAACATACGACATTACTTTATCAATAAAGATATCAATAAAACTACCAGGTAAATAATAATTGATTAATGTTGAGGCAAGTGTGCAAAATACTCCTAAACCTATCCAGGGCCAGAAGAATTTTTTTGCTAATCTTTTAACTCTCCTCATAACTAACACCTCCTCCTTAAAAACCAACAAAATCAGCAAACTTTGTAACCGTTTTTTTCTCAGGCATAACGTGAGAATAAATTTCAAGAGTAATCTTCACGTCTTTGTGGCCAAGTCGTTCACTCACCTCTTTAACAGGTATGCCTGCTTGAAGTAACAAGCTAGCGTGTGTATGTCCAAAGTGGTGGGGTGTAATTC
This sequence comes from Candidatus Enterococcus willemsii, assembly GCF_009933335.1. Classification (GTDB taxonomy): domain Bacteria; phylum Bacillota; class Bacilli; order Lactobacillales; family Enterococcaceae; genus Enterococcus_F; species Enterococcus_F willemsii. The sequence goes on along the minus strand of NZ_MAEL01000044.1, from coordinate 25,674 downwards.
TAGGTAACTTGTATTTCTTAATTAGATATTTGAGCCAATCATTCACAACTTGAGGATAGCACCATTCGTTTCTTTTGTTGGTGAAGATATATTGTTCCTCACTCAATGTATTGAATCCAAGTTGTAAGTAGTCAGTTCGTTGAATGATACGCCATTTAGAAAGAATCTTAAGTGTTTCATCATCTAGACTAATTGAACGGGTACTAGCATTTGTTTTAGGCGTCTGAATTATAATCTGATTGTGCTCATAGGAGAATTCATGCTGTCTTCTTATAGTTTTATGCCTAGAGCGTTAGTTGATAATTTGAAATTATTGGCTAGACGTTCAAAAAATAATCGAGCTACAGTAATTTTAGAAAAATATGAAAAAGATATTGACAATACTTTGTTAAAAATAATCAGAAACTATAGTCAGCATACGGCAATACCAATAGATGATGTAAGAAAAAAATATGACATATTGAAATCAACAACATCAATAGAATATCTTTTAAATCGTGATAAAATTATTAAGGGTATAAAAATTAAAACAAAAGAATACGATACAATTCCAAAGTTAAAAAAGAATTTTGAAAAAGAGATAGATTTCAACTCACTTATTGCTCAATGGCAAAAAAACATTGATGCGTTGGTACACGAATCATTAATAATATATGGGGCTTCTTTGCCTTCAAAAGAGGTAGAGTGTTTAAGAAAACAACGTTCTTTTTTCTTACTAGATTATGGTTTATATAAAGTTGATTCGATTTTCAAAGAAAAAGATAGTTGGTTTTCAGAAAAATATGTTATAGAAAGAGATAAATTATTGGTTTTGCTTTATTATATCCTGGGAGATGAGTAGATAAGATATTTTTGTACTTGTCTTAAGCTCAGCGCAAATTTGCGCTGAGGTCTCGTGAGTTTTAACGAAGCCAAAAGTGGCTTGGGCATAACAGACTAGGAAATTGCTACGTTGTGTATGTAGTTAGAGATTTTCGATGTACGGATTGATTAAAATCTCGTCATGTATTTTCTACCATCTCTATCGTGACTCCGTATTTTTCGGTAGGATGATTGCATTGACACCTATTTATAAAGGGAAGGCATATATTTATTTTTAGAAACAATAAATTAGGCATTTAAATAATAGTCTATGATATATTAATAGTGTATAATCCATGGTGAGGAGGAGATTATGATGGATATATTAGAGAATATACTAACCATTAGTGGTACTATGGGGCTTATTTATGGTGTCCTATCATGGTTATATTATCATAAAATAAAGTTTTATTTATTTATAAATAAACTCCTATCCTCAAGAAGAGAAATTCAGTTTGATTTAATGACATCTTTTAAAAAGAGTGAACTGATAGATTTCAAGAAAATTGAAAGTAGCTTTAAAGATATTGGTTATAACTATACAAAAATTCAAAATCTTAAAAATAGTAAAATATACAATCTAGGTAGTTTTCTCTTAGAAGTAAAACAGACCGATCTTATTGATGAAGATGATAGGAATGTAGTTATTGGAGTAATTAATGCAGCAGTAACATATAAAACTGCAATAAAAGTTATTGCAGATTACGAAAAGATAGTTGACTTAATCTTTGAAAAAGAAAATATAAACTCTAAAAAAACTCGATCTTCTTTGACTTTGAAATATGGTGATAATAATCCGTTTATGGGGAGAAATTTAGCAAATATGGACAATAAGTCTATTAAAAATTTTATATGTCAGGTTAATTTTAACAAAATTATTGGAAATGACGATCCAACAACTGAAGATACTGATATATTTATATTTAAGGAATCAATAAATTATACTACAAATAATTTATCTAATTTAGTTAATGTAGCAAGAATCTGTTTTAATACTTATAAATAAAAAGGGGTTAGAAAAGATGCAAGCAATATCAGTATATGAAATCGGCGGATTGTTTGATTATGATAATGTAGTACTTGAAAATAAATCAAGCAGTGAAGAAAGAGAGTTAAACGGAACTCAAGAAGTTTTTAGGACGGAAATGTTTGTTAATGAAACAAATGGAAATTATACACGATGCTCATTTGCATTAGATGAGGAATTTAAAATAAGAGCAAGAGTTTTAAATACCGATGTTACTGCTGTCGTAATAAAAACCACATATGAAGGATACTATAATACAACAGATGGGACATTAACTGTGTTTGCTAATAAAGTGAGTGCGGATAACATCTGTGCTTTCGTTTCTAATCAGTTTAATTTAAATTATAATAAAAAAATATTTAATTTAGAAACTATTATGGAAGAGGCATCGGATGTTAGAAAAACACAATTTAGAAATGTTAGAATACAAACTTTAAGCGGAAGTTCTTTGAATGGTAGCAGAGTAAATCAAACAGAGTTATATGATTTAATGTATCAAAATGGTGAATTATCAACAATTGCAGTGACTTATCCAATAAATAATGTTGAGATTAGTTTTTCTGTATCTACATCGGGATCAATAGTTATGTTTTCTAATATAGAAAACAATGAAATATTAACTTTAATTGAAGAGATATTTTTATATTAAACAATCTAACTAAACATTACTCTTATCCGTAATGTTTTTTTCGAATGACAAACTAAACAATATGAAATGTAACCAGTTATTCGAGCTGTTCACAAATGAACTAGAGAAGATTTTTTGTAAGTAAATACAAAGGCATGGTAGTTTTAATTAGTCTGCGAAAAATCTACAAACAAAAAAACGTCCACAAAGTGAACGGCAACCTAACTATCGGCGTGGTGGATTTGTTTCATATGTCAGTGCAATTGTCTGTGCATGTCTGTATATCTATCTGAATCTAATTGATTATTACCTTGTTATAAAGCTTATTGTAGCAAGTAAATGAAACTAAGTGAACCTGCTGAAATACCATAAATTGAATGGAAGGGTCTGTGGGATAAAAGAACAATAGGTCTTAGAAATATTGTTAACTCAATGTTTCTAAGACCTATTTTCTTAGTCAGCATGAAAGATTGCATCCGTTTTTGCACCTTAGTCGATACTGTATATTTTGAGTCATCTCTAATTCATCTAATAATTGTCAATGGGAATAACGTAAAAAATCAGTTTTCTATTACCGAAATTTTAGTAATAATATGGTATAAAGAATTTTAAGAAGAATTATTAGAGATAATAACTTTTTAAAATACAAATTTTTAGGAACTCAAGATTCTGAATTAAATGCTCCCTAAAATAACAAAACAAAAACTAGACACGTATAACATCCATGTGTCTAGTTTTTTCATATCATAATTTCTCTAAACCCAACCTACTTCCTAACCTTCCGCCAAACCACAATACCAACGACAACTACAATCACCAAACCACCAATAATCGGCAAATTATTTCTAACCGATCCAGTTTTAGGTAATTTCTTGTCAGAGGTTTCTTGATCTGTAGATTGACTTGTGGAAGGAGTCGTTTGTTTATTATCTTCTTTCACACTCGTTTGTGTTGTGGTACTTGAAGATTCCTCAGTGCTACTTGATGGTACGGTTTCTTCATTACTTGAAGACTCCGTTGATGAAGTACTCGATTCGCTTGTTTCCTCGCTTGATTCCACAGAACTATCTGATTCAGTGGAAGAACTACTTGAATCAGTAGGTTCTTCAGGAACGGGTTCTGTGGCTGTTTGGTTAAATTGTAGATTGGCTTCAAATAGTTTGCCGATTTCGAGTAACAAGTAGTCGTTATTTTGAGCAGCCATAAATTGAATGCCTAAGGGTAAGCCGTTTGCTGAGACATAAGTTGGTAAACTAATGGCTGGTGTTCCTGTTAAGTTAGCAATTTGTGTAAATGGCGTATGGGTTAAACCTGGTAACCATTGGTCGTAAACAAGTTGTAGTTTTTCTTCTTTACTCAAAGACTCCATGTTTTTGATAGCTTCAATGTGTTCAGGAAGCATGGCAGTATCGTTTAGTAAAGGTGCTGTTGACGCTGTCGTTGGTGTTAAAAACAATGGGTATTTTTCTTGGAAATCAGCAAGTTCTGCACCAATTTGACGGACGTTTTCCCATGCTTGATTGACATCTTCTTTTGTTAAATCTTTACTTGTTTGAAATAATGCCCAAGTTGTCCAATCAACATCATCAATTTCGACGGGTCGTTTGGCTTGTTGTTTTGCCAAAAAGTCAATGATGCCCATTGAACTGGCACCAATCGTATAATAATTTTCCATTAATTTGACACCGTCATAAGGTTGCTCAACTTCTTCTACTTGAAACCCTTGTTGGCGTAAAAATGCGACTGCGGTTTCGACTGCTTGAACGGCTTCCGGTTCAACAGGGGTGCCGACAGGCGATTTGGTTGAATACGCGATTTTAATGTCTTTGGTTAATGGAATCTGTGGTAATTCTTGGGTTTGGAACGTTTGAAATAATGTTTCGGTATCAGCCATCGTTTTGGTTTCAGCAAAATGACTGGTTTGCCCTCGTTCACTTGCAGAATTACCAACTAAAACACCGCGAGACGGTTTCATGCCAATAATCCCATTCCAAGAAGCGGGAATTCGAATCGAACCACCTGCATCACTTCCAGAACCAATCGGTGCATACCCCGCAGCAACTCCTGTAGCAGAACCACCCGATGAGCCCCCTGCTTGATAGAGCGGATTCCATGCACTACCTGTAGGTCCGTATAATTTTGAATTGGTAATATTTTTTAAGCCCATTTCTGGATAGTTGGTCTGACCAATCACGATAAAACCAGCTTCTTGAAAGGCTCTAACAAAGCTTCCAGTTGAACGTGAGACGATATCTTTTGCAAAAGTCAGTCCATTGGAATTACTACCACCAGCAATGGTGTGTCCCAATCCTTTCACGATTAGAGGCACTCCGAAAAAGGGTTGTCCCGTATCTTCAAGTTCGGAAGCTTCTTTTAAAGCTTCTGCTTCACGTAAAGAAATCATTGCGTGAAAAGTGTCGTCTTGCTCGTGAATTTTTTGAAAAGCGAATTGCACTAATTGAACGCTTGTCACTCGTTTTTGGCGAATGGCTTCAGCAAGTTCTAATGCGGAACTATTTTCATAATCTGCTAATGTGAAGGTGCTCGTTGTTTCTGACGTTGACGTGCTGATTGCTTCTGAAGTCTCGACCGTTGACTCAGTAGCGGCGTCAGTAGAATCTACGGTTACCGCTTCAATACTACTGCTGGTTGTTGATGTTTCTACTGAACTTTCTGTTTCAAGGAAACTATCAGAAGTCGTGACACTCTCAATAGTTGTTTGTTCGATGTTAGTTGTTGAATCGATTGTGTCTAACCACGCAGTTGATGCAGGTAAAAGTAACACACTTGTTGCGAATAACATTCCCCATCTTTGCCATTTAATCCCTAACTTTTTCATATGCATCTCCTTAAAATAACAAATTAATTACAATGACTAGGCTAATGGAAAGGGAGGATTCTGTCAAACGAATGAACTAGTTATCCAAGTTGAGAATGAATAGATACTATGATATGCTAGTTATTGAAACTGTTTTCAAAAAAATATGAAGGAGGAATATCTTTAGAATAGGCTAGAGATATGAAGGGGTAATGAAAAAACATTTAACGAAAAAAATGCTTGTTTTGTTGAGTATGGGGATACTTGCTGGCTGTGTGACAGCAAATACGAAGGAAAAAGAAACAGATAATACGAGTTCCGAAGACAAAAAAATAACGATTTTAGGAACTTCTGACATTCATGGTCGTTATATGGCGTGGGACTATGCGACAGATACTGAGAATAAAGCGGGAAGTTTTGCGCAAATTAGTACGATTGTCAAAGAAGTTCGCGAGGCAAATGACAATACAATTTTGGTGGATGCCGGAGACTTGATTCAAGATAATTCAGCAGAACTATTTAAAAACGATGACCACCATCCAGCGCCAGAAGTACTGAAAGCATTGGACTATGATGTCTGGACAATGGGTAATCATGAGTTTGATTATGGTTTTGATGTTTTAGATAACATTACAGAGCAATTTGATGGTGGTGTTTTGGCTGGAAATGTCCAGCTTGAAGATGGCACGCCCTATTTTGATTCCTATAAAATTGTTGAGCGTGAAGGTGTAAAAATCGGATTTATCGGGATGACGACACCATTAGTTGCTGAGTTTAAAAAAGATACTGATATTTTTGATGGCAAACAATTAACTGATCCGGTCAAAGAGACGATTAAAGTTGTCAAAGAACTGAAAAAAGATGTCGATGTGTTAGTCGGTGTTGTGCATATGGGAATATCAAATGAAAATGATGTGCATAATACAGGCGTTGCTGATATGGCAGAAGCTGTGCCAGAATTGGATGTTGTATTTGCGGGTCACATGCATACTTTAGTGGAAGAAGAATTCATCAATGACGTATTAATTGTTGAACCGGATAAATATGGTCGTTTTGTATCTCGCGTGGATTTGACCCTATCGAAAAAAGGAAAAGGCTATGAGGTAAAAGACAAAGCGGGTTCAGCAATTGAAGTTGCAGGCTATGAAGAAGACCCGGAAATCAATGAATTACTAAAACCATCGCATGAGAAAGCTCGAAAAGATGCGAATACAGTGTTAGGTGAACTTGTAGGAATGGATTTAGTGCCTGACAATGAAATTCAAGGTATTTCCTCTGCACAAATTCAAGAAACTCCACTAGTAAATTTCTTTGGTGAAGTCATGTTGCATTATAGTCAAGGTGCGGATGTTGTGGCATTCCAAATTGATACGGACACTCCTTCACTAGATATCGGAGAGATTAAGAAAAAAGATATTGCCAGAAATTATCAGTTTACCGATGGTGAGGTCACTGTTTATGAAATTACTGGCAAAGATTTAAAAGATTATATGGAATGGGGCGCAGATTACTATAATCAAACGAAACCCGGTGATGTAACCGTCAGTTTCAATCCAGAACGTCGCACAAGTAAATACAACACCAATGACCGATTTTATAATGTGAAATATGAAATTGATCTTTCAAAAGAGACTGGCAATCGAATTACTAACTTACGCCGTTTGGATGGGACACCAATTCAAGATGATGAGACGCTTAAAATTGGCATGAATCAATACCGGATGAACTTTTTGGTGTCTGAAGATGGACCATTAGCTGGTAGAGAGTTTAAAGAAGGCTATTCAACGTTTGCTCAAGAAGCTTATGGAGAAGTGGAAGGACGGATTAGAGAATTGTCCGCTCGTTATATTAAAGAAGAGAAAAACGGGGTCTACGAAGGTGTCTTATTAAATAATTGGAAAATTATTGGTGTCGACAATGATGCGCCTGAACGTAAAGCGGTGGTTGACTTAGTAAATGCTGGTATTTTAGCCTTACCAAGTATGGAAGATGGCAAGGTAACAAATATCGCATCAATTAATGTAACTGACGCTGTTACACAGGGAGAAATAGAAGAATTAGCGAAAAAAGCCGAGGTTGATGTATCTGAGTTAACGGATATTAAAACAACAGGTGAACTATATCAAGCAATTAATGAAAAACGTGTTAAATAAGTGAAATGATGAAAAAGCTGGAGCCTTCAATGAGGTTGCAGCTTTTTCTTTATAGCCAAATTCTCAAATCTAGACACTTTTCAATATCTGTCATAAAAGACAATTTCGGACTAGGTTTTCATTTGTAAAAAAAGGAAACCAGTTTCATAATGCGAAGTGTAAGATAACAACTATGAGGATGGTGTTTTTGATGTATAGAAGTAATGGAAATTATGAAGCATTTGCGCGTCCCAAAAAACCTGAAAATGTTGACCAAAAATCAGCGTATTTAGTCGGTGCAGGATTAGCATCACTAGCCGCAGCTGCCTTTTTAGTGCGTGATGGTCAAATGAAAGGGGAAAATATTCATATTCTTGAAGAATTACCGATTGCTGGTGGCAGTTTGGATGGTATCTTGAATCCGACAAGAGGATTTATCATTCGCGGTGGTCGTGAAATGGAAAATCATTTCGAGTGTTTGTGGGATTTATTCCGTTCGATCCCATCATTAGAAGTAGAAGATGCATCGGTGTTGGATGAATTTTATTGGTTGAATAAAGAAGATCCGAATTCATCTAACTGTCGTGTCATTGAGAATCGTGGTCAACGTATTCCAACAGATGGTAAATTCACATTGTCTGATAAATCTTCAGAAGAAATTGTGAAATTATTCTTAACGGCAGAAGACCAGTTGCAAGACAAAAAAATTACGGATGTGTTTTCGGATGAATTTTTTGAATCAAATTTCTGGATTTATTGGTCCTCCATGTTTGCATTTGAAAAATGGCATTCTGCAATGGAAATGCGTCGCTACATCATGCGCTTTATCCATCATATCGATGGCTTGCCAGATTTATCTGCATTGAAATTTACCAAATATAATCAATACGAGTCTCTAGTCTTACCTTTAGTGAACTATTTAGAAGAAAAAGGTGTCCACTTCCAATACGATACTATCGTCAAAAATGTTTTGGTTGATCAAGATAACCAATTAGTAGCTCGCGCATTGGAAGTAGAAATTGCAGGCAAAGCAGAATCAATTCCTTTGACTGAAAATGATTTAGTCTTTGTAACCAACGGCAGCATCACTGAAAGTACCACGTATGGCGACAACGATCATCCAGCACCAATCACCAACGAATTAGGTGGGAGCTGGCGTTTATGGAAAAATTTAGCCGCAGAAAATGAAGCTTTCGGTAAACCAGAAAAATTCTGTGAAAACTTACCAGAAGAAAGTTGGTTTGTTTCTGCAACGATTACAACATTAGATGACAAAATTGCACCTTATATTGAAAAAATCAGTAAACGTGACCCGTACGCTGGCAAAGTGGTAACAGGAGGAATTGTAACTGTCAAAGATTCCAATTGGTTAATGAGTTACACACTCAATCGCCAACCACATTTTAAAGCACAACCGAAAGATAAACTAGTTGTTTGGGTATATGGGTTATTATCTAATAAACCAGGAAATTTCATCAAAAAATCAATCACAGAATGTTCTGGTAGCGAAATTGCTCAAGAATGGTTGTATCATTTAGGTGTTCCTGTGGAAGAAATACCAGCGTTAGCCCAACATTCAGCAAATACAATTCCATGTTATATGCCCTATATTACGTCTTACTTTATGGCTCGTGCTAACGGTGACCGTCCGTTAGTTGTTCCAGAAGGCTCAAAAAACTTGGCATTCATCGGTAACTTTAGTGAAACTGAACGAGATACGGTTTTTACTACAGAATATTCGGTCCGCACAGCAATGGAAGCTGTCTACACCTTGCTAGATGTTGACCGTGGTGTACCTGAAGTTTTTGCTTCAGCTTACGATATCCGCACCTTGCTCAATTCCACCGGACGTTTAATGGATGGAAAGAAACTGTCAGAAATTAAAGTTCCTTGGATAGTCAAAATGCTTGAAAAGAAAGCATTGAATAAAGCAGAAGGAACCATGATTTTAGAACTGTTGAAAGAAAGTCATTTAATTTAATAACTGGTTAGATAAACCCACTTAATTTACTTAGGTGGGTTTATTTTTTGTGAAATTTTTTAAATAATTACTATAAGTAAGTTTCAAAAAATGGTATTATGAGTAGTGAAAAATAAACAAAGGAGAGGTTAGTATGAATGAGTATCAAACGATTTTGGCGATGTATCAAAAGCATCGACACTATAATCGAAATGTCGTTCTTGTTTCAGGAGTATTGTTGGTTGCGGTGAGTATTTTTGTGAGTGCAGATGTTGTTCGGATAAATCCATTTATCCTTTATTTAATTGCAATGGGGATAGCTATTTTCTATGCGATGCGCACTCGTGTTGAAAGCAAAAATTATCAAAGTTTGCAACGTTTTTTGCGTAAAGAAAAAGAAATAGTTAAAAATAAAGAGCTATTGTTTTTTATTGATTATCAGTTAGCCAATCATTATGGAAATGAAGCAGATGAACTATTTAAATATGCGAAGAATGAAGAAGCAAATACATATTTAAAACAACTTATATCAGAAATCGCGAGTTATTATCAATATGTAACGGCCCAACCAGTGGATCGAACAGCTGAGATGACATTCAAGAATTATTTAGATTCTATTGAGAATCGTCAACAAGAATTAGCATAGGGGGGATAAAATGAAATTAAGACGTGAATTATTAGGAATTATTTTGGCTTTTACAGCAGCGGGAACAATGGCCACTAACGCGGATTCTACTGCATATCAAGAAATTTATGAACAGCAAGATAAACAAGAAAAACAAATAAATGTCGCCTTAGAATCTGAATTTATTTCGCAAAAAGATGCTGCATTATTAGAGAAAAACTTGCAACAAATCGAAGAAGCAGAACAAAAAGAAACCAAGCGTTCCTTAAAAGCGATGCTTGCACAAGAAGAGCAAGATTTAGCAGATGTACAAAAACGTTTAGCTGACAAAGAAGAAAAAGTAGCAGAAACGGAATATAAACAGCTAGCACAGGAACTTGAAACACTAGAAGAAAAGAGTCAAGAACCCTTTATTGTTAAGGAAGATACGGAAAAAGTAGCTGTGTTCAAGGAATCGCTCACTGATTTAGAAGATGCAAAAAAAGTAGACCCTATTCGAACATTGGCAAATGATATTGACGATTTAGCGAAAGCTATGGATGATAATCAAAAGAAACTAGTCGCTTTGATAGATACATTAAAAGAAGCGAATACCACAAATGAGGCACTCGCTAAAGCGAAATACCTCTCTACAAGTGACAAAGACGAATTAAAAACAGACCGAGAAGAAAATACCAAATATCTCAAAGATGCAGATAATCTTGAGCAAGTAACAACTAGAAAGACAGACTCAGTTGCATTAATTGAGCGTCTAGAAAAGAAAAACAAAGACAGCGAGCAAGATTTCAATGACAATGAAAAATCGGCCAAAGAATTAGTAAAAGCAACAAATACTTTAATTTCAGAAGGCGACCTTACTGCTGATGAAGAAAAAGAATTGAAAGCTACCAGTGAGACACTGAATAAATCATTAAAATTAGAATCGTATGTACCTGGTGATTTAGCCAAACATTCAAAATCACTTCAAACAATTTATGATGAATATTTAGCAAATAGTGACCAACGAATCGCTGAAGCCAAGAAAAAAGCCGAGCGAGAGGCAGCTGAAAAAGCAGCACGTGAAAAAGAAGAAGCTGCTAAACAGCAAGCATTAGCTGAGGAACAAGCTCAAAATAATGCTTCAAATGCAGCTAGTTCACCATCAGCACCGACATTAGTTGGTGAATGGTATCAAGCACCCGCAGGTTATAAATTCTTAAAAGTGGAAAGTGGTAAAACATATGGTCAAGTTAAAAATCCAGGGAACTTTAGTTTAATCACAGAAGCAGAAGCTGCAAATTATAGTCCAGGACATGGGAACGGATCAGCCAAACAATAATGAAAAGAGTTGAAACATGAAGTGATGTTTCAACTCTTTTGATTATATGTAATTTTTATTTGTGAAGATAACTTATTAAGTTTCATATATATGAAACTGAGTAACTAGTATTGAAACTAGTTACTAGAATGATGCAACCAATTATGAAAGCGCAACCTTTATGATGGTTTTATACAAATTAAAAGGAGTGAAAGAATTGGATTATAAAAAAATACCAAATGGCTTTTTATGGGGAGCTTCAACAAGTGCGTTTCAAGTCGAAGGTGCATATCGCGAAGATGGAAAAGGTTTGTCAATTGCTGATATCCGATCGTTTAGGAAAAGTAAGGAACAATTAGATACTAAAGTAACTGTAGATCATTATCATCATTGGCAAGAGGACATAGGATTAATGAAAGAGCTCGGACTGAAAAGCTATCGTTTTTCTATTAGTTGGCCTAGAATTTTTCCAAATGGAGATGAAAAAGAACCTAATAAAGCAGGCTTAAACTTTTATCATCAATTAATTGATGCATTGTTAGAGAATAATATTGAACCTATTGTGACGATGTATCATTTTGATCAGCCGTATGGACTAATTGAAAAATATGGTGGTTGGGTGTCAAGAGATGCAATCAAAGATTTTGTCAAATATGCGGAATGCTTACTTGATGAATTTGGAGACAAAGTTCGGTATTGGTTAACTATTAATGAACAAGCTGTATTGGTTGTTGCGCCAGATATGTTAGGAATAGATTTAAACTTACCAGATAAAAAAAGATATGAGCAGGCCTTCCAAGCAAATTATCACATGTGGCTGGCGCAAGCAGAAGTATTCAAAATGTGCCAAACTCGTTTTCCAAACAGTAAAATTGGACCGGCAGTTTCCTATATAACAACATTACCTGCCAGTAGGAAATCATTTGATGTGATGGCAGCAAAGGATTTAGAGGATTTTTATTCGTTTGCTCAAATGGAAGTTGCGCTTAAAGGGAAAATTCCTATATATTTTGAAAATGAACTAAAGAAATTAGACATTACCATTGAACAATATTCAGGAGATCAAGAACTATTGTTGTCTGGTCGTGCAAATTGCTTAGGGGTAAACTGGTATTGTACAACGATTGTTGAAGCAAAATCAACTAATGATACAGAACAATTTATTTTTAGACGTATCGAAAGAATTCGTGATAATGATTTACGCTATACTAATTGGGGATGGAATTTTGATCCTATTGGGTTACGCTACGGTTTGCGACAACTGTTAAATCGTTATGCAGATATTCCTATTCTTATTACAGAATGTGGTTGGTCAGAAGAAGAAGAATTAATTGATGGAAAAGTACATGATGTAAGAAGGATTGAATATTTAGATAAGCATATTGAACAAATGGCTTTAGCCATTCAAGATGGTGTAAATGTGATTTCTTTCAATCCATGGTCTTTTATTGACATATTGAGTGTAGGAGATGGCATGGAGAAACGCTATGGGATGGTATACGTGGATCGTTCTAATTTTGAAGAAAGAAGTATGAAACGATATAAAAAAGATAGCTTTGAATTTTACAAAAAGGTCATCAAAGCTAACTCTTAAAATGTAGTATTCTCATAAAACATCATTCGACGAACAAAATATTCAGAAAAAATCCTCATAGGGTAATTTCCAATGTTTAATTGCCGTTTTGTGGTTAGATAAATTGTCTGCTGAAAACGAAATGAATCCATTGAACTATAGTTTTGTGTAACTAAAACTAAGGGAATATTTTTAGTTAACAATAAATCGTAAAAGGATTGGTAATGGTTAAAGAAATTTCCATAATTTGACAAAATAACAATTAAGTCTTGTTCAGAAAAACGAGTTACAATGTCTGAAAATTTTTCAGAGCTTTCAGCGACTTCAATTTTCTTTCCGATTGCTAAGCAACCAAGTTGGATATCTTTTGCAATAATATTTGAGTCACTGTATCCCAAAAAAGCAACATGCTCAGCTTTATTCACAGCTTGAACTAGTAAATCAATCTCTTCAAGATTCATCGTTTGTGCAGTGTCTTGGATGGCTTGAATAATTTGTTGCGTATATTGTTGTAAAAAATCAGCGGGGAAATCTTTAATTTGGTTGACTTCATGATTAGTTAGTTTTAAAAAGGATAATCTAGAATTACTATTTAGACGACGAAAGTATTTTTTAAATTCATGATAATTTTCAAAACCGATAAAATGAATAAATCGTGTAATAGTTGCCTTAGACACAAAGGTTGCTTCAGCAAAATCTGAAATTGATAACTCAGGTAAGCGTTTAACATTTTCTAAAACAAATTCAGTCAGCTTATAGTAAGTCGATTGACTATTTTCAGTGTTGAAATATGAGTAAAGTTTGGTAATGGGATCCATAATTCCTCCAATTAGAAAGGGCGTATAAAAATGAGTAGTTCTTACGAAAAATTTCAAAATATAATTGATCAACGCGTATTACCAGTTGCAACAAAATTTGGTTCTAACAAAGCAATACAAGCAATTTCAGGTGGATTGATGTACACCTTGCCATTAACGCTAGGTGCTTCCCTATTCTCAATTCTATCTAATTTTCCAATACCATCAGTAAATGCATGGATTCATAATGTAGGATTGTCCGAACATTTTAATGCTTTACTTGGAGGGACATTAAACATAATTGGCTTACTAATTGCTTTTTCTATTCCCTATTCTTACACAAAGCTTTTAAATAAGTCAAGTTCAAATCCCTTAATGGCAGCCTTTATATCAACTGCGGCCTTTATTACATTAATGCCCCAGCATATAATTGCAGGTGAAGAAGCTATTCCTGCTTTATCCTATGATTACCTAGGAAGTTCAGGAATGTTTGTAGCAATTATTTTAGGGCTATTAATAGCTCGAGTGTATGTAAATTTATCTCAAAAGAAAAAATTATTAATTCGTATGCCTGAAGGTGTGCCACCTATGGTTAGCCAATCCTTTGAACCCTTAGTTGTAGCAATTATTATTCTAACTGGGATTGTATTTATTAGAATTGGTTTGAGCTATACGCCGGTAGAAAACATATTTAATTTAGTGCAAGTTGTGATAGGAGATCCTATTACTAAAATTGGGAGCTCGGTACCTGCTTTAATTCTTATTACCATTATTGCAAATGGTTTGTTCTTCTTTGGAATACATCCAAATGCAATTAATAGTGCATTGGTACCGATTTTAATGAATATGGCATTAGCCAATGTAGAGGCATATCAAACAGGAGCAGAGTTACCATTTAAGGACATCATGATTGTTAACAGTTTTTTAAATAATGATGCTGTGGGTAGCACCTTGAGCTTATTAATAGCTATTTTAATTTTTGGGAAAAGTAAACGTTATCGATCATTCGCTAAAGTTTCTATTGTTCCTAATGTATTTAATATTAATGAGCCAGTTATTTTTGGTTTACCAATTATGTTAAATCCAATCCTACTCATTCCTTTTTTATTAAGTACAGGTATAACGGCTATTATTGGTTATATTGGTACTATTTCAGGTTTCATTTCACATTATGATCCGACAATTGCAATAGGTATGGCAAGTATTTGGACAGTGCCTAAATTTATTTCTAGTTTTTTCATTATGGGTTGGCAAGGATTGGTCTTACGATTGATTAGTATGGTAATAATGGTCGCAGTATATTTGCCTTTCGTAAAGGTACTGGATCGACAAGATGGTCTGGAAGAAAAAAATTCTCAAAATATGTAGTAGTTACTGTTTAACTAAAATCTTGATAGTGATAGTTAAGTTAGATGAAATAATTTTAAATAAAAAAGGAGATTTTTTAATGAAATTAGTGACAATTGATATTGGTGGAACTTATATTAAATTTGGTAGCTATGATTGTCATACAAATAAATTAGCTTATTTAGATACAAGTTTAACGCCACAAAACAATCAACAAGAATTACTGTCTCAACTAGTAAATATCGTGAATCGATTTTCTGATGTATCTGGTTGTGCTATCAGCATCCCAGGTACAATAGATGTTGAAAGAGGGTATGTTGTTCAGGGAGGAGCTCTACAATATAATAATAATACTTATTTTGCGGATAAACTATCTGAAAAAATAGGTATACCGGTAATCATAGAAAATGATGCAAGGTGTGCTGCATATGCAGAATTATGGCAGGGAAAGCTAAAAGGAATTAAGAATGCATTGGTTTTAGTTGTGGGTACCGGTTTGGGTTGTGCGATTATTCAAAATGGAAAAATTTATCGTGGGACACATCTCTATGCCGGAGAATTTTCGCTGATATTTACAAAAAGTATCAATCAATTTGGTTTTGATGCGGTATTAGGAAATCAAGTGGGCATTCCAAAATTTGTATCAAAAATGTCTAGTATTTATGGAGAAGAAATCGATGGCCCTCGTGTGTTTCAATTAATTGAAGACGGTGAGCGACAACTGTCAAATTGTTTTGACGAGTATGTTAATAATTTTGCAACACAATTATTTAACTTCCAGATTATGCTTGACCCAGAAAAAATTCTAATTGGTGGAGGCATTAGTCAAAATGAATTGTATATGAATAAGTTATCTCAAGCGGTAGAAAAATTTTATCAAAAAATCCCAATTGCTATTACTCATTCACCGATTGAAGCTTGTCAATTTAAGAGTGAAGCTAATTTAATTGGTGCAGTAAGGAATTATATGCTCACTAAAACATGAACTCAACTTAAAGACTCTAAAATTTGAAGGTAATTGTAAATATTTCAGCGACCGATGTATTTAAATCAATTAATCAAGTTCAAAGTGTCGTGATTGCTCAAGAAGAGATAGAAGATACTGTTTTATCAGGAATTTTTGATACAATAGACTTACTGATATGTCATTGAGAGCTGGGGTGAAAGACCTAATAGTTTGAAAGGTACTTATCCGATGAATAATATATCAAAAAAACAAGCATCCCCTTCACTCCAAAGGGCGATGCTTGTTTTCATTATTCTCCACGATACTGTAGCATTAAGCCCTTTAAAAAATTTCGTGCATACTTGTCGCCACAGGGTTTGTAATTGCGGTGGCCTTCTTTGCGCAAGATGGCACCCATTTCACCTTTTGAAACAGTCACGCCAGCTTGATCTAAGAGGGCTAACATATCTTCGCTAGTTAATGATAAAGCAATTTTCAATTTTTTCAGCATTAAATTATTCGCATTGCCTTTGTGTAGTTCAAGGATTGGCTTATCTGAGCCTTCACGAGCACCACGTTGCGAAATAATCATACCATTTAGAAAACGTTCGAAGTTCTCATCAGTTAATTCAATTTCATAGTTTTCAGTATCGATTTTTTTTAACATCTCACGGACTTCATCCTTTGTTACAGTCACGCCACCTAATTCAAAAATCTTTACCATATCCATATCTTTAATATCGAGCGCATAACGTAAGCGCGTTAAACGGTCATTATGATTCATTTTTAACACCTTCCTATTCTCTTCACTAGTATACCAAATTTTTGTAAAAAAGGATGGTGGGAGTGTAAATTATTTCTATTAACACTTAGGAAATTTGTAAGACTTCCTCGACGGCTTGTTCAACGGCAATAAGATCCGTAATTGGCAAAGAAGCACGAATTTCAACTAATTTTTGATGAGCTGGTAAATGATTTAAAAAGGTCACAGTACTAATGACGATATCAGCTTCAAGATAATTTGTGACGAAAATAACTTGATATTTAGATAAATGATAATTGACGCGTGTTTCGATAAATTGTTGGTGCAATTGGGCAACATTTGAGAAGACAAATACTTTAATTGTTGGGTTGAAGGCGATAAGATTAACTAAAGATACACTGTTTAAAAAAGATATTTCCTTCATATAATCCAGACTGTTTAACGATAAACATTGAGCTGAAAAGTTTTTCCAAAAACGCTGAAAACGTTCGATATACTCGGGGAAATCTTTTGACAGATTGGTTATCCGAACAATTTCATTAAGGGCAAGTAAAAATTCATCAATACAAAATATGGCATCGAGTAAAAACTCGCGATGTAGAGTATCTACCATGCGTTCCTTTTTAGTTGTCTCAATAGTGCCAAATTCCTGTTCAAAACAATCAAGCCATATGTGAACATTGGAGGCAAAGGGTAAGGGTTCTTTAGTTATGAGTGAAAATGGAATTGATGAAATATTTGAAGCATGGATATATATCAAGAAAAAATGCCAATCTGCTTCAGACCAATCAGCTAAAAAAGCTGGTTGGTTTGGAAAATAGTAATATGAACGATAGGCTAAGGTTGTATCATTCGATTGGATATTGAATTTACGTTGGATACTGTTAGAAATAAGGAAAACAAAAGTGGCAATATGTTGTACTTGATTTTCCAGAACGCTAACGTTTAAGTATCTCAAGATTTTTGTTGTTAAAGTCAAATATGTTTGAGAATCGGTAATCCAAGGAATTGAATCAATGGTACTGTGGACATCGAAAAGTAAAAATTGTAAAAAGAGACGAATCGTTCCTTCTTGTCCTTTTAGTGACATTCGGTTTGAGAAAGAAATATGCATATTGTAATTGTGTAAGGTTTGATTGATTAGTTTCAGTTGACGAGCGAGGGTGGAGTTCGAGATATAGTGATGCTGGCAAAAATCGGCGACATTGACTTGGCGTTCTAAAAAAACCTGACAGATAATTTTATAAGTCAAACTTTCTGTAATCACATGTTCAATAAGTGTGTGAATGTTTTTGCCTTTGCGAATTAATTTCATCCCTTTGCGTGGATTCACAATCAATTCGATTTGCTCCGGCTGATAGAGCATGTCAAATTCTTCTCGCAGTTCACTGCAAGCTAGTTTGACGGCATTAAAAGTAGCATCAGGTATTAAATCAGTTATTTGGCGTACGGATAAATAAGCGGGGTGATTGTCCAATAGTTCAATGATTTTGATTTTTAATAAAAAATTTTTTTGAATTTCTAGCATTGATTGTTTTGCTGTTGGAAAAGGTTGCTCTTTTCTGCCAGCATCCTCCTTTTTCAGTTTATCATCCAAATCGTCTAGATTTTTTGTGAAAAAAACGATAAGATAAGTTTATTATAACAGTATTTATCGTCACAAATAGTAAAAAATCAGTGATTTTATCTAAAAAAATCATATCTTTATTTTTTTAATTACAAAAAACGAACAGTCATAGCAAGTAAAAATATGAGAATGGTAAAGGAGTCAGACATGATTGAGAACAAAATATTGTCATTAGATGAAATTGAGTCGAATGAAACTTATAAAGCTTGTACATTTACGAATAATTCACAAGCAGTCCATGTATCAGAAGTAATATTTGAGAGCTGTGAATTTGAAAGTAGGGAATTCATTCGTAGTGAATGGTTAGATTGTACATTCAAATCGATGATTTTCTCGAATATGAATTTATCGGAAAGTATTTTTTATCGTTGTCGGTTTGAGCACTGTCAATTATTGGGGACTAATTTTTCCTTGAATCGCTGGAAACAAACAACAGTCAAAGATTCTCGCTGTGATTATTTATCGATGAGTCAATCGATTATTGAGTCATGCCACTGGCAGACAAGTTCTTTGAAAGAGGCTTTTTTCCAAGAGGTAACGATCCAAAAAGAAGTGTCTTTTGATCAATGTGAATTATCGCAAGCGGATTTTAGTGAGACCAAGTTAGCAAATATTGATTTTTCGTCGAGTGAATTTGATTCATTATATTTCTCACCAACATATCTAAAAGGAGCGATTTTCGCGCATTACCAAGCACCACAGCTTTTGGCAATGATGGGAGTTCGCATCAAATAGTTTAGCAACGTCGATACTATGAATACAATGAGAAACATGATAAAATGATTAGATAAACAGATGATAAGGTGTGAAGTGTGTATGAAAAATTCGATGAGTTACTATTTGCCAATTATGTCTCACTATATAGATGTTCCTTATGACGATAAACCACGTCGTGTCCGTGTCTTACTTCCCAGAGATTATGACATGAATGTCGAAGAAACCTATCCGGTTGTCTACATGCATGATGGACAAAATGTATTTTATAGTAAAGAATCTTATTCAGGCTATTCGTGGAAATTAATTCCATTAATTAAAAACAATCTTGAATTACCTAAAATGATTATTGTCGGCATGGATAATGCAGAAGAGGATCGTTTGGACGAATACACACCGTGGCCGTTTGAATCAGAAGAAGAAGTGGCAAGTCACGGACATCTTGGTGGTATGGGGATGGCGTATGGCGAATGGGTGGTTGAGACAGTCAAACCATTTATCGATAAATACTATCGCACCAAACCAGAGCGAGAGAATACCTTACTGGCAGGGAGCTCTTTAGGCGGTTTAATTACCGCTTATATGGGAGCAGCTTATCCAGAAGTGTTTGGTTCTTTAGGGGTTTTTTCATTGGCATCTTGGTTAAGTGAGGAAGCATTTCTGTCTTTTATTCACCAACAGCCCTTACATCCAGATACGAAGGTCTACATTCAAGTTGGAACCGAAGAAGGCAATGAAGCGGATGAAGCTTTTGCTAACAAAAATATTAATCAAGCCTATATTGACAGTTCCTTATGGTATTATCAAACACTTCTGCGTCAAGGACATCAAATGGATAAGATTTGGTTACGCATTTTAGCTGATGAACATCATTTTGAAAAATATTGGGCGGATCATTTTGGTGAGTACTTGATGTTTCACTTTTCAAATTAACGAAAAAGCTAGTACATTTTTCCAGTATGGAAACCATGTACTAGCTTTTTTTAAATTTTACCTTGTTGTTCTAGTTGACTGAAGAAATAAGGCAGTTGATTACGCCAAGCATCCCAGTCATGTGGAACATCATGCCCCCAATAATCAAACCAAGCAGGAAGTTGTTTATCTGAAAAAATCCCTTGTAATTGTCGGGTTGCTTCAATATGAGGTCCTTCCCAATCACCTTGTCCAACTGCAATAATAAAGGTATTTTGACGGTATTGATCAATAAACCAAGGCTCATTTAGTCCTGGTAAATAATCGATAGGTGAATTGAAATAAACGGCTTGATCGCCATAAAATTCACCTGTAAAGAAGCGAGCATCATAGACACCACTTAAAGCAATACTAATATCAAAAACATCCGGATGTTTTAACGCGAAGTTGACTGTATGGAAACCACCCATGCTACAACCAGTTGCAACCATCGGCCCATCCCAATTCGCTTCATAACGAATCAATGGTACAAATTCATTGACGATATATTCGTCGTAACGATTGTGATTTTCCGCCATGGAATGCGCATTTGTTTCGGCTAACCAAGACTCCTTATCAATCGAATCAGGGGTGTAAAAGCGTAGTAACCCACGATCGATGAATGATTGACAAGCTTCAATCATACCAAAATCAGCAAATTCATTTTGGCTCCCCCCAGAAGAGGGGAAAACAACGACTGGTTTCCCAGCATGTCCATAAACGTTAAAATTCATTTCACGGTTTAAATGTCCGCTATAGTGACTTCTTCTTTCAAAATGCATACAGTGACCTCCTAATATTTCTGACGAATAAATGCAAAGTATTCGAATAATTGTTCTTCTGATGGCGTACGAACCAAGTAACCTTCATCCCCCATAATCGTGGCAAAAATGCCTGGAATTGTTTGAATCGCAATTAGTGAATCCCCTAAATGACGACGAATGTCATCATTTGAATGAACGTAATGATTCGTACTATATTTTCGAGAAACATACCCGCAATAATAAGGACGCGTAATCGGTGCATAAAAACGATTATCTTTCACTACATTGGCATATTCGGCGAAAATATCGAAATCGTTGGCGTAGTTAAACATATCGATTGTAGAACCACCGGGTGGGCGCAAGTTTACTTCTAGTGGTAGCAAAGAACCATCCGCTAAACGGAAGAATTCAAAGTGGAAGAAACGTTCTTTGGTATTGAAGGCTTGGACCATTTTTGAACCCATCTCGTATAAATCATCAGGTACTTCACGAGAGACATAGAAGTACATATCGTTATCATTTTCAACCGTTTCTAAGACGGCGACATTATAAAGCAAGCTAGAATAATATAAAATATTCCCATCATGATCCGTTAAACCATCGAAAGTGACAATATCCCCTGGAATAAATTCTTCCATAATATAAGTGACGGCATCGTTTTTCACGTCAAAGAAATGCGCAAGTTCTTCGTCATTTTTTATTTTGTACGTATCGCCGGCACCTACGCCACTATCTGGTTTGATAATTACGGGATAACCCAATGTGTCAATTAACGTTTTTGCATCTGCAAAGTCTGTAAAGACACGGCCATCGGCAACAGGAAGACCAATCTGACGAAAGACAGCTTTCATGCTCGATTTATGTTTAATCGCATCTAAATCCGCCTCTTTGTAACCAAAGACATTAAAGTCTGTTCGCAAGCGTGCATCTAATTCCAACCAATGCTCGTTATGTGATTCAATGCGGTGAATCCGCCCGTATTTATGGGCAAAAAAAGCAACTGCACGATAGACTTGATCATAATCTTCCATATTGTCGACGCGATAGTAATCAAGTAATGAATCTTTGAGTGTCTGTGACAATTGATCATAAGGAGCGTCCGCAATCCCTAGCGTACGAAAACCAGCTTCTTTCAAGCGTGGAGCAAACGTCGCAAAATTATCGGGAAAATGCGGTGAAATCATCACAAAATTAAGTTTATTATCCATAAATATCACCTTTTTAATCATTTTTATTGTCTTATCATAGCATAGAATCTAGTTGTAATCTAACTATTTTTTAATTTTTCTCTCTAAATTCAAATGAAATTAAATTAGTGATGAGAGACAATTACAATACTGGTTTTCTTCGGTTTAGAAATTTTCTATAGTGAAAACTAAATCAAATAAATTTACAAACGTTTTTTTACCTTTTATAATAAAGATAGAAATAGGAAACGTTTTCTGAAACGAATTTAGGAGGGATTTCTATGACGGACAAATCAAAAGAAGAAGTATATGCAGAACGCCAACAATCCTACAAGTCGGAGAAAGAAAAGATTTTTAAAGAAGCCCAAAAAGAAGCTGTTGAAAACAAAGTAATTGAACCTGAAAAAGACGAAAAAAAATGACCCGCAAAGGTCATTTTTTTTCGTCTAGAGGTAAATTAGTCAACCAGCGGTCTTTTCCTTGGAAGACTGCTAATTGTTGGACCCCAAATTCAGCAAGCAATGCTGCCATTTCAGGGAACAATAAACGATAGTCTTCGGCTACATGTGCATCAGATCCTAGGGTAAATAATTTGCCGCCAAGGCTTTGATACAAAGGAATAGCGTAGCGATAAAGAGACGCATTTTGATAACGCCCAAAGCTTTTCGCATTGATTTCCATCGCTAATTCACGTTGGATCACTTTTTTGAAAATCGTGATTAATTCTTTCTCAAAATGTTCCTCTAATTCCGTTGCAGAAAAATCGAAACGACGTAATCCGTATTCGAAATGGGTCAAAATATGCCCATCAGGAAAAGAGTCAAGTACAGTTGCCATCTGGTCAAAATACATTTTAGCTACATCGAATTTGTTTTTTGTTAGGACGATGTCATCCATGTAATCAAAGGCACCGTTTTGGTGAATACTGATGAGTTTTAAATCATAGGGATGAGCAGTTAAGTAATCTTGAATAGCCGCTTCTTGACCAGGAACAACCCCGATTTCAATGCCGCGCAACAGCTTTGTTTCTGTTTGTTCAGATAATGTCGCTAATTTTTCTGTTAAGACTTTATAGTCAGGAATATCATCATGAAAACCTGTACCAGCATTTTGTAAGTCAAAGTGATCAGTTGCGACAAAAAACTCGGGCTTATTGACAAGATAATTTTCAAATTGCTCTTCGGAATCAAATGATAAGAATGTATGTAAATGCTGGTCATAGTAGTTCATGAAACGTCCTCCTAATCCATTCATTCAACGATACGAAGAATGAATGTCCTTTTGCACACACAGTACCACAATTTAATCGAATTGACTAGCAACAATCATAAATTCAAAAAATATGTTATCATTTTTTAGAGGAGGGAGAAACATGACAGAATACTATCAACTTTCAGACGGGTTTCAAATTCCTAAGATTGGGTTTGGTACCTATAGTTTAAATGGGTCATACGGCACACGAGTGATTGAACAAGCATTATCAACAGGTTATCGGTTAATTGATACGGCTTTTAATTATGAAAATGAGGGAGCTGTTGGACGTGCCATTAAGAACAGTAGCGTACCACGCGATCAACTCACGATTACGTCCAAATTACCGGGGAGACACCATGATTACAAAGAAGCACTGGCTACGATTGAAGAATCGATTGCTCGCTTAGGTCTTGATTACATTGATTTATATTTGATTCATTGGCCTAATCCGAAACAAGGAAAATACGTCGAAGCTTGGCAAGCCTTGATTGATGCACAAAAAACAGGCTTGATTCGCTCAATTGGTGTGAGTAATTTTCTACCAGAACACATCAATCGTTTAGAGCAGGAAACAGGAATTCTACCGGTCATTAATCAAGTCGAATTGCATCCGCATTTTAACCAAAAAGTGCAACGCACATATGACGTATCCAAACAAATTATTACTGAAGCATGGAGTCCTTTAGGTCGTGCCTCTGAAATTTTGACGAACACTATCTTACAAGAAATTGCAGCACGGTATCATCGTTCAGTTCCTCAAATTATTTTACGTTGGGAACTGCAATTGGGCGTTTTACCAATTCCCAAAGCTTCTCATCATGCACGTCAACTAAATAATTTGTCAGTTTTTGATTTTGAATTGGCAGTAGACGATATGCAAACTATTGCGAGTCTTACAAAAACAAATGGGCGCTTGCAGCAACAAGATCCTGCAGTATATGAAGAATTTTAAGTCATTAAAATCCTCGGACCTAGTGTTTACTAAGGTTCGAGGATTTTACTAGCGTATCAGAATGATTTTGAGTATACTCATTCTATCTTGAATTTTGAAAGTAGTGATTTTTTGGCAAAACAATTAAAAAAAGAAATTTCTCTAACGGGTGCATTATCGACAGTTATGGGAACGGTAATTGGAGCAGGGGTCTTCTTTAAAGCTGCTGCGGTTGTTTCGCAAACGCAGTCGGCAGGGCTCACGTTATTTGCTTGGCTATTGGCTGGTTTTTTAACAATTTGTGGTGGGTTGACGGTGGCTGAACTAGCGACGGCTATTCCTGAAACTGGGGGACCCATTAAATATATTGAAGTCGCTTATGGTAAAATGCCGGCCTTTTTATTAGGATGGGCACAAAGTATTATTTATTTTCCAGCAAATATTGCCGCATTAAGTATTATTTTCGCAACACAGTGTTTGAACTTATTTCATTTAGAGGCACATTATTTGTTACCCTTATCCCTTATTACAGCAGTCAGTGTAACAGGTATCAATTTATTAGGGACTAAAATTGCAGCCAATGTCCAGTCGATTACCTTGTTTATTAAGCTGATTCCCATTTTTTTGATTATTATTGTCGGATTATTTACACCTGGGCAAGTAACAGTTTCATTCATTGATCTGTCTATTGGTGGCGATAAATCATGGGCGGCTGGTTTCAGTGCAGCCTTGCTAGCAACGTTATTTGCTTACGATGGCTGGTTAAATGTTGGTAATGTGGCTGGCGAAATGAAACGTCCAGAAAAAGATTTACCCAAAGCGATTATTGTTGGCTTAAGTTTAGTAACGATTGTCTATGTAGCAATTAATGTTGTTTTCTTAAAAATAGCGCCTGTCGGACAAATTGCCGGTAATTTAAATGCGGCTTCTGAAGTTGCTACGATTTTATTTGGTAATATCGGTGGAAAAATCGTCACGATTGGTATCTTGATTTCGGTTTACGGTGCATTAAATGGTTATACAATGACTGGGATTCGTGTTCCATATGCGTTAGCAACTAAAGACGAATTTCCGTTTAGCAAGCAAATGAAACGATTGTCTAAAAAGACAGCCGTACCTTATGTGGCTGCTTGTGCCCAATTGGCAATTGCTTGTATCATGATGGGGATTGGTACCTTTGACTTATTGACCGATATGCTAGTCTTTGTCATGTGGTTCTTTAGTATTTTAATGTTTATTGCAGTATTTCTATTACGCAAAAGACAACCAGAAATGCCACGCCCCTATAAAGTGCCCTTGTATCCAATCATCCCAATGATTGCGATTTTAGGTGGGGGCTTCATCTTAGTGATGACCACCATCACCACGCCATTTTTAGTGTTAACAGGGATTGGTATCACTGCGATTGGAATTCCTGTGTATTATTATTTGAATAGAAAACAAAGTTAAATAAAAACATCCGAGCCATCAAT